>NZ_JBMPPJ010000005.1:0-377253 GCF_049339865.1 Undibacterium sp. TC9W | reverse complement strand
ATCCCGAACAGGACCGTGAAACGATTACGCGCCAATGATAGTGCTGCAACCAGTGTGAAAGTAGGTTATCGTCAGGCTTTTATTCCGCAGACCCCCGCTCATTTATTTGAGTGGGGGTTTTGCTTTTGCAAAAACGGAAATACATTAAACCACTTCGCCTCTCACCGGAGTAGTGTGCGCTGTGCGCACCGTTTTACCCATCGCTTAATCGCTCTCTAGATTACACCGCCCGACTCTTCGACCAACGACACCAGGCTCCAGCTTGCGCTGGAGCGACGAATTTGAGGCTTATTCTCTTGCCATCTGGGTGGCTTACTACCTGCCTAGACAGTATTGTCGGCAAATTTGCTGTTCAAGTCTTTGCGTTAGATGCGTGTATCGTGGTTCTCATGATTGTTTTAACTGAACGGACACGATCAGATTTTGGGCGGTATATGTGCCGGTGAACACGCTTGGTCTGGGCTGCATCATGTTTGCTGTCGATGGAATTGATACTGTCGTTGCCCGCATGCGTGAACACGGGGCAGAGCTGATTGGCGAAATGCAGTATGAGAATACGTATAACCTGGCTTATATCCGGGGACCTTAGGGCATAATTGTTGCGCTTGCCCAGCAACTGCCTAAGACGTGACTATAAGCGGGTACTTCAACGCGCGCGTGGTTTTAATACTAAGCAAGCCAAAATGATATAGAGCAAATTCATGGCTTTAAAAAAGCCCGCCAAACCTTTCCTGTAAACTCAAACCGCCATCTTGTCGATGTTCAGGATCAAGTGCCTGGCTCAATAAATTTTCTGCTGGCCGGAAACAGGCCCGGTAAAGATCACGGCATAACCGGTATGCCTCATCACCTAGCCAACCCTCAGGTCGCAAGCTGCTCGGTAAGTTGGGATCGTGCAGTTGGGTGCGACGGAAGCTATGTATCAACAGACTGCGGATAACAAAGGCCGCGTGCTCAGGCAAATTTTGTCCTTGCACTAGTTTTTTCAGAGGCGAGAATGCTTCAATAAAATTCTTGTAGGCGATATTCACTTCATCGAGTTGCCAATGGCTGGCGATCAGTGATGGTAGCGGGCGGGCATTGGGCAAGTTTAAATCACTGGTGCGGCATACTGTACATAATCCCGCGAAGCCATTTCGTCCCAACACATTTTGCAGGGCTGCAGTATCTGCCTGGGGATGGGCAAATACACCGGCATTAATCATGCGAAAACCTTCCCACAGCAATTCTTTTTTCAGGCTGGCTTTATTGCCGGTGGATGTATCGTCGCCACTCATGATGACCAGGGTCCAGTAGTGATCCCATTTGCCAGTTTGTGGAACATACACGCGCTTGTAGGCATGCTGGAACCTGGCATAGCTTGCGGTTGCCAGTTGATAAGTGCTGCGCCGGCCATCCCGTTTGGCTTCCAGCCAGCCTTCTTCGGCTAGTCTGAACACGCTGGTGCGTACTAATCTGTCATTAATGCCAAAATGACTCATTAATGAGATTAAACTACCTAGCCATATCGTACCGCCATGCGGGGCGATGGCGTCGCCAAAGACCGTCATCACCAGGGATTTTGCCCTTGGTGGATTATTGGTAAGTTGCTGGTCTATCCAGGTTTGGATGGCAGTGCTGGTCTGCATGCGGCTGTGTAAGTGATGGTATGTAAGTATTGGTTGTTGTCCAGATTTTACCTATGGTGTAGCTGATGAGGGGTAAATCCCTCAAAAAATTAAAATGATACAAAAAAACTTCAACATCAATAAAAACTGTATCATATAATTGTTTGACGCAGATCAATCTTCCATGTTCGCATCCTCAGGATGCCAAGGAGTGTTTCATGTATGCACAATTAGTCGAGACCGGCTTGAGCAAGCTCAAAACTGCAGAAGAGTTGAGCGATGCCGAGCGTGCCTTCCAGGAGCGCATCGATGCCGGTATCCGTATTGAAGCCAAAGACTGGATGCCGGATGCCTATAGAAAAACCCTGATACGGCAAATCTCCCAGCATGCGCATTCCGAAATCGTTGGTCAACTGCCAGAAGGTAACTGGGTTACCCGCGCTCCCACCTTAAAACGCAAAGCCATTTTGCTGGCAAAAATCCAGGATGAAGCTGGGCACGGCCTGTATCTTTACAGCGCTGCCGAAACCCTGGGTGTGTCACGTGACGAGCTGCTGGCCGACCTGCATTCCGGTAAAGCCAAGTATTCTAGCATTTTCAATTACCCGACCCTGAGTTGGGCTGATATGGGGGCGATAGGCTGGCTGGTTGATGGCTCAGCCATCATCAACCAGATACCTTTGTGCCGCTGCTCTTATGGCCCGTATTCACGCGCCATGATACGTGTCTGCAAGGAGGAGTCCTTCCATGCGCGCCAGGGCTACGACATTATGTTGACCTTGTGCCGTGGCACAGCAGAACAAAAAGCCATGGCCCAGGATGCATTGAATCGTTACTGGTGGCCAGCGCTGATGATGTTTGGCCCGTCTGATGCGGCATCGGTGAATAGTGCTCAATCGGCGCAATGGCGTATCAAGCTTTTTTCCAATGATGAATTGCGTCAGCGCATGGTTGATCAGACTGTGCCACAGATAGAATATCTGGGCCTGCAGTTGCCTGATCCCGCCATTAAATGGAATGAAGGACGGGGCCATTATGATTTTGGTGAAATCGACTGGGAAGAGTTTTACCAGGTCTTGAAAGGCAATGGCCCCTGTAACCGTGAACGCCTGCGTACCCGCGTCAAGGCTTATGACGACGGCGCATGGTTCCGTGATGCCTTGCAGGCGCATGCCGATAAGCAGCAAGAAAATAAAAAAAGCGCATAAAAATAGATAAGAGAGCAGGAGACAGATCATGAGCAAAGAATGGCCCTTGTGGGAAGTATTCATACGCAGCCAGCACGGTCTGGCACACAAGCATGTGGGTAGTCTGCATGCACCTGATGCAGAAATGGCGATCAACCACGCGCGTGATGTCTATACACGTCGCAATGAAGGTGTCAGCATCTGGGTGGCAAGGGCCGGCGATATTTTCGCCAGTAGCCCTGGCGATAAGGAAGCTTTGTTTGAGCCATCAAACAGCAAGGTATATCGTCATCCGACCTTCTTCCCTATGCCGGATGAAGTCAAGAATCTGTAATTGAACTCTGTCTATACATCATAGCTAAATAATTCTGGAGAATTGAGATGTCAGAAGACAAATTCAATTATGTTTTGCGTTTGGCAGACCATGCAATGATACTCAGCCAGCGTCTGTCGCAGTGGTGTGGCAAGGGGCCAGCGCTGGAAGAAGACATGGCATTGACCAATGTAGCCCTTGACCTGATAGGTCAGGCGAGATTGTGGTATGCCTATGCGGCTGAACTGGAAGGCAAGGGACGTACCGAAGATGATCTGGCGTTCTTGCGGGATGCACACGATTTTCATAATTTCTTATTGCTCGAACAGCCTAACGGTAATTATGCCGATACCCTGATGCGGCAATTCCTGTTTGATACCTGGCATTACCATTATCTGCAAGCACTGAAGCAATCCACGGATCAGCAGATTGCCGCCATCGCAGAAAAATCACTGAAAGAAGTCACTTACCATTTACGCCGCAGCAGCGATCTGGTGGTACGTCTGGGTGATGGTACTGAATTGAGTCAGAAAATGATGCAGACCGCTCTGGAAGAATTGTGGCGCTTCACTGGCGAAATGTTCATGGATGATGAGATCGATGTCGCCATGCACGCGGCAGGCATTGCCCCTTTACCTTCAGATTTGAAAGCCGCCTGGGATGCCCATCTGGTCGATGTCATGCATGCCGCCACCTTGCGCTTGCCTGATGCCAATAGCTGGATGCAAAAGGGTGGCAAGCAAGGTGTGCATACTGAACATATGGGTTACTTGCTGGCAGAGATGCAGTTCTTGCAGCGTGCCTATCCGGGGGCGCAATGGTAGTTTCTGCCATGGACTATGTGGAAAATCCATCTGCAAGCATAGGGCAGATATGGCAATGGCTGGGAGAGGTCAGTGACCCTGAAATTCCGGTCATTTCGGTGACTGACCTGGGTATTATCCGCGCAGTGGAATGGCAGGAGGGCGAGTGTGTCATCACAATTACCCCCACTTACTCCGGTTGCCCCGCCATGGACGTGATTGCGGAAGAAATTGGAAATACACTACAGGCGCATGGCATCAAACCACCCAGCATTGTTTATCAATTGTCACCCGCCTGGAGTACAGACTGGATGACAGAAGCCGGCAAGCAAAAGCTCAGTGGCTATGGCATCGCACCACCACAGCAACAGGTAGTGGATATCTCCTCCATACAACGTTATCGTGAAGTACAACCAGCCATCGCTTGCCCGCAATGCGGTTCTGTTGATACTCAACTGGTCAGCCAGTTTGGATCAACTGCCTGCAAGGCGCTGTATAAATGCAAGGCTTGCCTGGAACCTTTTGATTACTTCAAACCGCACTGAGCGAATAATAAGAATAATAAAAATAAAAGGAGACAACAATACATGAGCAAATTTTACCCACTGACAGTCAGCCAGATACGGCCAGAAACCCGTGATGCCGTAGTCCTGAGCTTTGCCGTGCCAGCCGATCTGCAGGCACAGTTTGCCTACCGTGAAGGGCAGCACCTGACCTTGCGTGCCAAGATCGCCGGCGAAGATGTGCGGCGCTCGTATTCTATTTGTTCTGCTGTGCAGGATGGGCAGTTGCGGGTAGCCATCAAGCGCGTGCAAGGGGGCGCATTTTCCAATTGGGTGCATGACAGCTTGCGCCCAGGTATGGATATTGAAGTCATGCCCGCTATGGGCCATTTCAATTTGCCGCTGGCTACCGAGCATGAAAAACATTATCTGGCATTTGCTGCGGGCAGTGGCATCACGCCTTTGCTGTCCATCATCAAGACTACACTGCAGACAGAGCCGCATAGCAAGTTCACTCTGGTGTATGGCAATCGTGCATCATCGACTGTCATGTTCAAGGAAGAACTGGCAGCATTAAAAGATAGCTATTTGCAACGCCTGAACCTGATCTACATCATGAGCCGCGAGCAGCAAGATATAGACTTGTTCAATGGCCGCATCACCGCTGAAAAATGCCTGAACCTGTTTGACCAATGGATACGCATAGACGACATGGATGCTGCCTTCATCTGCGGGCCAGAAGAAATGATGCATGCCGTCAGCAATGCCTTGCAGCAGCGTGGCATGCCCAAGGAGCAGATCAAGGTCGAGTTGTTTGCTGCCAGCATACCGGCGCACCGGCATGTCGCCAGCGCCAAACCTTTGCCTGGCAAATCATCTTGTGCCGTGACGATTATCATGGATGGTCATCACACGCATTTTGACATGGAAAAAGACAAGGAGTCTGTATTGGATGCCGCCCTGAAGCTGGGGCATGATATGCGCTATTCCTGCAAAGGTGGTGTTTGTTCTACCTGTCGCTCCAAGGTAGTGGAAGGCAAGGTCGATATGGACAGGAATTACGCCCTGGAAGATTATGAAGTTGCACGCGGATTTGTGCTGACCTGCCAGAGTTTTCCAGTCAGCGATACACTGACCCTGGATTTTGATAGCGAGAATTGAATGGACTATTCCCACATCCTGTTTCACATCAGTCAAGGTATTGCTCACCTGACCCTGAACCGACCCGAAAAATTGAATAGTTTTAACGTTGCCATGCATATGGAAATACAGGATGCGCTGACTGTGCTACTCGCTGATGCCTCGGTGCGCGTCATGGTATTGACCGGTGCCGGGCGCGGCTTTTGCGCAGGCCAGGATTTATCTGACCGTACCGTCAGTGCCGACGGTGCACCTCCAGATCTGGGTGAGTCAGTAGAAAAATATTATGCGCCGCTGGTACTTGCCTTGCGCGCCTTGTCCATCCCGGTTATTTGCGCAGTGAATGGTGTAGCAGCCGGTGCTGGTGCCAATTTGCCGCTGGCATGCGACATCGTATTGGCAGCACGTTCAGCCAGTTTTGTTGAAGTCTTTTGCAAGCTGGGCCTGATACCAGATACCGGCGGCACATACTTCTTGCCACGCGCCCTGGGCACAGCCAGAGCCATGGGCGCAGCCATGTTGGGCGGTAAAATCAGTGCCGAACAGGCAGAGCAATGGGGCCTGATCTGGAAGTGTGTGGATGATGATCAGTTGCAGGCTGAAGCCATGGCTATGGCCAAGCATTTTGCATCAGCCCCCACCAAGGGGCTGGCCTTCACAAAGCAGGCAATCTATGCCAGCCCGCAGCATACTTTGGAGCAGCAATTGACTCTGGAGACGAATATGATGCGTGAACTGGGACAAAGTCAGGACTATCGTGAAGGTGTTGCTGCGTTTGTAGAGAAGCGCACACCCCAGTTTGTTGGCAAGTAAGTTTGATCTACCCAAGGAAAAGCATAGATGAGCACAGAGACCATGCAATTTGCCAAAAACAGTCAGCACATGGCAGAACTCACTGCCGCCTCCATGTTCGCCAGCGATGCCGCAACGCGCGGCCTGGATATGCAGATAGTGCATGTAGCTGAAGGGACAGCATCACTCAGCATGGTGATCAGGCCCGACATGCTGAACGGGCACAAGACTTGTCACGGTGGTTATTTGTTTACCCTGGCTGACAGTGCATTTGCCTTTGCCTGCAATAGCCGGAATCAGGTAACTGTTGCGGCCGGATGCAGCATAGAATTTCTGTCACCAGGGCGCGAGGATGATGTCATCACCGCGACGGCGACAGAACAATCATTGACTGGCCGCACCGGCATCTACGATGCGCGCCTGACGAATCAGCATGGCCAATTGATCGCGCTGTTCCGTGGCAAGTCGCATAAGCTGAATGCGGAAGTTGTACCAGGTCTGGTATTGCAGGAAAACGCAATTCCAAATTGAGCTTTGTTTAGCCATCATACATAAAACCACGATCAAACTAAGTGCGCAGGAGACAAACATGGCAGACAACACAGACAGAAAAATAGCTACGGGTCTGGACGCAATAGAAACGGCCAGTAAAGATGAACTTCAGGCTTTGCAATTGCAGCGACTGAAATGGACCTTGCAACACGTGTATGACAACGTCCCGCATTACCGCACCAGTTTTGATGCAGCGGGCGTACATCCAGATGATTTGAAAACCCTGGCTGACCTGGCGAAGTTTCCTTTCACTGGCAAGAAGGATTTACGCGACAACTATCCTTTTGGTATGTTTGCCGTACCGCGTGAAAAAGTGGTCAGGGTGCATGCATCCAGTGGCACCACAGGCAAACCAACGGTGGTTGGTTACACGCAAAAAGATATTGATCACTGGGCAAACCTGGTGGCGCGCTCTATCCGTGCGGCTGGTGGCCGTGCGGGCGACATCGTGCAAGTCTCTTACGGTTATGGCCTGTTCACTGGCGGCCTGGGTGCGCATTATGGTGCAGAGCGACTGGGGTGTACAGTCATCCCCATGTCTGGCGGGCAGACGGAAAAACAGGTGCAATTGATACAGGATTTTCAGCCATCCATCATCATGGTCACGCCTTCTTATATGCTCAATATCATAGAAGAAATGACGCGCCAGGGCATAGACGCCGCTAACACTTCGCTTCGTATAGGCATCTTCGGTGCGGAACCATGGACCGATGCCATGCGCAGTGAAATCGAAACGCGTGCCGGTATTGATGCCGTTGATATCTATGGCTTGTCAGAAGTCATGGGACCAGGCGTCGCGAGCGAATGTATAGAAAGTAAGGATGGCCCGGTGATCTGGGAAGATCATTTTTATCCAGAAATTATCAATCCTGAAACTGGCGAAGTTTTGCCCGATGGCGAAGAGGGTGAGCTGGTTTTTACTTCACTGAGCAAGGAAGCTTTTCCTGTCATACGCTATCGTACCCGCGACCTGACACGCTTACTGCCACCGACTTCAAGATCTATGCGTCGTATGGGTAAGATCACCGGCCGCTCTGACGACATGCTCATCATCCGTGGTGTGAATTTATTCCCTACGCAGGTAGAAGAACTGATACTCAAACATCCACAACTGGCACCGCAATATCAACTGGTAGTGACGCGTGAAGGTCATATGGACAAGCTTGATATCGTAGCTGAACTGCGGCCTGAAGTATCAGGCACTTTGTCAGAGCAGGATGTGAAGCAATTGCACCAGCAGCTAGAGCATCATATCAAGACTTTTATCGGTGTCAGTTGCCATGTCAGCATACTGCCCGCCAATAGCATAGAACGCACCATGGTCGGCAAGGCCAGGCGTGTAGTTGACAATCGCAAGAAGGCTTGAGCATTCAAAGCAAATAAAATAAAAGGAAGACAAAAATATGGAAGCATGGATATGTGACGCTGTCAGAACCCCATTCGCCCGTTACGGCGGTGCCATGGCCAGCATACGTACCGATGACCTGGCAGCCTTGCCGATCAAGGCATTGATGGAACGCAATACTGGCGTAGACTGGAAAATGGTAGATGACGTGTATTACGGTTGCGCCAACCAGGCCGGTGAAGATAACCGCAATGTAGGTCGCATGGCCGCACTGCTGGCAGGTTTACCCGTCGATGTACCAGCCAATACCATCAACCGTTTATGTGGCTCCAGCCTGGATGCGATAGGCATAGGCGGGCGTGCCATTAAATCTGGAGAAGCATCACTGATTATTGCTGGCGGTGTAGAAAGCATGACGCGCGCACCCTTTGTCATGGCCAAGGCCGACAGTGCTTTTTCACGTGCAGCAAAAATAGAAGATACGACGATAGGCTGGCGTTTTGTGAATGCCTTGATGAAGGCAAAATACGGCATAGATTCCATGCCCGAAACCGCAGAAAATGTTGCCGAACAATTTGGCATCAATCGCGTTGACCAAGATGCCTTTGCTCTGCGCAGCCAGCAACGCTGGGCGGTAGCCCACGCTGCCGGTTTTTTTGCCGGGGAAATCATCCCCGTCAGCATCCCGCAAAAAAAGGGCGAGGCCATTTTGTTCACAACCGATGAACACCCACGTCCGGATACATATATCGCCATGCTGGCCCGCCTTAAAGGCGTGGTCAAACCAGATGGCACAGTCACTGCTGGCAATGCATCTGGCGTCAATGATGGCGCTTGCGCTTTATTGCTGGCGTCAGATGCTGCAGTAAAACAGCATGGCCTGACACCACGTGCACGTATCGTTGGCATGGCGACAGCGGGCCTGGCACCACGCATCATGGGTTTTGGCCCATCACCGGCAACACGTAAATTGCTGGCACAGACTGGTTTGAATCTGGCGCAGATGGATGTCATCGAACTTAATGAAGCCTTTGCAGCACAGGGCTTGGCCGTTACGCGTGATCTTGGCCTGGCTGATGATGCTGCACATGTCAATCCAAATGGTGGCGCGATAGCGATAGGTCACCCTCTGGGTGCATCCGGTGCACGCTTGGTAACTACAGCACTAAACCAATTGGAACGCACCAATGGCCGCTATGCCCTGTGCACGATGTGCATAGGCGTAGGGCAGGGCATTGCACTCATCATCGAACGTGCCTGAAGCCAAGGAGGCGGCATGACTATATATGCAATCGATGGCCTGATACCGGTGGTGCATCCCAGCGCCTACGTGCACCCCAGCGCCACGCTGATAGGCGATGTGATCGTTGGACCTGGCTGTTATATAGGACCCTCTGCCAGCCTGCGTGGGGACTTTGGCCGTATCGTTCTGGAAGAAGGTGCGAATGTGCAGGATACCTGTGTCATACATGGCTTCCCTGACAGCGACACAGTGGTAGAGCAGGATGGGCATATCGGTCATGGTGCGGTATTGCATGGCTGCCACATAGGTAAAAACGCCATGGTAGGTATGAACGCAGTCGTCATGGACAAGGCTGTCATTGGTGAATCGTCGATCGTCGCTGCCATGTCCTTTGTCAAAGCTGGTATGGATGTGCCGCCACGCAGCCTGGTCATGGGTGCACCAGCACGCATTGCGCGTGTTTTGCGTGATGAAGAAATCGCTTGGAAGACTGAAGGCACGGCGCAATATCATGCACTGACCAGACGCTCACTCGCCAGCATGCAGGAAGTGGAAGCGTTGACTGCAGTCGAAGAAAATCGCCCGCGCATTGCGCTGGCAGCAGGCTTGCCAACTTATGGCACCAAGTCCTGATTCTGAATATCTGATTATTTAAGAGAGTAATCCATGAAAATTTTGCAAAGCTGGGTAGCCGGTGTATGGACAGGTACAGAGCCACAACAAATCCTGCATAGTGCCATTGATGGCAGCGCGATTTACGCCAGCCATGCCGAAGCCCTGGGCTTTGGCGCAGCGCTCACTTATGCAAGACAGACTGGCCTGAAAAATTTGCTGGCGCTGGACTTCCAGCAACGAGCTTCTATTTTGCGCACTCTTGCCAAATACCTGTCTGAACACAAGGAAGAGCTATACGTAATTTCATCTCACACCGGTGCAACCCGTAGTGATAGCTGGATAGATATAGAAGGTGGCGCAGGTACCGTCTTTGCCTACGCCAGCATAGGCACGAATGAATTCCCGTCCGGGAATGTTGTGCACGAAGGCCCGGCCGTGCCTTTAGGCAAACAGGGGCATTTTTCTGGTACGCATATCCTGGTGCCGCGTCAGGGTGTCGCAGTACACATCAATGCATTCAATTTTCCAGTCTGGGGTTTATTGGAGAAATTTGCACCTAGCTTTTTGGCAGGCATGCCTTGCATAGTCAAACCAGCGACAGCAACCTCGTATCTGACCGAAGCACTGGTCAGGCAAATTCATGCGAGTGGCTTGCTACCCGAGGGCAGCTTGCAACTGATTATTGGCTCCACTGGCAATTTGCTCGATCTGCTGGAAGAAACCGATGTCGTCACCTTCACCGGTTCTGCTGCTACGGCAGCGCAATTGAAGGTGCATCCAAATATCGTGCGCCGTTCTATCCCCTTCAATGCCGAAGCTGATTCACTGAATTGCGCAATACTCGGGCCTGATATAGCGGCTGATGATGACGAACTGGATCTGTACGTCAAGGAAGTGGTACGTGAAATGACAGCCAAGGCCGGGCAGAAATGCACGGCCATACGCAGGGCCATGGTGCCCGCTGCGCAACTGGATGTGGTGGCAGAAAAAATACGCGCCAGACTGGAAAAAACCATCGTCGGTGATCCACGTCTTGAAGGCGTGCGCATGGGGCCGCTGGCCAGTCGCGCACAGCAGCACGATGTACTCGCCAGTATTGCGCAACTGGCAGCAGGCAATCAAATCATCTTTGGCGGCACTGTACCTGCGCAATTGCAGGGCGAAGGATTAGAGCAGGGGTCATTCCTTTCCCCAACTCTGATCGTCTGTCGCCAGCCTATGGGAAATTCAGCAGTGCACGAGATAGAAGCTTTTGGCCCGGTAACGACCCTGATGCCTTACAAGGATATGCAGGAAGCCCTTGCGTTGGCCGCAAAGGGCAACGGCAGCCTGGTCGCGACCCTGGTCACCAAAGACCCGCATATCGCAGCCATGGCAATACCGCATATGGCAGCGCGACATGGTCGCCTGATGATCTTGAATGCCGAGTCAGCGACAGAATCAACCGGCCATGGATCCCCCTTGCCACAATTGAAGCACGGCGGCCCTGGCCGTGCTGGCGGTGGTGAAGAATTGGGTGGCAGCCGCGCAGTCAAACATTATTTGCAAAGAGCTGCCGTGCAGGGCTCGCCCACCATGCTGGCCGCAGTGACGGCAGAGCATGTGCGTGGTGCTGCCGTGCTGGAATCTGATGTCCATCCTTTCCGCCGCTATTTTGAAGACCTACAGATTGGCATGTCCTTGCTGACCCACAGGCGTACTGTCAGTGAAGCCGATATCGTCGCCTTTGGTGGTTTGTCCGGTGACTTTTTTTACATGCATTTTGATGAGATCGCTGCCAAAGAAAGCCCTTTTGGCAAACGGATTGCTCATGGTTATTTTGTGCTCTCGGCGGCTGCCGGTTTATTTGTATCTCCGGCACCTGGCCCTGTCCTGGCCAACTATGGTCTCGATACCCTGCGTTTCATCAAACCGGTAGGCATAGGCGACACCATCCGTGCACGCCTGACCTGCAAGCGCAAGATAGACAGGCAAAAGAAAGATGCCAAAGGTGTGGGGCAGGGAGTGGTGGCCTGGGATGTGGAAGTGACGAATCAGGATAATGAACTGGTGGCGTCTTATGATATTTTGACCTTGGTGGCCAAAAAGTCAGACGCCGTAGTCGCATAGATAAAACTTTGTTAAATTTCAATAAATTGTCTTTAAGATAATGAGCAGGCTGGTATTTCAATGAGAAATTCATTTGAAATACCAGCCTGTGTTACTTTTCAGTGTAAGGTTATGTCAATATTCTTCAAATACGCTCTTCTGGCTTCGGGATTATCTTCAAATTCTTGCCCGATCTGATACTATTTCTTCAATATCCAATCCGTCAAAATCATTCAACCTCCTCAATTTCACCCCATGGACATTTTCGTTACCAATGACGAAGTAGAGCAGTGGGAACGCGAATTGCCAGGTTTGCGGGGGATGGAATTATTGGATCTGCAGTTAAAGCTTGCCTGGCATTTGCGCCAGCGTGACACTCTCAGGGCACTTAAGCTGGCCCAGGCCACAGAAAATCTCACTGGCGAATTGTTTCCTTCTGATGATAGCGATGCAGGCAGCCCTGCACGGCTCATACGCGCCCGCTTGCTGCTGATCCGGGCTGAAGCTGCATGGCTGTTTGGCGAGTTTGATCAGGCGGCGCAGTTGTCTGTGCAATCTCTGGAACTGTCAACTGGTAATAGCTCTGACCTGGCTGCGTGCTGCACTGCAGATGCACATTTTTTGCTTGCTAGTGTTAATTTGCAAAAAGGCGAGGTGCCAGTCGTTGAATCAGAAATTGGCCTGGCAGTTCAGTTTGCTCTTGTGGCAAAAGACAAGATGCGCGAAACCGCCGCAGAATCTCTGCTGGCAAATCAACTGGTGTTGCGCAACTTGCCTCTGGCACTTGAACGCTGGGGAGAAAGTCGCAATCCTGAAAGCCAGAGTAGCGATCTGTTCCTGCGCAGTTATATCAATGAATTTTTAATGTACACGTATTCCCTGACCAGTGACTTCGGTGCATCCGCAGGGCGTGGCATACAGGTGTTTGAATTCGCCAGGAATTATGGGCAAAAGCGCCGCATGATAACTGCTGCCAGCAATATAGGTGATGCCTTTAACAGCATGAGTGATCATCAGTCTGCCTTGCACTGGATACAGGATGGGCTTGATCTGGCCAGAGCAGCCGGATGGCCCAACAGCATAGCCAGTTGCCTGGTGCAGATGTCAGAGACCCTGCGCAGGCTGGGCCGCCTGGATAATGCCAAGCAGATGCTTGAAAATGCCTTGCCCATACTGGCGAAGGTGATAGGTGCACGCGCCCATTTACTGGCCTTGCGTTATCTCGGTGATTTGTCACTGGATATGGGTGACTATGCAACTGCGCTGACCACTTTTCATGAATTGATTTCCTGGGCGGATAAAAAGAATCATCTGGATTTTCGCATAGGCTCACGCCGTGGTTATGCCAATGCCTTATCCATGCAAGGACAGGCCAAGGCGGCATTGGCTGTCGCGCTTGAAGCATTGACGCTGGCGCGCCAGAGTACTGATGGCTACCGGCATATTGAAGTCTTGCGTGTGCTCGCCGCTTTATACACGCGCCATAGCTTGCCTGAACCTGCACAAATGCAAGCTGCCAGCGCCTCCTTGCATTATCTGCGCATGGCACTTGATCTTGCTGACAATATCAGCGGTTTTACCATACCCCCAGACCTGTATGAAGAAATCGCCCATGCCTATGCGGCTGCCGACAATTTTCGCCAGGCCTATGAATTTGGGCAACTGGCACTCATTGCCCGCGAAAAAAGTAACAAGCTTGCTTCTGCGAACCGGCTCAATGCCATGCAACTGAGTCAGCAGACTGAGCGCATGAAGGCTGAGAGTGAACATTTGCGCCAACTGGCAGCAGCAGAAGCGCAACGTGCCAAAGTCTTGCAACAAACCAGTGTCGTGCTGGAAAAATTAGGGACCATAGGACAGGAAATTACTGCCAGCCTGGATGCGGCAGCAGTCTTTGAAGCCTTGAATCGCCATGTGCACGATTTACTGCATGTGACCGCCTTTGTCATCTACATGATGGATGATGATCAGCAAAGCATGACCTCAGCCTTTGGTGTCGAAAATGGCATGCCGATAGAGCCAGATACCGTTTACATGTCCAGCCCGGTGTCGAACTCTGTACGCTGCGTCAAAGAGCGCCGTGAAGTTGCCATAGAGCTGACAGCAGAGGACGAATTGCCCGGCCTGATACCAGGTACGGAAATGGTACACAGCATGCTGTTCGCGCCGCTGATCATAGGCGACAGGATACTCGGTGCGATGACCATACAGTCTTCGCGTCAGCATGTGTATGGCGACAGGGAGAAAATGATTTTCCGTTCCCTATGCGCGTATGGTGCGATTGCTCTTGGTAATGCCGATGCCTATATGCGCTTGCAAAAAACCCAGGAGCATTTGCTGGCGCAGGAAAAACTGGCGGCCCTGGGTTCGCTGGTAGCTGGCGTTGCGCATGAACTCAATACGCCGATTGGGAATTGCCTGCTGGTTGCCAGCACTTTGCAGGATGGTAGCCGCTTCCTGAGCAGCAAACTGGCAGGGCAAACCTTGCGCCGCTCAGACTTGAATAATTTTTGTGAAGAGGTCAAAACCTCGTCAGAAATATTGATGCGTGGCCTGAGCAGTGCTGCGACCCTGGTCAGCAGCTTCAAGCAGGTAGCGGTAGATCGCACTTCTGAGCACAGGCGCAGCTTTGATCTGCGCCAGGTCTTGCACGACATTATCGCTACTTTGAACATTCGCATTACTCAGACCGGTCACAGCATACAAGTGAACGTGCCGTATAACATCCATATGGACAGCTACCCAGGTTCTTTGGGCCAGGTGATCAGCAATCTGGTGGAAAATTCCATTTTGCACGCATTCGATAAAAGGCAGGCGGGCCATATGGAAATCAATGTCAGTATGCTAGAAGGAGAGCGCGTCCTGATTGTCTTTAGCGATGATGGCGAAGGTATACCCGATGAAAATCAGAAACGTATTTTTGACCCGTTCTTTACCACCAAGCTGGGGCAGGGAGGTAGTGGTCTTGGGCTGAATATTTGCTACAACATCACCGCCTCGATTTTGCACGGACAACTCAGCGTTAAAAGCAGCCTTGGAAGTGGCACCAGTTTTTATCTCGATTTGCCTCTCGTTGTTTAAATTTCCTTTGAATTTCCTTTGAGTTTGTTAAATATCAATAATTGCAAAAAAAGTATGCACGAAATCAGGTTTTAGAAAAAATCTGCGCTTGAATTTGATCCTTGTCAAGTATCCTTTTTTTGTTGCACTTACTTGAAAATCTGAACGAATTCACCTATTGTGCAATGCACCAATAATAACAAGGTACACAATTGGCTAATCAACACACAAAAAGCAGCCTGGCGGGCTTGACCCTGGCTGCTGTCGGCATCGTTTATGGCGATATAGGTACGAGTCCTCTTTATACGATGAAAGAGGTATTTTCAAAAGAGCATGGTCTAGCACTCAATGAGGCAAATATCTTTGGCGTCGTATCCCTGATACTATGGGGTTTGATCATCATTGTTGCGGTCAAATATGTCACCCTTATACTTAGGGCTGATAATCGTGGTGAAGGCGGTATCATGGCGCTGACTGCTTTAGCGCTAGAATCTGTTGGCAAATCTGCCAAATCTCATTTTACTTTACTCGTACTTGGTTTATTTGGTGCCGCCCTGTTTTATGGGGATGGTGTCATTACTCCGGCGATTTCGGTGTTGTCTGCTATCGAGGGCTTGGAGGTGGCAACGCCTGCCTTTACGCCTTATGTGGTGCCAATTACGCTGGTTGTGCTTTTGCTTTTGTATTCTGTGCAATACAAGGGAACTGCAGGCATAGGCAAATGGTTTGGCCCCATCATGGTGGTATGGTTTGTAGTGCTGGCCTGCATGGGGATCTATAACATCGCTAAAATGCCCGGCATTTTATGGGCGCTCAATCCTATGCACGCCTTTGCTTTCATGGCCTTGAACAAGGGGCTGGCATTTCTGGCTTTGGGCGCTGTTGTGCTGGCATTTACGGGTGCAGAAGCACTCTATGCAGACATGGGGCATTTTGGCAGCAAACCCATTCGTGCCGCCTGGTTCATGATCGTTTTCCCTTCTTTAGGTTTAAATTATCTTGGACAGGGTGCATTATTGATGGCAAATCCAGATGCAGTTGGCAATCCTTTTTATCAGCAACTTGGTGCATGGAGCATCTACCCATTGGTGATTTTATCCACGGTAGCGACAGTGATTGCCTCACAGGCCACGATCTCGGGTACTTTCTCTATGACCAAACAAGCGATTTCCCTTGGGATCATGCCAAGGATGGAGATTGTCCATACGTCATCGAAAGAAATAGGACAAATCTATATTCCTGCAGTCAATTGGTTGCAGCTTGCTGCTGTTGTGGCTGCTGTGGTGGGATTTGGCTCATCATCAAGCCTGGCATCTGCTTATGGTATTGCCGTGACGGGAACTATGTTAGTGACGTCACTGCTTACTTTTTTCGTTATACGCTATGGTTGGAAATACAATCCTGTATTGTGCTTCCTTGCAACCGGTTTCTTTTTGTTCATTGATGTCTCATTGTTTTCTGCCAACGTACTTAAATTATTCCACGGCATAGGCGGTTGGTTCCCGGTGATATTGGGTGTAGTGATGTTTACCCTGATGATGACCTGGAAGCGTGGTCGCGAACTAGTCTTTGATAATCTGAAAAAGCACGCAATTCCATTAGAAGATTTTCTTGAATCCCTGTTTGTCTCTGCACCGATTAGAGTGTCAGGAACAGCGGTATTCTTGCGTGGCGAGGCCGATGGTGTACCGCATGCCTTGTTGCATAATCTGTCGCACAATAAGATTTTGCATGAGCGAGTGATTTTCCTGACCCTGCATAACCGCGAAATCCCCTGGGTAGCCACTTCGGAGCGAGTCAAGGTTGCTGATCTGGGGAATGCCTGCTTCCAAATTGACGTGTTCTACGGCTTTAAGAATGAGCCGGATATTCCAGGTGCCTTGGCCTTATGCGAACCCTATGGTCTGACATTTGAACCTATGGAAACTTCTTACTTTATTTCTCGCCAAACCATTATTTCCAGCCCTGGCAGCGGCATGGCGATGTGGCGTGAGAGTGTATTCGTCGCCATGTCCCGCATTGCCCGTGATGCAGCCGACTTTTACCAGATACCAAGCAATCGTGTCATTGAGGTGGGTTCTCAGGTGGAAATCTAAAAACTTGGCGCAGGCACTTATCAAACCAAAATGCCTGTGCTATAATCTTGGTCTTTCGCGGCTGTAGCTCAGCTGGATAGAGTACTTGGCTACGAACCAAGGGGTCGTGGGTTCGATTCCTGCCAGCCGCACCAGATTCAAGGGGCTAGATGAAAATCTAGTCCCTTTTGTCTTTTTTATTCGCGATTTTTGATATGACCATAGAAATATGGCAGAGATGTGGCGATATCCGGCTTGGCTTCAAGGAGATGCCTTTTAATAAAGCTGAAAAATAATCTGGCTTTAGGGGCTTTCCATTTTGCACCAGTCCGGCTATAATCTTGTTTTTCGCGGCTGTAGCTCAGCTGGATAGAGTACTTGGCTACGAACCAAGGGGTCGTGGGTTCGATTCCTGCCAGCCGCACCAGATTCAAGGGACTAGATGAAAATCTAGTCCCTTTTGTCTTTTTTGCGATGGAAAAAACTGACTTGATCTGCCTGATTGCAGCAGATCACCGGCAGATGCTTAGCTTGCGAGTATCAGTTCCCGTATGTTCCAGTCTTCTGGGGCTGCCTGGTTCAAGGCGCTGCGTCTGATTTGCTGGCCTGGCGTTTCTTCTGTCATGGAGAGAATCAGGCGTTGCAACTGGGCTGCGTCTGGTAATACGGTGCCAAGAAAAATCACCTGGTCGCGATGCTGTATGAGGATGGTAGGGAAGTTCTCTATATCCACTTCTTCCACCAGATGGGCCTGATCTTCTATGTCTATCCAGGCAAAGCATTTGTCAGGATGCTTGCTCATCAGTTCGTCAAAAGACGCCCTGTAAAAATTGCAGGTATCACACCAGGCGGCGCACAGGCAGGCGATTAACCAGTCTTTATTTGCCAGGTCAGCCTTTATTGAGGAAATATCTTCGGTATTCATGATGGTATTCATCACGTAATTTTAAACCAAGTGATGAGCTCAGGCGTAATTAAGGCATGACCAGGGCATAAGCTTTGGCAAACAGCCAGTCTTGAAACAGGTGGAACACGGTAAAATACGCGTATGACCAGAATTTTAGCAATTGAAACCTCTACCGAGCTCGCCACCGCAGCCATCTTGACTGATGGTGGCATATTTGTCCGCGAACTCAGCGGTGTCCAGACACATTCCCAGGGTATTTTGCCTGCCATACAGGCTTTGCTTGCCGAGGCAGGTGTGCGCTTGCAAGATTGCGATGCCATTGCCTTTGGCTGTGGCCCCGGTGCTTTTACCGGCATACGCACAGCTTGCGGCATCGTGCAGGGCCTTGCCTATGGCGCAGACCTGCCAGTGGTGCCCGTGGTGAGCCTGCTGGCCATGGCTGAAGCTGCGCGCGAGCAGGCAGCATCAAATGAATTTGTCTGCATACTCGATGCGCGCATGAATGAAGTGTACTGGGCACAGTACCGCTTTGACGATATGGCTGGCTGGACGGAAATAAGTGCACCCGCGCTGACAGGGCTGGATGCTGCATTGGCGGCCATCACGCTGGAAAACCCGCAACTGGTACTGGGCAATGGCCTGACTTTGCCTGAGCCTGAGCTGGCGAAATATCAAGTGGTGCTATGTATGCCGCACGCAAAACAAGTCGGCATACTGGGGCAACTGGATTTCGCCGCTGGTCTTAGCCTGCCTGCAGACCAGGCGCAGCCTCTTTACCTGCGCAATAAAATTGCCCTGACTACCGCTGAGCGTGAGCAAGTCAAACTCCAGGCAGCCAAGGCGCCTGTGTAATGGAGTTGGTCATGGATTTGAAATTGATCACACCACATTATGGCAAATTGGGGTTTGCTGATGTCGATAGCATACTCAGCATAGAAGAACGGGTGTATGCACACCCCTGGACACGTGGCAATTTTACTGACTCCTTTTCCAGTGGCTATGAAGCTTTTGGTTTCAGGAATGCGGAACTGGATTTGTTTGCCTATTTTGTCGTGATGCCGATACTGGATGAATTGCATTTGCTGAATTTTGCAGTGGATATTTCATATCAGGGGCAAGGCCATGCAAAATTATTGATGGACAAGCTATTTACCTATGCCAGAGAGCAGGCCCATGCCTCGATTTTGCTGGAAGTACGGCGCAGCAATGCGCGCGCCATTTCTGTGTATGAAGGCGCTGGATTTGCCGCTATCGGTGTGCGCAAGGGCTATTACCCCGCGCATGATAATCAGCGCGAAGATGCGATCGTAATGCGGAGGCTTATTGATGCAAACGTTTGATAGTCATAACAGGCAAAGAGCCTTGCATGAACTCGGTTTGGGCCCGATGTGGTTATTGCGCGAAGCAGAGCAAGTTGCGCTTGTACCTGTCTTGGAGGCGGGGTCTGAAGTAGGGACTGATCCTGAGTCTGAGTCTGTCGGTGCGAAAGCTGCCGAGCCAGTAAGAGTAGCTGCTGCCCCGGCCCCAGCCCCAGCCGTAAATACGGCGTGGACTGAAACAGAGATTGTGCCGCACAAACTCCCGCCGGAAGCCCCGTCTTTAGCCCAGGCTTTTGAAAGCCTGCCTGAAGCAGATGACTGGATGCAGCAAGAAGTGCATCCTGTCCCGTCATTCGATAGTGAACCTGAGGTCGCTACTTTATCCTGGGATGAATTGCAGCCCATGGTGGAGAGCTGCCGTCAATGTGGCCTGTGCCAGGGCCGGAAAAAAGCTGTATTTGGCACCGGTGACAAACAAGCCAAATGGCTGTTTGTCGGTGAAGGACCGGGCTATAACGAGAATTTGCAGGGTTTGCCATTTGTAGGTGCTGCCGGACAATTGCTCGACAATATGCTTAAGTCCCTGGGCGTACCACGCGGTGAGCAAAGCTATATCGCCAATATCGTCAAGTGCCGCCCGACAGATGCACAAGGCAAGGACAGGCCACCGACTGCCGATGAAATCGCTGCCTGTCTGCCTTATCTGCACAGACAGATCGCCATGATCAAACCGCAAATCATTGTCGCACTTGGCAAGACTGCTGCCGTGTCTTTGCTGGGTATGGATCTTGAAACCCCGGTGGGACAGTTGCGTGGCAAGGTGCATCAATTCAGTGGCATACCAGTGGTGGCGACTTATCACCCGGCCTATCTCTTGCGCAAGCCCGCGGACAAAGCCAAGGCCTGGGCAGATTTGTGTCTTGCAATTAAAGCACTGCCGGCAAATTGAGCTATATGGAGAGCGCACAAGCTGCATTTCACCGACACTGGCAGCATCTCCACAATCCTCATGTGCGGGCACTGGCATGGATGCTGACAGCGCCCGGTCTGCTGGATGCCCATCATGTTTCCTGGGAAGGTAAGCTGGCAAATGCAGCATTTTCTGATGCTCAAATATTGCCGCAATGGCTGGCAGAGCTTGACGTTAATCCTGCTCCTTTGCTGGACTTGTTGCTGCGCCATCCTTCTCGCCGGCTCGGTTTGTATGCGGAGAGACTCTACGAATTCTATTTAACTGCGCATGGCTTATTAGCTGCCCACGGTTTGCAGGTACATAACAAAGGGGCCAGTACGATAGGGGAGTTTGATTTTCTATTGCAGACCAAGGCTGGTTTGCAGCATCTGGAGCTGGCAACAAAATTTTATTTGTTCCATGCCGACGCGCCAGCGGCACCAGATTTATATGATTATCTTGGCCCCAACCTGGCTGACAGCCTGGGTGCCAAGCTGCACAAGATCATGGGGCAGCAATTGCAATTGTCAGCACATCCGCTGGCACAGCAAGTCTTGCCAGGTGCGGTGCAAAGTGCGCAAGCTCTGATACTGGGCTGGTTGTTTTACCGTGATGAACAAACAGCAGATAACTTTAGCACCGGGCTGGCACAGAATCACTGCCGTGGAGCGATATGGACGCAAGCAGAAGTGCGGTCGCTGGATTTTGAATATGCCCTGTTGCTGGACAGACTGGAGTGGCTGGCACCAGCACAGTCGGACAAGAATGCAGTGCAGGAGAAGGGAAGTATACTGAATGACATGCAAACTTACTTTGCTACTTCCAGTACGCCACTCATGCTCGCCCTGATGCAAGAAAACCAGGGGCTGATGCAGGAATACTGCCGGGGCATGGTGGTGCCAGATGACTGGTTTATGCAGGCCGACATGGTCAAGCTGAAGCGCACTCCCTAGCGCACTTCTCATCACACTCAATCACATGCAATATGCAGCGAGGGGCTGTAATCGCCCATCGCTTGATCAGTGCTTGTGCTCGCCTATCAATGCCAATGAATCATACTCGCGTTGATTGGCCATGTGTTTGCGTATGACGGCATAGATAGTGCTGGACACAAACAGGCCAAACAATACGATGATGACCATGATGTCCATGTTCATGGAGTTCAGTAAAGTATAGATAGCCAGCATAGTCAGAACTGACAAATTCTCATTAAAATTTTGCACGGCAATAGAGTGCCCGGCACTCATTAAGACGTGACCGCGGTGCTGCAACAAAGCATTCATGGGAACGACAAAGAAGCCAGCCAAGGCGCCAACCAGGATCAGTAGTGGGTAAGCAACCCAGATGTTGTGCACGAAAATCATGGTGATGACCACCAAGCCCATGGCCACACCTAAAGGCATGACGTTCAACGATTTTTTCAAAGGCACGAAACGGGCCGCAGCTACCGCTCCGAGAGCAACGCCAACAGCAACTACGCCTTGTAGAATGGCGGCCTGGTCCAGTTTCATATGCAGGGACTGTTTTGCCCATTCCAGTACGATGAATTGCAGAGTAGCTGCAGTACCCCATAGCAGAGTGGTAACACCCAGGGTAATTTGTCCCAGCCTGTCTTTCCACAAGATAGTCACACATTCGGCAAATTCAGTTATTAGCTTGGCAGGATTGCGTTGCTGATGTTTATAGCGAGCACCTGTATCCGGGATGCGCATATTGAATAAGGCTGCCGTTGCATAGCAAGCAGTGACCACGCACAAAGCAGCTTCAGAAGGCGTTGTTATATTAAAGTCGATGAGCGGAAAGTCAAAATTGAGTAGCACTGACGATACTCTGGAATTGACCAGAGCGCCGCCCAATACCGTGCCAAAAATGATGGACGAAACCGTCAAGCCTTCTATCCAGCCATTCGCCGCGACCAACTTTTCTGGAGGTAGCAATTCGGTGAGGATGCCATATTTAGCTGGTGAGTATGCTGCTGCACCGAAGCCAACAACAGCGTAGGCGATCAGGGGATGGATATTAAAAAACATCAGCGCACAGCCACCGACTTTGATCATATTGGTAATGAGCATGACCTTGCCTTTGGGCAGGGAATCAGCAAAGGCACCGACAAAAGGTGCCAGCAAAACATAAGACAAAACAAAAAATAATTTTAACAATGGTGGCATCCAGTGGGGCGAACCTATGGATGTCAGCAATGCCATTGCGGCTATCAGTAAGGCATTGTCGGCCAGCGAAGAAAAAAACTGCGCCGCCATGATCGTATAAAAACCGCTCTTCATGCTTTATTCATGCTTTATGTCTACCTGCTACAAAATGTCTCTGGCAGCTTTATACCATGAAAATTGTGGGGAATTAGTGAAATAAGGCAAGCTATTTGCTGAATACTGGTTAAAATATCAGTGTTTTTCTGGTCTGCATGCAGATGCGAACTGAAGTAGTAAACCCCGCAAATTTCCTCTGGTCTGAAGATGGCAAAAGCAAAAACCAATTATACCTGCACCGAATGTGGTGGTATTGTCAATAAGTGGGCTGGTCAGTGTCCAGCCTGCGGGCAGTGGAATACCCTGGTTGAAACCATCGTGGAATCTGTCGGCAACCGGTTCAGCGCCAGACCCCAGGGGCTGGCGCAATCCGCACCGGTCTTGAACCTGGCTGAGATTGAAGCACTCGATGTGCCGCGTTTTGGTACAGACATAGATGAATTTGACCGCGTACTGGGTGGTGGACTGGTAGCAGGTGGTGTTGTATTGATAGGTGGCGACCCCGGCATTGGTAAATCTACCTTGCTGCTGCAGGCGCTGGCTAACCTGGCTCAGAAAAAAAAGGTCTTGTATGTCAGTGGAGAAGAGTCCGGGGCGCAAATCGCCCTGCGAGCCAAGCGCTTGTCCCTGGACGCCAAAGACTTGCAATTGCAGGCTGAGATACAACTGGAAAAAATCCTCAATACTCTGGCTGAACACAAGCCCCAGGTTGTGGTCATTGATTCCATACAGACCATGTATTCCGATGCCCTGAGCTCTGCGCCCGGCTCAGTTGCCCAGGTGCGCGAATGTGCGGCCCAGTTGACGCGTGTTGCCAAGACCATGGACATCACCATGATACTAGTCGGCCATGTTACTAAAGAAGGTGCACTGGCGGGGCCACGTGTGCTCGAGCATATTGTCGATACGGTCTTGTATTTTGAGGGAGACACCCATTCCAGCTTCCGTCTGGTGCGGGCGATTAAAAACCGTTTTGGTGCAGTCAACGAGCTCGGTGTGTTTGCCATGACGGAAAAAGGCTTGAAGGGTGTATCCAATCCTTCTGCCTTGTTCCTGTCCCAGCATGATACCCAGGTGGCTGGTTCTTGCGTCATGGTCACGCAAGAGGGCACGCGGCCCTTGCTGGTAGAGATACAGGCACTGGTTGACAGTTCACATGCCCCTAATGCCCGTCGTTTGTCAGTAGGCTTGGAGCAAAACCGCCTGGCCATGTTACTGGCGGTGTTGCACAGGCATGCAGGCGTGGCGGCTTTTGATCAGGATGTGTTTATCAATGCGGTGGGCGGTGTCAAGATTGCCGAGCCTGCCGCCGATCTGGCCGTGCTGCTGGCGATTAATTCTTCCATGCGCAATAAGCCCCTGCCGCGCGGCCTGGTGGTGTTTGGGGAGGTCGGGCTGGCGGGTGAGATACGCCCAGCGCCACGTGGGCAAGAACGCTTGCGCGAAGCGGCCAAGCTGGGCTTTTCGATTGCGATGATCCCCAAATCAAATGCGCCCAAACAAAAAATCGAAGGCCTGACCATCATAGGGGTCGATAGGATAGAAGAGGCCTTATCCAGAATCCGCGATGTAGATAGTGAAATCCCGGATTAGATTTTTGACGCTTTCAAGTCTTTGGCGATAGCCTGGCTGGCTGCTATGCCACTGCGTACGGCACCTTCCAGCGTGGCAGGGTAGTCGCCTTTGGTATAGTCGCCTGCCAGATACAGGCCGCTGTAAGCAGTATGATTGTCTGGCCTGTTCAGACCAGGTGCGCAACTGAAAGTGGCGCGCTTTTCCGAGATGCATTGATGCCAGATGGGCTGCGCCAGTTCTGGCATGCCAAGACTCTGCGCCAGTTGTGCGGCAATATCCATCGCCAGTTCATGTCTGTCAATTTCTGTGGCAGCTTGCGAAACACTCACGACCACTGCCAGCAAACCCGCCTGATCGGGTTGTAGCTGACCACGGTCAAATACATATTGTCCCCATTTTTTTTGTCCAGCATCTTCAAGCAGAGCCAGCATGGGACGTGGCAATCTCACGTTTGCCCCGTATTGCAGATAACAGGTAGTAATGGGCTCGTAAGTCATTGCAGGCAAGGGGGCTGCCTGATCTTTGAATGGCAATGTGGACAATAGTCTGTCTGCATTGGCAAAATCGCAGGCAAGTATGACTGCATCATAGAGCTGCAGTTGTGCTTCTGCCTGCTTCAGTTCAATTTGCCATTTGCCATCTTCATTTTGCACAAGGCATGTTGCGCTATGGGCTGTTAAGACTTGCCCGCCGTGAGCGCGTACATAGTCAGCTGCTTTTTCTGGGAAGATACCGCTCAGGTCCAGCCGGGGTATCAGCATGTCGGATGCCGCGCGTTTTGCTCCGAGGCTGTCGCGCAGTACATTTAAGAATACTTGGGCCGAGGCGCGTTCTGGCGGCGTATTCAGGGCAGCGATGCAGAGTGGTATCCACATCAAACGACATAGCCGCGGTGTCTGATCAAAACGTTCCAGTAATTCCAGGACGCTGCAATCTTCATTCAGACGCCAGCCCATCCAGCGTGCGGTGGATGAAAATCTTGCCAGTGCCATTTTGTCAGCAAAACTCAGGCCACTGGATTTAATCAGTGCGAATAATAAGTGTAGCGGGGCGGGTAAGCTCGGGGCAATGAATGACATGCCTTCTTCCAGCTCGGGATACACCATTTGCAGCGGCAAATTCAACAGTGCTGTTTCAGTATCGACACCAAGCAGTCGCATCAGGCGCAGACTCTGGGTATAGGCGCCCAGCAAAATATGCTGGCCATTATCCAGTTCTTGCTCGTGCACTGTGACTCCACGCGCACGCCCACCCAGATTGCGGCTGGATTCGAATAATGTGACAGTGGCACCTAGTTGTGCCAGTTCACAGGCAGCCGCGCAACCAGCCCAGCCAGCGCCGATGACGGCGACTGACTTGTTTTTCAGCGCTTCTTTTTTAGCCACGGACGTAGGTTTTCCAGGCCAGCCAGAGTTTGCGTATCGGTGTCAGCGAGATGCGCTGATTAAGTACATGAAAACCGTCACGCTGTATCTCTACCAGCAGGGCGCGATAAATCGCTGCCATGATCAGGCCTGTCCTTTGCGCCTTGCGGTCTTCCGGCGGCAGCAGGGCAAAGGCTTCCTCGTACAGCTTTTGTGCGCGCTCATACTGGAACTGCATCAGGGTTTCAAACTGTGCGCTATGACGGGCATTCAGAATATCGGCTGCTGTGACATTGAATTGTTGTAATTCATTGACCGGCAGGTAGATTCTGCCTTTGCGTGCATCTTCACCAACGTCGCGGATGATATTAGTCATCTGAAAAGCCAGTCCCAGTTTTTCAGCAAACTCACGGGTTTGCGGATTGGTGATGCCAAAAATACTGGCCGACAAAATGCCGACAACGCCGGCGACATGCCAGCAATATTTTTGCAGCGCATTGAAGTCGAGGTAGCGGGTCTGGTTCAAATCCATTTCCATGCCATCGATGATCGCCAGCAGGTGCGCGCCTTCAAGCTGGTATTCTGCCATGTGAGGCAGCAAAGCCTTGGTGACAGGATGCGTGGGTTGATTTGCCAGCATGGCCTGCACTTCCTTGCGCCACCAGCCCAGTTTGCTGCGTGCCACCATATCGTCAGTGCTTTCATCCACAACATCATCGACTTCGCGGCAAAATGCATACAGGGCGGTAATTGCCCGCCTTCTTGCCTGGGGCAAAAACAGGAAACTATAGTAAAAACTGGAGCCACTTTGTGCAGCTTTTTGCTGGCAATATTCGTCTGGAGACATGCTGAATGAGTAAGAAGTGGCGGCTAAAGCCAAAATTAAGGCCAAAAATAAAGCCAAAAAAGTAGCTATGTTAACAAACTGTGGCAAAGCTCACAAATCTCTTGCGCTTTATTGTGTGGCCGAGAAGGATGATTTTTGCTCAGTTTACAGTAGAAATATGAAATTATTATTAATAAAGTGAGGCGGTAGATGGGGCGAGGCCGGTTTTTTGCTGGATAGGCAAAGCCATGGGTTTTGTATAAGAAGTGTATTTTGATGCCGGGATTAGTCTGTTTTATCGTAACATATTGTAATGAAAACGAAGAACTGCCTTCTTATCCGGGACTAAACGTATAATAGGCGGCGCGTTTTAAAGCAATACCAGAGCGTTTGAGCGCCATGGAAAATCGGCGCGGCATTGAAAATAATTACTCATTCGGACGAATATCTTGAATAAATCGAAATTTGCAGCATTGATCGTTGGCGCAGGCATAGTCCTCGCTGGATGTGGTGGCTTTGTATATACGACAGTTGGCGGTAATGTCACTGGTCTGGGTACTGGTGATGTTCTGGTTTTGCGCAATGAGGCCAATTACACCCAGACGCTGACGGCAGATGGTACTTTCTCATTCAATGTTGCCAGCAATGGTGCTTACTCCATCAGTGTGCTGACCCAGCCAAATTCTGTGAACTGCACGGTTGTCAATGGCACAGGCAAGATGTCCAGTGATTCAGCAGTCAAGAACATCGCGGTAACCTGTGTGCCGAATGTGCCGGTGGGTGGTACGGTTTCCGGCATGGCTGACAATAGCTCCATGGTATTGCTCAATAATGCGTTGGCAACTACTACAGTAACGGCCAATGGCAGCTTCCAGTTTGCATCTTACGGTGTCAGCGGTCAGCCGTTTGCAGTGACTGTAGGTATCCCGCCTGCATCGCAGTACTGTACAGTCGCCAATGGCACTGGCACTGTCAATAATGCCAATCCTGCAGCTTCACTGACGGCCCTGGTGTCTTGTGTACCTGCTGTGCCGGTTCAATTTACCGTCAATGGCCTGACAGCAGGCACAGTGTTGACCATGGTGAATACAGTAGATGGTTTTGCTGATAAATTTGCCGTCAGTGCGCCAGGTAATTATCAGTTCAACTGGAGCTGGTTGAGTGGCAAGCCATTCAATATCACCGTTGATACCCAGGCTACCGGTCAGACTTGCAAGGTTACAAATGGTACTGGTGTGGTCGATGCGTCTAATCCTGCTGCCTCAAGAAATGCAGTGGTAGATTGCTCCAAGACTTGATAGCAGGCAGTTGATATAAATGAAAAGCTGGGCAGATTAACATCTGTCCAGCTTTTTTGTGTTTACCTGCAATGGCAGGTGCATAGACATGGGAGTAAGCTCCCTTTGCTTTATATTTCTTCCAGCTTGCCCTGCTCATTGAAATAGAAAATGCCTTCATGCTTGAAGCCCCATTTGCCGCCTTTTAGGCGTATGAAGGGTTCAAAGCTGAAAAAGGCGACTTCTCCCAACTCCTGGTTGTTATCAGAATGGATGTATTGGCGCTGGTCGCGGTCTGTGACTATGCTATGCCCGACATTGTTGCGGTAATCCAGATTCACGAAGCCATTTTGCCGTATTCGTAAATTGGCCCAGTCAAATAACTGACCAAACGTGGTTTTGGGTGTCACGGTTTCCAGCATTTGCGCATGCAGGTGCTGCTGGAAGCAAAGCCCGTTGCGAAACTCCAGCAATTGCGGTGTGTGTGTCACTCTGCCATTTTCAACCGGGAAGGAGCGCGCGCAATCCCCCCAATATTCATCGTGGACCGGACTCAAATCCACGGTAATCAGATTGGCTTTGCCAACGGTTTCTTTGCCGGGTTGATAGTCGCTGCCAGAGATGGAGACGCAGCTACGCGACCCTAGCAACACGAGGGCGGGGCATTGGTGGTACCAGGTTTTGGAGTAACCCGATTCGCACAACATGGAGTAGGCCTTGTCGGCGATGCTTTGTTCGGTATCTTCAGATGTGATCATGCCAGCCAGACGTGCCAGTACCGTCTTGGCAGCTGCCTGTATTTCCCTATGCTTGGCAATTTGCAATGCTGTGGGCATGATATTGAGTTGGCTATCGTACAAAATGCAGGAGCTTATCTATTATTTATGGTGCTTGCTGGAGGATTCCTTGTCGGTATTGCTGCTATCGCTGCCCTGATTATCCCCACTGCTGTCATCGCTATCGCTGGTGACCGCCCTTACGCCAGCGCGCGTGACATCTACTGCGGTACCAACGACGGCACTGCCGACTTTAACGGTAGTCGAGACGGCCGCATCAGCAATCGCAATGACGGTGCAGCCGTTGAGTGACAATAAAGATAGTAGGAAAACGCATCGATATATACAAGTTGTACAAGTTCGCATTCAAACTCCAGAATCCTGTGCAGACCCGCTTGCTCTTGAAAGAGTCGCCATGGGTTTGCTGTTGGTGTGATTGATAGATTGATTTTAAGTTCAATCCCACGTATCTCCTATTGCTATTGGTTAAAAACAATAATGATTTACATGTTGCTGCAATTTGCAGACACAGTGGGAGCGGGCAAACGTTTGCCAGGTGATTGCGATTGATCTGTATTGATTTGTATCAGCCGGCCTCACGTTCAGTTTCACATACCTCACATGCCTCACATATCTACCTCACATACGTGTTGCCCGCCATGCCAGCCTGATCCAGTCGGTCTTGCCGAGCTTGGGCCTGTGCTGAAATACGTTGTAATTCGCCGCTTCAATTTTTTCCAGTATGCACAAGCCGCCCTGTACCACCAGGCGCAATTCCCATCCCAGCCTGCCAGGCAGGCGCTTTGCCAGGCCGCTGCCTGATTGCATCATATTCCTGGCGCGTGCCACCTGGAAGCGCATCATATTGCGCCAGTCCTCATTTTGCATGCCACTGGCAATTTGCTGTTCTCCTATGCCAAACCGGCTCAAGTCATCCAGCGGGAGGTAAATTCTTTGTTTTTGCCAGTCTATGGCGACATCCTGCCAAAAATTGATCAGTTGCAGTGCACTGCAGATGGCATCTGAATCGCGCAAATTCTCAGTACTGGCCTGTTCATACAGGTGCAACATCAGTGTGCCGACCGGATTTGCCGAGCGGGCACAATAATCCAGCAGTCCGGTAAAGTTTGCATATCTGGTAGTGACGACATCCTGTTTAAACGCCGACAGTAAATCGCGAAAGCTTTGCAAAGGCAGCTTATATTCACGTATCACCTCAGCCAGCGCCTTGAATAGTTGTGATTCGCTGCTACTATTTTTCTCTATGTTATCGAGTTCGCGTTCATATTCTGCCAGTTGCGCCAGCCTTTGCTCCGGGCTGGCATCTCCCTCATCGGCAATGTCGTCGGCACTGCGGGCAAAAGCATAGATGACCTTGACCGCTGGCCTTAAGCGGGCAGGAAGTAATAGGGAAGCAACAGGGAAGTTTTCGTAATGGTTAACCGACATTTATTGAGCTAAATTCCATGAAAAGTCTTAATGACCGAAAAGTCATTGGCAAAAACAAGATGCTTAACTATAATTACTAACCGCAAAGTCAGTTACTTGATAGTAGCATGTAGTCAATATTAAATATTAATAAAATCGCATTGTCATTTTTGCCCGTTTTGTTCCGGCCCGGAAAGCCAGCATAGTAAAGGAAAACTCCTGTGTTAACACCAGAAACTACCGTCCATCCTCAAGCGAGGCAGTTTGCTGGAAGGCGCGCTGTCCCATTTGCCTTCATCCTTGCATCTACAACACTATTGCTGGCTTGCTCCAAACCTGCCGAAAAAACCGAAGACATACGCCCGGTCAGAACGATTACCCTGGCGAGCAGTAATATAGATATCAATGCCGAGCTGCCTGGCGAAGTGCGTCCCCGCATAGAGTCACGCCTTGGTTTTCGTGTTCCTGGCAAGATAGTTGCCCGCAAAGTAGATGCCGGCACCCTGGTCAAACGTGGTCAGGTATTGATGCAATTGGATCCGCAAGACCTGGCGCTGGCGCAAGTCCAGGCCAAGGCTGGCTTATCGGCGGCTGAGAGTAATCGTGACCTGGCCAAGGCTGAATTGAAGCGTTATCAAGAGTTGCGCTCCAAGAATTTTGTGGCTGCCGCAGTACTGGATGGCAAAGAAGTGGCCTACAAATCAGCACAATCTACTTACGAACAGGCTTTGGCAGCTTATAAAAACCAGTCCAACCAGTCTTCTTATACCAGCCTCGTGGCTGATGTTGATGGCGTGGTGACAGGCATTGATGCCGAGGTGGGCCAGGTGGTTGCAGCGGGTACATCGGTCGTGCGTGTAGCCCAACTGGGGGCCATGGATGTTATCGTTGGTGTACCAGAAGACAAGGTCAATTCCATCCGTCAACTGACGGATGTCAACATACGTTTGTGGGCCAATCCTGGTCAATCCATACCTGGCAAATTGCGCGAATTGTCACCTATGGCTGACCCAGTTACCCGTACTTATACTGCCAAGGTCAGCCTTGCTGGTGATAACAAGGATGTGCAACTGGGCATGACGGCCTATGTCAGCTTCAATTCGAAAAATCCGAACAGTGCAATCAAAGTGCCTTTGACTGCCTTGTTCCAGGAAAAAAATGCTTCTTCAGTCTGGGTGGTCGAGTCTGGTGTGGTCAGGCTGGTGCCAGTTCAGGTGGCTGGTTCTTCTGGAGAAGAAGCCTTGCTGGCTGGTGGTGTCAAACCAGGTCAGGTAGTGGTGACGGCGGGGGCCAACCTGCTCAAAAATGGCCAGAAAGTAACTATACTCGGTGTGGAAACTACCCCGGCTCCGGCCAAGTCTGTGGCCGCTGCCAGTGATGCTGCATCCCTAGCTCCTGCAACTGCGGCAGCAGGAGCCGCCAAATGAGTGATTCTTCACGTGGTTTCAATTTATCCAGATGGGCGCTGGAGCATATACCGCTGACGCGTTATCTGATGGTCGTGCTCTTGCTGGGGGGCATACTCAGCTATGGCAAACTGGGGCAGGATGAAGATCCGCCGTTTACTTTCCGCGCGATGGTGGTGCGGGCTATCTGGCCAGGTGCCACTGCCTTGCAAATGGCAGATCAGGTGACTGACAAGCTGGAAAAAAAGCTGCAAGAAACGCCATATATAGACAAGATACGCAGTTACTCCAAACCAGGTGAAACTTTAATTATCCTGCAATTGCGTGAATCGACGCCGCCTAAAGATACGGCGCAATCCTGGTATCAGGTGCGTAAGAAGATAGGTGATATCCGTTCGACCTTGCCGCCCGGCGTACTCGGCCCATTCTTCAATGATGAATTCGGCGATACCTACGGCTCCATCTATGCCTTGTCTGGCGATGGTTTCAAGTATGAAGAGGTTAAAGAATATGCCGACTTCGTGCGTCAGCAATTCTTGCGCATCCCTTCTGTATCCAAGGTTGAACTGTTTGGCGTGCAGGATGAGAAAATCAATATCGAATTCTCGCAAAAGAAATTCTCACAACTGGGCGTGCCATTTGATGCCATCGTAGGGCAAATCAATTCGCAAAATGGTGTTGAGGCTACCGGTGTGCTAACGACTTCCACTGACAATCTGCAAGTCCGTATTTCTGGCGCGCTGATGACGGTGAAAGAGTTGGAAAATCTGCAGTTGCGCGCCAATGGCACGACTTTCCGCCTCGGTGATTTCGCCACGGTCAAACGTGAATACAAAAACCCGCCGCAAGACAAGATGCGTTTCAACGGCAAAGAAGTTGTCGGTCTGGGTATTTCCATGGAAAAGGGCGGCAATATCATTGAGTTGGGCAAACACCTGCAAGTTGATGTTGCTGAAATCAAGGCGAAACTGCCAGTAGGCATTACGCTGGAGCAGGTCACCAATCAGCCGGATGCAGTGAAGTCTTCGGTTGGTGAATTTATCCGCACTCTGATAGAAGCGGTTGTCATTGTTCTTGCGGTCAGCTTCCTGGCCTTGGGTTTGCATACCAAACCTTTCCGCCTCGATATCTGGCCTGGCCTGGTGGTTGGTTTGACGATACCGCTGGTATTGGCAATTACCTTCCTGTTCATGCGCATCTTTGATATCGATTTACACAAGATATCGCTGGGTGCTTTGATCATTGCACTGGGTTTGCTGGTCGATGATGCGATTATCGCAGTTGAAATGATGGTTCGTAAGATGGAAGAAGGTTTTTCTCGCTTTGATGCGGCAACCTTTGCCTATACTTCTACGGCCATGCCTATGCTGACAGGTACGCTGATTACGGCGGCAGGTTTCTTGCCTATCGGTCTGGCAAAATCTGCAGCAGGTGAGTATACCTTCTCCATGTTCTCGGTGAATGCCCTGGCTTTGCTGATTTCATGGCTGGCGGCGGTTATCTTTACGCCTTATTTGGGTTATTTGCTGTTGAAGGTCAAGCCGCATGCAGGTGGCGGTGGCAGTGAGCATGAGATTTTTGATACACCGTTTTACTCGCGCTTCCGTGCGCTGGTGAACTGGTGCGTGACCTGGCGCAAGACGACGATAGTCATTACGCTTGGCGTGTTCATGCTGGGTGTATATGGATTCAAGTTCATTGAACAGCAATTCTTCCCTGACTCCAGTCGCCCTGAATTGATGGTGGAGTTGTGGTTGCCTGAGGGCTCATCCTTCCAGGCAACAGAAGCGCAAGCCAAGAAGTTTGAAGCCTTCATGCAAAAGCAGGAAGGGGTGGAAAGCGTGACCAGCTATGTCGGTACGGGTAGCCCACGTTTCTATTTGCCACTGGATCAGATTTTCCCACAAACCAACGTGTCGCAGATCGTGGTTTTGCCTAAGGATTTGAAAGCACGTTCCGCATTGCGCTTGAAAATTATCGAAGCCTTCAAGAAAGATTTTCCTGAGGTGCGTGGTCGTGTGAAACTCTTGCCTAACGGCCCACCAGTTCCTTATCCGGTGCAGTTCCGTGTTACCGGTCTGGAAGTAAACAAGGTCAGGGAAATTGCAGACCGCGTCAAAGAAGTCATGCGTGCCAACCCGAATACGGTGGGTGTGAATGACAACTGGAACGAGTCAGTCAAGGTAGTGCGTATTGATCTGGATCAGGATAAATTGCGTGCCCTGGGTATTACATCGCAAGCTGTCATGCGTGCTGCGAATACCATACTGACGGGTACTAACGTTGGTCAGTTCCGTGATGGTAATAAACTGATTGATATTGTCGTGCGTCAGCCAGTCGATGAGCGTTCTACGATAGAGGCATTGGGTAATGCCAATGTACCAACCGGCAGCGGCAAATTTGTGCCTTTGTCTCAGGTTGCCCGTATCAATCTGGTATGGGAGCCAGGTGTCGTCTGGCGTGAAGGTCGTGAGTGGGCTGTGACGGTACAGTCCGATGTGGTTGATGGCATACAAGGCCCGACAGTATCAAGCCAGGTATCACCAAAACTGGATCAGATCAGGGCCAGCCTCTTGCCAGGTTATAAGATAGAGTTGGCAGGTGCAGCAGCGGATAGTGGCAAGGCGCAGGAATCGATTGCAGCCAATGTTCCATTTGTGATTTTCATCATATTCACTTTGCTGATGCTGCAGTTGCATAGTTTCTCCAGATCCTTGCTGGTATTCCTCACCGGCCCTCTGGGTGTGGCCGGCGCGGCGATGGCTTTGTTGATATTGCAACGTCCATTCGGTTTCGTCGCGCAGCTCGGTGTGATTGCCCTGTTCGGTATGATCATCCGTAATTCGGTGATCTTGATTGACCAGATCGAACACGATATAGGTGAGGGCGCTGCACCATGGGATGCGATTGTGGAATCGGCAGTACGCCGCTTCCGCCCTATCATTCTGACGGCAGCAGCGGCAGTGCTGGCGATGATACCTTTGTCCCGTTCCGTGTTCTGGGGGCCAATGGCGGTCGCTATCATGGGGGGGTTGATTATTGCGACTGCTCTGACCTTGCTGTTCTTGCCAGCTCTATATGCGGCATGGTTCAGGGTCAAGAAGACCAGTATCTAAGAGTATTTGGGGTATTTTTGGGTTCCACCCCTGTCAGGTTGGCTATGCTGACAGAGGTGGAATTGCTTGAAATACCGGGCAATACTGCCCTTGTATAGTGTTTTATAGCTTTTTATGGTTTTTCCGCCGCTGTATTGGGCTTGTATTTAAAAAAATAAGGCACATGCCGGTAAAATCCAGTAGAATATCGGGCTGGAGTTGTAATGCCACATACATCAGTTTTGGGCGACGCTTGAATTTCGGGTCGCCCTTTGCTTTTGTGACGGCCGTGCAGAACGTGTGGCGGCATTGCGCCGGTGAACATAAACATACATCCCGCGAGGATGGCGAAATTGGTAGACGCACCAGGTTTAGGTCCTGACGCCAGCAATGGTGTGGGGGTTCGAGTCCCCCTCCTCGCACCACAGAATTTTTACTATTTGGACGATTTTCATGGCAACTGCAGTCGAAACTTTAGATAAATTGGAACGCCGTTTGACGATTTCCTTTCCGGTCGCTGATGTGCAATCGGAAGTTGAAAAGCGTTTGAAGCAGCGCGCACGTACAGCAAAAGCGCCTGGTTTCCGTCCTGGTAAAGTACCTATGAAAATGGTAGCAGCGCAATATGGCTATCAAGTAGAAACAGAAGTGCTGAACGACAAAGTCGGCCAGGCTTTTGCTGCTGCTGCAAATGAAAACAAATTGCGTGTTGCTGGTTACCCAAGCATAGAGCCAAAGTCTGGATCAGACGTGGCTGAAGGCAGCTTGGCATTCGATGCAACTTTTGAAGTGTATCCAGAAATTACCGTTGGTGATTTGGCTATTGCTGAAGTTGAGCAAGTCAAATCTGACGTAACTGATGCCGAAATCGATAAAACCATCGATATCCTGCGCAAGCAACGCGTGCATTTCCACGTTAAAGGCGAGCAGGGTGCGCACGGTGACGGTGGTGCAGACCAGTCCGCGCAAAATGGCGACCGCGCTACAGTAGATTTCGTAGGCAAAATCGACGGCGTCGAATTTGCTGGCGGCAAAGCTGATGGCTTCGCCTTCGTATTGGGTGAAGGCCGCATGTTGCCTGAGTTTGAAACAGCAACTATCGGTTTGAAAGTTGGCGAATCCAAGACTTTCCCATTGGCTTTCCCTGAAGACTATCATGGCAAGGACGTTGCAGGTAAAACTGCAGAATTCACGATCACTTTGACAAAACTGGAATGGGCGCACATGCCTGAAGTAGATTCCGAGTTTGCCAAAATGCTGGGCGTGGAAGATGGCGACCTGGTCAAGATGCGCGCAGATATCAAGGACAATCTGGAACGCGAAGTACGCGGCCGTGTTAAATCCAAGACTAAAGAAAGTGTCATGGACGCATTGGTCAAGGTTGTCGAATTTGACGTACCTAAAACTTTGGTGGCGCAAGACAGCGAACGTCTGGCAGAAATGACACGTCAAGACATGGCGCAACGCGGCATGAACGTCAAAGACGTGCCTTTCCCTACAGACTTGTTCAATGCACAAGCTGAGCGCCGCGTTCGCCTGGGTCTGATCCTGGCTGAACTGGTCAAGGCAAACAACCTGCAAGCAACAACTGAACAAATCAAAGCGCAAGTTGAAGATTTTGCTCAAAGCTATGAAGACCCGCAGCAAGTCGTTAAATATTATTTCAGCGACCGCAACCGTCTGGCTGAAGTTGAAGCCCTTGTATTAGAGGAAAACGTCGTTAACTATGTGTTGGGTAAAGCGAAAGTCACAGACAAAGTTCTGCCTTTCGACGAATTGATGGGCAACAACGCACAAGCGTAACAAATAAAGGAAAACACATGACAGGCATCATCCGTAATTCGGCACTGGACACAAACATGCTGGGCATGGTGCCTATGGTGATTGAGCAAAGCGGCAGGGGTGAGCGTTCATACGACATCTACTCACGCTTGCTCAAGGAACGTGTGATTTTCCTGGTGGGTCCGGTCAATGATCAGACTGCCAATCTTGTTGTTGCACAGTTGCTGTTCCTGGAAAGTGAAAATCCTGATAAGGATATTTCACTTTACATCAACTCTCCAGGTGGTTCGGTATCTGCTGGTATGGCAATCTTTGACACCATGGAGTTCATCAAGCCTGACGTATCTACCTTGTGTACCGGTATGGCGGCATCCATGGGTGCCTTTTTGCTGGCAGCAGGTGCCAAGGGCAAGCGTTTCTCTTTACCAAATTCCCGTGTCATGATTCATCAACCTCTGGGCGGCGCCCAAGGCCAGGCATCTGATATCGAAATTCAGGCGCGTGAAATCTTGTATTTGCGTGAGCGCCTGAATGGCATACTGGCTGAAAAAACTGGCCGCAGCCTTGAACAAATTGCGAAAGATACAGACCGTGATAATTTCATGTCAGCAGATGCTGCTGCGGAATATGGTCTGATCGATAAGGTGCTGGCGCATCGCGCTTAAATCCCTCAAGCACATTGCTTATCAAAAGAAGAACGCCTGTTCCATGACGGTCCGGGCGTTTTTTTATTCTGTTCTATAATATCTCTTTGCTTCCCATTGTTGCATATTGATGTCATGACGAAAGACGTTTTTGCAGGTAATATGCAAGACCAAGTAGCTGAGATTATTAATGTTTAATATGCGTTGCTGATGCCTGAGTCCAGGCTCTGTCCAGCCAGCGTTTAATCATCAGTTTATAGATTAATTTTGTTTATTTCATATACGTATCATGCCCGATAAAAAATCCTCCAGCGGAGAAAAGTTGCTCTATTGCTCGTTTTGCGGCAAGAGTCAGCATGAGGTTAAAAAATTAATAGCTGGGCCATCCGTATTCATCTGCGACGAGTGCATCGATTTGTGCAATGACATCATTCGTGACGAAGTGTCCGAAATTGATAATATTGCCAGTGCGAAAACTGAATTGCCTACGCCGCAAGAAATCACTGACTTGCTGGACCAATACGTCATTGGCCAGCTTGGTGCTAAACGTATTCTGGCAGTTGCGGTATATAACCATTACAAGCGCCTCAAACACCTGGGTAAAAAAGACGATGTTGAACTGGCAAAGAGTAATATCTTGCTGGTAGGTCCGACTGGCTCAGGTAAAACCCTGCTGGCGCAAACACTGGCACGCATGCTGAATGTGCCTTTCGTCATCGCCGATGCGACTACCCTGACTGAAGCTGGCTATGTTGGTGAAGACGTAGAAAACATCATTCAAAAATTGCTGCAAAATTGCAATTATGAAGTCGAGCGCGCGCAAAAAGGTATCGTTTATATCGATGAAATCGACAAGATTTCCCGTAAATCTGATAATCCATCCATTACCCGCGACGTGTCCGGTGAGGGCGTGCAACAGGCTCTGCTGAAGCTGGTTGAAGGTACGATGGCATCTGTACCGCCTCAGGGTGGCCGCAAGCATCCTAATCAGGATTTCATCCAGATTGATACCACCAACATCATGTTCATCTGCGGCGGCGCGTTTGATGGTCTGGCGAAGATCATTTCCGACCGTTCCGAGCGCAGTGGCATAGGGTTTTCTGCCAGCGTCAAGAGTCAGGCAGAAAAGAGCGCCAGCGAAGTCATGCAAGATGCTGAGCCGCAAGATTTGATCAAGTTCGGTCTTATCCCCGAGCTGGTTGGTCGTTTGCCTGTTATCGCCACTTTGAACGAACTGGACGAGGCTGCCCTGATCCAGATTCTGGTTGAGCCAAAAAATGCCCTGATCAAGCAATATGCAAAATTGCTGGAGATGGAAGGCACTGAGCTGGAAATTCGCCCAGCCGCTTTGCAGGCCATTGCCAAGAAAGCGATCATGCGTAAAACCGGTGCCCGTGGTTTGCGCTCCATCCTTGAGCATGCCTTGCTTGACATCATGTATGACTTGCCTAGCCACCAAAATGTGGAGAAGGTTGTTATTGATGAGAGTACGATCACTAATGGCGCAAAACCATTGCTGATTTACCATGAGCAGCCAAAAGTTTCCGGCGCCTGATGGCATTGTTTGCTTCGAAGTAACAAAAATGGGGACTTAACTCCCCATTTTTATTTATTTTGCCTTTTTTTTATTTGATTCGAAGTACAATGGTTTAACAAAACGATTCTGGCTTCAATCGTAAAGCTACCCGGAGAAGCTCTCTGAGTGGCTTTTTTTATTGTTTTTTTCCAGAATGGGCTTGTGTTTCCGCCCAGTGCGCCAACATTGTTAACCAGTATTTATGAAAGGTGCGCCATGACGACTACTCTGATTACCGAACAAACCCAATTGCCGTTGTTGCCACTGCGTGATGTCGTTGTATTCCCGCACATGGTAATCCCCCTGTTTGTGGGCCGCCCCAAATCCATTAAAGCCTTAGAAGCCGCCATGGATCAGGGTAAGAGCATCATGCTTGCCGCCCAAAAAGCCGCTGCCAAGGATGAGCCTTCGGCAGATGACATTTACGAAATTGGCTGTATTGCCAATATCCTGCAAATGCTGAAATTACCCGACGGTACCGTCAAGGTATTGGTCGAAGGTGCGCAACGTGCGCGCATCAGCAAGATCCATGATTCTGAATCGCATTTCTTTGCTGACCTGACACCTATCGCCGTCGATGAAGGTGATGAGTCAGAAGTCGAGGCTATGCGCCGTACTATCGTTCAGCAATTTGACCAGTACGTCAAACTGAACAAAAAAATCCCACCAGAAATTCTGGCATCCCTGTCTGGCATTGATGATGCTGGTCGCCTGGCTGATACCATCGCCGCGCACCTGCCTTTGAAGCTGGAACAAAAACAAGTCATCCTGGAAATTTTCAGTGTGGCAAAACGTCTTGAGCATTTACTCGGTCAGCTCGAAGGTGAGCTTGATATCCTGCAAGTCGAAAAACGTATCCGCGGTCGCGTCAAGCGCCAGATGGAAAAGTCCCAACGCGAGTATTATCTGAACGAGCAAGTCAAGGCGATACAAAAAGAGCTGGGCGAGGGCGAAGAGGGCGCTGATATTGACGAGCTGGAGAAAAAAATCCTGGCCGCCAAAATGCCTAAAGAGGCCCGCGACAAAGCACAGAATGAGTTGAAAAAACTCAAAATGATGTCGCCTATGTCGGCAGAAGCTACTGTCGTGCGTAATTACATCGATACCATCGTCAATTTGCCATGGAAGAAAAAATCCAAGGTCAACAATGATTTGACGAATGCTGAAAAAGTATTGGAAGACGAACACTTTGGCCTGGATAAGGTCAAAGAACGCATCCTGGAATATCTTGCAGTACAACAGCGCGTCGATAAGCTGAAAGCACCTATCTTGTGTCTGGTAGGTCCTCCAGGTGTGGGTAAAACCTCGCTGGGGCAGTCCATCGCCCGTGCCACGAACCGCAAGTTTGTGCGCATGGCCTTGGGTGGCGTGCGTGATGAGGCAGAAATTCGCGGTCATCGCCGTACTTACATAGGCTCCATGCCGGGCAAGATTTTGCAAAGTCTGTCCAAGGTTGGTGTGCGTAATCCTCTGTTCCTGTTGGATGAAGTCGATAAGATGGGTGCCGATTTCCGCGGTGATCCTTCATCGGCTTTGCTGGAGGTATTGGACCCTGAGCAAAATCACACTTTCTCGGACCACTATATCGAAGTCGATTTCGATTTGTCCGACGTCATGTTTGTGGCGACGTCCAACTCCTACAATATCCCGCCAGCTTTGCTGGACAGGATGGAGGTGATACGTCTGTCAGGTTATACCGAAGATGAAAAAACCAGCATTGCACAGCGTTATTTATTGCCTAAGCAAATCAAGAACAATGGTTTGAAAGAAGGCGAAATTACTGTGGCTGAGAGTGCAATACGCGACATCATTCGCTATTACACCCGTGAAGCTGGCGTGCGTTCGCTGGAAAGGGAAATCTCCAAGATTTGCCGCAAGGTCGTGAAAATGCTCTTGCTGAAAAAGACCGAGAAAAAAGCCACGGTCAATTCAAAAAATCTGGACAAGTACCTGGGTGTGCGCCGCTATGACTTTGGTGTTGCCGTCAAGGATAACCAGATTGGTCAGGTAGTTGGCTTGGCCTGGACTGAAGTTGGTGGTGATCTATTGACCATAGAAGCTGTAAACATGCCAGGTAAAGGTGGCGTCATCCGCACAGGTACTTTGGGCGATGTCATGAAAGAATCGATAGAAGCAGCCCGCACAGTGGTACGCAGCCGCGCCAAGCGTCTGGGTATCAAGGCGGATGTGTTCGAGAAGAGTGATATCCATATCCACGTACCAGAAGGTGCAACACCAAAAGATGGTCCATCTGCCGGTATTGCCATGACGACTGCTCTGGTCTCAGTGTTTACTGGCATCCCGGTTCGTGCTGATGTTGCCATGACAGGTGAAATCACCTTGCGTGGTGAAGTATTGCCTATCGGTGGCCTAAAAGAGAAATTGCTGGCTGCTCATCGTGGTGGTATCAAAACAGTATTGATACCTGAGGAAAATGCCAAGGATCTGGCTGAGATCCCGGACAATGTCAAAAACAAACTGGAAATCATCCCGGTACGCTGGATAGACAAGGTCCTGGAAATTGCACTGGAAACTCAGCCTGTTCCTTTGGTGGATGAGCCTGTTTCTGTGGCGGCTGCAACGCCGGCTACAGCGCCGACGGAAACTCCTGCAGACACGACGGTTGTTAAGCACTAAGTTTTTGAAGTAACAGCTCGTTGCTCTGAAATGAAAAACGTCCGGAAAGTCCGGACGTTTTTTTATGCCTGTCGCTTATCTCGCCTGAGAGTGAGTCACTTAATGGGAGGATGTAAGGTGGGCTTGTCAGCAGGCAGAAGCAAATAAGCTTGAGATTCTGCCCGGGCGTGAAGTAAACGAGAGGGTAAAATCACGCCCAGGCTGACCTCAAACCCAATTGCGCATGAGGCCGACAGCCAGGCCTTCCAGCGCGAAATCTTCTCCTGCGTCACCAATCTTGATGACAGGGTAATCCGGGTTCTCTGGCATCAGTTCTATCAGGTTGCCAGTTTTTTTATAGCGTTTGACGGTCACATCATCACCGAGGCGGGCGACGACGATCTGCCCATTGCGGGCACTGTCTGCCTTTTTAACCGCCAGCAAGTCGCCATCAAGTATGCCAGCGTCACGCATGGACATGCCACGTACCTTCAGTAAAAAGTCTGGTTTGGCAGAGAACAGGGCGGGATCTACGTGGTAAGTAGACTCAATATGTTCACTTGCCAGTATCGGCGAGCCGGCTGCAACCCGGCCAACCAGTGGCAGGGCTAGTTGCAGCAGAGCAGGGTGGGGCAAGGCCAGTTGCTTGCCTGTGATATGGCTAGACAACTCTGACTCCAACAAACGTATGCCGCGTGAAGTGCCAGCAGCAATTTCTATAACGCCTTTGCGTGCGAGGGCCTGCAGATGTTCTTCTGCCGCATTGGTCGAGCGAAACCCCAGTTCTGTCGCAATCTCGGCACGGGTGGGAGGAAAGCCCGTGTTTTGAATGGCATCTTTGATCAGGTTCAGGATTTGTTCCTGGCGGGAAGTAAGTTTGAGCATGGCGTTTTCTAGTGTTAAGGTGCTGTATATACAAGCAGTCTGTATTTTTATACAGTAAAGCTGAATATGCAAGTCAAAATGAGCGCAATTACTGAGAAATGTGAAAAAAATACCTCATTTACCTTGAGGAATTGGCAGATAAATTGCCTAAGTCACTGATCTAATTGATCAATATGAAAAACTAGGTTATTATTGTCGGCTTTCCTCTTCCCGCACTCGTCTTGACGCCGAGGCGGGCTATTTTTATTGTCCACAAGGAGAATATATGCGTCATTATGAAATCGTATTTATCGTACATCCAGATCAGAGCGAGCAAGTTCCTGCAATGATCGAGCGCTACAAGGCAAGTGTTGTAGCCCGTGGTGGTCAAATCCACCGCGTTGAAGACTGGGGCCGTCGTCAATTGGCTTACATGATTCAAAAACTGGCAAAAGCACACTATGTTTGCTTGAACATCGAATGCGATGCTGAAACTCTGCTCGAGTTGGAAACAGCATTCAAATTCAACGATGCTGTCTTGCGTCACCTGACAGTCAAATTGAAAAAAGCAGAAACAACACCTTCTCCTATGATGAAAGCTGTTCAGAAAGAAGATGCTGCAAAAGCGCAACGTGTTGAAGCGCCTGCTGCTTAATAATTGACAAAGGTCGCGTAAAAAAATAGTGAATCAGCTGAAGCTCGTAGCCCGGATTGTGGAAAAAAGCGCATTGCGCTACACCCCGGCCGGTATCCCGATAGCTTCTGCTACCTTGATGCATAGCTCAGAAACTCGTGAGGCGAACACAGTTCGGCAGGTCGAGTTTGAGATTTCTGCGATGGCTGCTGGTGAAATATCACAGCGTTTTGCAGAAATTGCCCTGGAGTATCCCATGGAATTCACCGGTTTTTTAGCGCGCAAAAATCGCAATAGCAAAAGTCTCGTTTTTCACGTCACTGAATTCGAGACACATTTACTAGATTAGGAGCCAAAAATGGCATTCGGTAAAAAATTCGACAAAAGCAAATTGAAGCAAAAGCGTCAACAACAAAACCCTTTGTTCAAACGCAAAAAATTCTGCCGCTTCACAGCAGCACATGTAGAAAAAGTTGACTACAAAGACATCGACACACTGAAAGATTTCGTGCAAGAAAACGGCAAAATCATGCCAGCGCGTTTGACCGGTACAAAAGCGCTGTATCAACGTCAAGTAGATACTGCAATCAAACGTGCACGTTACCTCGCGTTGCTGCCATACACTGATTTGCACACAGCGTAATTGACGACAAGGTAAAGGAGAAAAATATGCAAGTTATTCTGTTGGATAAAGTCGTTAATCTCGGCAATCTGGGTGATGTAGTTCGTGTTAAAGACGGCTATGCACGTAACTTTTTGATTCCACAACGTATGGCTCGTCGTGCTACGACAGCTGCAGTTGCTGAATTCGAAGCAAAACGCGCTGAACTGGAAAAAGCAGCGGCAGCCAAATTGGCAGCAGCTCAAGCTCAAGGTGAAAAACTGTCCGGTCTGACCGTACAAATCACTCAAAAATCTGGTGTAGATGGCCGTTTGTTTGGTTCCGTCACTAATGCTGATATCGCTGAAGCCCTGACTAAACAAGGTTTCGCAGTAGAGAAAGCACAAGTACGTTTGCCACAAGGTCCGTTGAAGATCGCTGGCGAGCACAGTGTTTCTGTTGCTTTGCATACTGACGTTGTTGTAGATGTTAATGTTGCAGTAGTAGGCGAACACGCTTAATTTGCTTTCTTGGCAAATTCAAAAAAAGCCGGGTTTTCCCGGCTTTTTTTATGCCGATGGCTGAAATTTTGGTGATTTGGCTATTTGTCACAAACTTGTCACAAACTGGTTCATTTCTCCATGCTGGGACGTTCTGATAGTCTGATTTAACGGTTATAATGCGCGCCATGAAAGCTGGTTCTGATCCTCAACTTGATGCCTTGCGTGTCCCCCCCCATTCCATAGAAGCGGAGCAATCTGTTCTCGGAGGTCTGCTGCTTGACAATGCCGCCTGGGATCGTATTGCTGACTTCATCAACGAAGAAGATTTTTATCGTTATGACCACAGGATCATTTTCCAGTGCATGGTCAAATTGATCAATTCCTCCCGTCCTGCTGACGTCATCACTGTGTATGAAGCACTGAATGGTGTGGGCAAGGCAGAAGATGCCGGTGGCCTGACCTACCTCAACGCGCTTGCGCAGAATACACCTTCGGCTGCGAATATACGCCGCTACGCTGAGATCGTGCGCGACCGCGGTGTCTTGCGCAAGCTGATTACAGTGGCAGATGAGATTTCAGGAGATGCCTTCAACCCGCAAGGGAAAGAGGTCAAGCAAATGCTGGACGCGGCTGAATCCAAGATTTTTGCGATTGCCGAAGAGGGCGCGCGTGGGGCGCAAGGGTTCCAGGCCATCCAGCCCTTGTTGACACAAGTCGTCGAGCGCATTGATGAATTGTATAACCGCGACAACCAGAACGATATTACCGGTGTGCCTACCGGTTTTGTTGATCTGGATAAAATGACTTCAGGTTTGCAGCCAGGTGATCTGATTATTGTGGCGGGACGTCCCTCCATGGGTAAAACCGCGTTCTCGCTGAACATAGGTGAGAACGTGGCGATAGACAGTGGTTTGCCAGTTGCCGTGTTCTCCATGGAGATGGGCGGTGCTCAGTTGGCGATGCGTATGCTGGGCTCGGTAGGTCGTCTGGATCAAAGCCGCCTGCGGGTCGGCAAGCTGACTGATGAAGACTGGCCCCGCCTGACGCATGCGATACAAAAAATGAATGATGCGCAGTTGTACATTGATGAAACACCAGCGCTGAGTTCAATTGAGTTGCGTGCACGCTCACGCCGCCTGGCGCGCCAGTGTGGCAAACTGGGCCTGGTAATTGTCGATTACCTGCAATTGATGTCAGCCAATAGTGCTGGCGAAAACCGTGCGACTGAGATTTCTGAAATTTCCCGTAACTTGAAGGGCCTGGCAAAAGAACTGCATTGTCCAGTGATTGCCTTATCCCAGTTGAACCGCTCTCTGGAGCAAAGACCAAATAAACGCCCCGTCATGTCTGACTTGCGCGAATCTGGAGCGATTGAGCAGGATGCTGACGTCATCATGTTTATTTATCGTGACCAGGTATATAACCCGGATTCTCCTGATAAGGGTACGGCAGAAATCATTATTGGTAAGCAGCGTAACGGCCCTATTGGTAGTGTGCGCCTGACTTTCCTGGGTGAATATACCAAATTCGATAACTATGTCGGTCATTTGTCCGTGTTTGGTGATAACGAATAATATTGAAAAAAGTATGAGCTGATATTGATTGCTTGGTAGAGACGAAGTGGTGTTGTAAAGACTTAAAAGTAGAACAGTGTTGTCAGGCATGTTTGTATGCATGTACTTTCCTGGACAATTCTAGAAATCTTATATTTTCAGTGAGAATAAAATGTTTGGACGCTTGATGCCCACCGAGGGCAAATTTTTTGAACTCTTCAATCAACATGCTGAGTTATGTGTCAAAGGCTCCAAGGAAATGGTTGCCCTGATGACGAACTTTGATGACCTGGAGATCCGTGTTCACGCGATAGAGAGCATAGAAAAACAGGCCGATACTGTCACTTACAATACGATAGAATTGTTGCACAAAACTTTCATCACACCACTTGACCGTGATGACATCCATAAACTGATCACACGTATGGATGATATTCTGGACCTGCTGGAAGATGCTGGTCAGACTATCTCTTTGTACGATATCCGCGAAATCACACCAGAAGCAAAGCGTCTGGCTGAACTTTGCCTGGGTTGCGCTGAAAAAGTAAAGGCCGCCGTGGCCTTGTTGCATAACATGGATAATTCCCGCGAAATCCTGGCCTTGTGCGAAGAAATCGACCGCCTGGAATCGGATGCGGATCACGTCATGCGTGCTGCCATGTCCAAACTGTTCCGCGATGAACCTGATGTCCGCAATCTGATCAAACTTAAAGCGATCTACGAAATACTGGAAACAGTGACGGATCGTTGTGAAGATGTTGCCAATATCATAGAAGGCATTATTGTTGAGAACGCTTAAGCGTCTGACTTTTTTATTTTGACGCTTAATTGACGCTTAACAGTTCTCTGTCAATGCAGAGAGCGAACAAGGGAATTCACTTTTATGCAATCCTTTCATATGAGCCTGCACGTCATCATCTTATTGGTGGTGCTGGCATTGTTATTCGATTTCATGAACGGCTTCCATGATGCCGCCAATGCAATCGCAACCGTTGTTTCGACGGGAGTATTGAAGCCTAGTCAGGCGGTAGCCATGGCTGCCTTATTCAATGTCTTTGCTTTTTTCGTTTTTAATCTGTCAGTAGCCAAAACCATAGGCAAGGGCACGATTGATCCTGTCATTGTCGATCACTATGTGATCTTTGGTGCTTTGGTTGGGGCGATATTCTGGAATCTGGTGACCTGGTATTTTGGTATCCCTTCATCGTCTTCCCATGCTCTTATCGGCGGCTTGATTGGTGCTGCAGTAGCCAAAGAAGGTACTGGAGCCCTGATTGCAGCAGGTCTGTACAAGATCATTTTGTTTATCGTCTTGTCACCATTGCTGGGCTTTGTGCTTGGGTCGGTGATGATGCTGATTGTTTCCTGGTTGTTCGTTAAATCGACACCAAGAAAAGTGGATAAATGGTTCCGCCGTCTGCAACTGGTGTCTGCTTCTGTTTTCAGCCTTGGTCACGGTGGTAATGATGCGCAAAAGACCATGGGTATTATCTGGATGCTTTTGATTGCAGCGGGTTACTCCAGCGAAGCTGATAAAGGTCCACCAGGCTGGGTAGTGTATTCCTGCTATGCAGCTATCGGCCTGGGTACTTTGTTTGGTGGCTGGCGTATCGTGAAGACCATGGGTCAGAAAATCACCAAGCTCAAACCTGTCGGTGGTTTTTGTGCGGAAACCGGTGGTGCCATCACCCTGATCATGGCAACTGTACTGGGTATTCCTGTATCAACAACGCACACTATTACTGGTGCGATCGTAGGTGTCGGTTCAGCGCAAAAAATGTCTGCAGTGCGCTGGGGTGTTGCTGGCAATATCGTCTGGGCATGGATTTTGACAATCCCGGCTTCTGCTTTTGTGGCAGCCATAGCCTGGTGGATAGGTAAACATATCCTGTAGTGAAAAATATTGATGCATAAAAAAGCGCCTCAGTTCACACGAACTGAGGCGCTTTTTCTTGGACGCTTGCGCTCACATCTGTTTGAACAAATGCACGAAACTGCGGCTGACTTCCAGCTTTTCTGTCAGCCCTTTGATTTGCACGAGATGGCGGCCACGCAGGTCGCGCACTACACCTGAAATAGCTTTGGCGTTCACCAGTGTCGATCTGTGGATTTGCCAGAACAAGGCGGGGTCGAGTTCATCTGCCAAGTCGCGTACAGGCTTGCGTATCAACGCTTCATAAGTGGCTGTCTGTACCCGCGTATATTTTTCATCAGACTGAAAGAACAGAATTTCTTCTACCGGTATCAGGCGCAATTCCTGGCCTATCGAGGCCTGTATCCATTGCAGGTAATTTGGCTTGGGGCTGATGCCCATTTGCTTGGCCAATTGCGACAGCATGCTGCTCATGTCGTTGGGCTGGCTTTGGGCAGTTAACCTGGCCTTGAGTCTTTCTACGGTGCGCGTCAGCCTCTCTATATCTGCGGGCTTCAAAACATAATCAACTGCGCCATGATCAAAAGCCTGTATCGCATATTGGTCATAAGCAGTAATGAATACAATATGCGCCTTGTTGCCTATGTCCTTGGCGGCTTCAAGCCCGGTCTTGACGGGCATGCGTATGTCGAGAAAAGCCAGGTCTGGCTTATGTGTTTCTACCAGGGTGACGGCTTCTTCACCATTCTTGGCTTCGTCCAGAATTTCCAGTTCGGGCCAGACCTGTTCCAGGCGCGACTTTAACTGGTCGCGCATCAGTCTTTCATCATCAGCAATTATGGCAGTAGGCATGGTCAGCGTAATTGAAATCTAGTTGGCTAATTCGTAAGGGATTTCTATAGTAACGCAAACTCCACTAGGTTGATTAGGGGTAATGATCATTTGACCCTTTTCTTTGTAAATCAATTTCAGGCGTTCACGTATATTTTGTAATCCCAGTCCGGTACCGTTGCTGGGCATGGCGCCAAATCCCAGTCCATCGTCCGTCACAGAGACACGCAACTTGTTATGCGCCACCTCGGCATGGAAGCGTATGGTGCCGCCTTCTGCCTTACATTCCAGGCCATGCTTGATAGCGTTTTCGACCAGCGACTGCAACATCATTGGCGGGAAAGAGGCACTGCGCAAACCTTCAGGCATGATGAAATCGACATTCAATCTTTCTTCCATGCGCATTTTCAGCAATTCCAGATAAGATTTGACCATATCCGCTTCCCGACCTAAATTCGTCACGCTGGCATTTTCACGCATTTGTGGCAAGACAGCACGCAGATAAGCAATCAGGCTGCGCTGCATGGCGGCGGCACGTGGAGGATCGGTTTCTATCAGATGTTCAACCGAGGCCAGGGTATTGAACAGGAAATGGGGCTCTACCTGTGCCTGCATCATTTGCATCTGTGCTTCACTGACCTGGCGTAGCAGGGATTCGCGCTCTGCCGTCATGCCAGCTTCCTTGGCTTTTTCTTCGGCGCGTACTTTGCCACTCATCAAGGCTTTCATGCCAAACAGACCAAATACCAGCAAGACCACGAAATTGATAAACCATTTGGAGGACGTGCGCTTAAAACTGCGCACTTCTTCATCGGCTGCATCGGCAACTGCATCATTGATCTCTTCGCTGATCTGTTTGGCTATTTCAGCGGGTAATTTGATGTGGATGTCATCGCTGTCAGAGATGGATGGCGGGGTTGGGGGTGTTGGTGCTGTTGTCGCATCGGGACCGGACGGCGCATTCGGTGCTGCAGGGGCAGATGGGGGTGCCGGTGGAGCAGGTGGCGCAATGCCGTTATCTTTATTGATATGAATGCCATTCTCATCAATTTCTATGAACTTACCCTTGCCATCGGTATTGTTCTTGCGGATGCGCAGGCCAGTATTGTCTATTTCTATGCTGGTATCACCATCGCTGATTTTGCTGGTTTTTTTTGCCTTGCTGGATTTGCCAGATGGGTTGCTTTTTTTGATGACGACATTTTCTTCGGACGTGAACAGCATGTCCTGCAGCATGCTGCCTGCAGTGATGGTGATAATGGCAAACAAGAAAAACTTCCACCAGGATAATTTGGTCACCCAGGCTGCCGTTGTATCAAAGCTTTTGCTAAGCCAGGTCATCAGGTCGGCGATGAGCTGCTTGATCGTGTCTGCGTTGGTATTATTCATGATGCTTCTCTTTTAACGGTTGTCCCTGACATTTCAGCCTGATGTCATGCACAGGCTGCTGGCGACTTTTCAGTCCATGTTGATACTGTAGGGAAATCGTGCTGGCTTTGATAGTGACTTGCGACAGTCTGCAAAAAATGCAGGACAGAATGGAAAATGCCACATTTAGTATGCATGGTTACTGGCGCAGGGAGTAGCAAGAGTGGGTGTCTGGCTGCAAGCGTCAGGCCAGAAAATCCGGCCTGTTGCGTGCAGTGTGATTATCTGCTTGCCAGCCAGGCATGCAAATCATCGCGGGTCAGGGGTTTGGAATACAGATAACCCTGAGCGATATGGCAATCGTAAGAAAGCAGGGTGTTTGCCTGCATTTCACTTTCCACACCTTCGGCAATAATGGACAGCCCGAGGTTTTTGCCAAGTTGAACAATCATTTTGGCAATGCTGCCTTCATTTGGATTTTTCTGGATTTCATTGACAAAGGCGCGGTCAATTTTCAATTTATCTACATCGAGTTTTTGCAGATGACTCAGTGAAGAGAAGCCGGTACCAAAGTCATCAATCGAGATGCTCATGCCCAGTTGCTTGATCTGGTGCAGGGTCTTGATCAGCAATTCCGGGTCTTTCATTGCCATGGACTCGGTGATTTCCAGTTCTACATATTGCGGTGGCACCTGGGTATCTGCCAAGGCCTTGTTCAGTGATTGCATGAACAAGGGATGTGAAAACTGAACTTGTGAAACATTGATGGCCATCTGGAAATTGGTATAACCCAGGCTGCGCAAGTGCACCAGTTCAAGACAGGCTGTACGCAAGACCCATTCACCTATATCGACAATCAGGCCGGAATATTCGGCGATGGGAATAAACTGATCCGGCGGGATGAATTTGCCTTCATCGGTTTTCCAGCGCAACAAGGCTTCTGCCCCAAGTACGCGGCCATCGCGCATGTCAATTTGAGGTTGGAAAACCAGAAATAATTTCTTTTGCTCAAATGCTGCACGCAGGGCGTGCATGAGCAAGACACGCTCTCTTATCTCCACCCCCATATTGCGGGTGAAGTATTCATAACCACCCCTACGATTCATCTTGGCGCGCTTCAGGGCAATATTGGTGTCTTTCAGGGCTTCTGAGCCATCGCTTTCATAATCATCAAGCTTGATCAAACCTATGGTCGCTGAAAGCTGAACGTCTTGCTGATCAACGTCGAAGGGAGAGTTGAACAAAGCCAGGATCTTATCCGGGCATACCAGGCTTTCGTCGCCCAGCAAGGCAAAAGTATCGCTGCCAACCCTTGCCAACTGGCAATGCTCACCAAAATTGGCAACCAGTCTTTGCGCAACGGAATACAGAAGCTGGTCACCAAACTGATGACCAAGTGCATCATTGGTCTCGGCAAAATGGTCTATGTCTATGAGCGACAGTGAGCTGTGGTTTTTGAGTGAGGTCATCAGCGTCTCATTCAAGGTCTGCAGCAGCTTGAGGCGGTTTGCCAAGCCTGTCAGAGGGTCATAGAAGGCGTAGTTATGCAAACGTGAAGTCAGCATGACATTGTCCAGACCTACCGATACATTGCCACAGAACACACCCAGCAGGCGCTTGTCCATCTCATTCAGATGCAGGCCCGTATTAAGATAAAGCGTGAAGTCCTTCTGTGCGACATTATTGAAATAAAGAGCGGTCGATTCGGCTTCAAACACGCTCTGGCGGGCTTCCAGCGAGCGTGTAACGATATCACCAGCGGCATGGCTGCCCAATTGTTCCAATGGTTTATTCAGGCTGCCAAGGTACATATTAGTGGCTGCGATAATGTACAGGTCATCACTTTCCTCTTGTAACTCTACCGGTACCTGCCGGGCGCACACGAATCCCTCTGTATTGAGTCCTAACAAGCCGGCAATCTGCACCAGCACCCCGGCTGCAAAATTTTGCAGACCCTGGAGTGCCATCAATTCGGTGCTGGCATGAATAATCATTTCCAGGCCGCGCCTGCTGGCACTGATGGCGCAAATCTGTTCGTAAGAGCGTATGGCTGAGGTGACGGCGGTATATAACTTGGTGCGCGTCAGTTCTGATTTGGTTTTGTAATCATTGATGTCGTAATCGCGTATCGCATCAATTTCAGGCGCATAACCTGGCTGGCCAGTACGCAGGATGATCCTGACATCAGTGAGGCCCAGGGTCTTGCGGATATGGCTGACCAGTTGCAGGCCGGCGTCCTCCTGCTCCATGACCACATCCAGCAGGATAATGGCAATATCGGTTTCATTTTTCAGGATGTCGCGGGCTTCTGCGGCGGAATACGCGTGCAGGAAACTCAGGGCGCGGTGCTGGATCTCCAGGCTGCCCAACGCAAAGGTTGTGGCGGAGTGGACATCCGGATCATCATCAATAATCATGATCCGCCAAGTCTGCGCGGGCCGCGAAGCCGCCGCAGTTTCATCGCAGTCTGGTTCATCCAGGAAAACCAGATCATCTTCAGAAGAGTGGATCGTTGAATTCATCTGTAATGCGGCTCCATGCTTGGCATATCGTATGGTAAGGGCACTGCAAAATTGGTTCCTTGCGGAACTATGACATTAAAAGTATCGCGAGCCAAGCTTCAAATATTTATCATTGGTAAGAATAAAACAAGATTCACCCGAGCGGGGATAAAAATGCCCTGAATTTGACTGGAATGTGCGAAAAATAGTGAAATCTTTTGCTGCATCATACAGAGGCTAAATTCTGTACTGGGCGCTTCACTGGTAAAATGGAATTTATTCTGTCTAACCTCTCATTTTCGAAATAATATGTCCGGTAATACTTTTGGCACCTTGTTTACTGTTACAACCTTCGGCGAATCCCACGGTCCAGCTATCGGATGCGTGATTGATGGCTGCCCGCCGGGCATGGAATTGTCTGAAGCAGACATACAGCCAGAACTTGACCGCCGCCGCCCCGGCACGTCCCGCCATGTGACCCAGCGCCAGGAGCCTGATACGGTGGAAATTCTGTCCGGTGTATATCAGGGCAAGACGACAGGTACGCCGATAGGTCTGCTGATCCGCAACCAGGACCAGCGCAGTAAGGATTATGGCAACATCACCGAAACTTTTCGTCCAGGTCATGCCGATTTCACTTACTGGAATAAATACGGCATTCGCGACCCGCGTGGTGGTGGGCGCTCTTCTGCACGTTTGACTGCGCCCGTTGTTGGTGCCGCAGCAATCGCAAAAAAGTGGTTGAATCAGCAATATGGGACAGTGTTTCATGGTGGTATGAGTCAACTGGGTGAAATTGTCATTCCATTTCAAGCCTGGGAACATGCGACAAGCAACCCGTTCTTTGCACCAACGACTGATGTTGCATTGATACAGCAACTTGAAGATTACATGGACGCCTTGCGCAAAGACGGTGATTCCATCGGTGCCAAAATCGATGTCGTGGCCTCTAATGTACCAGTTGGTCTGGGTGAGCCTATCTATGACAAACTTGATGCAGAAATCGCCTATGCCATGATGGGTATCAATGCGGTCAAGGGTGTGGAGATCGGTGCTGGCTTCCGTTCAGTTGCACAACGCGGCTCTGAGCATGGTGATGAACTCACACCTGAGGGTTTTGTTGGCAATAATGCCGGTGGCATATTGGGAGGTATTTCTACTGGTCAGGATATTACGGTTTCAATTGCGATCAAGCCTACATCTTCTATACGTACACCGAGAAGATCAGTCGATAAAGACGGTAATCCTGTCATGGTGGAAACCTTTGGCCGTCATGATCCCTGTGTTGGCATCCGCGCCACACCAATCGCTGAAGCCATGCTGGCGCTGGTCCTGATGGATCATGCCTTGCGACACAGGGCGCAATGTGGTGATGTCAAGCTGGGTGCCTGATACCTGGTCTCCATTCCCCTTTCTCTGGATTTAGGCGGGATCATGCTACACTGGGAGCGCAGCTTTGGTGCGCTTCTGGTTATTGATTTATGAACGCCTTGCTCCATCATAATCTGTGCAATTCTGCACGCTGTTTTTGTTGCTCTACTCCAAAATATTCACTGGTAATTTTCCAAAATATCATCAGAATCCAGATGAAAATTTGGCGATTTTCATCAAACTCCTGCATTTATACTGAAACTTTCATGCACCAATTTGGCGTGAGGGTTGGTTTTGCGTTGCACAATTGTGGCATAATCAAATGCGAAAAAAAGATGCAGTACAGGATGTAGCAAGAACCAATGACTTATTTCCAGGCTTCAGATTATGCTTAAAACGCTTTACGATAAATTATGGGAATCCCACGTAGTCCATTCAGAAGACGATGGCACTGCAATTCTCTACATAGACCGCCATTTGTTGCATGAAGTCACGAGCCCGCAAGCCTTTGATGGCTTGAAGCTGGCCGGACGCCAACCTTGGCGCCTATCCGCCAATCTGGTAGTGGCAGATCATAATGTGCCAACCACAAACCGCATCAATGGTATTGATGACCCGATTTCACGTCTGCAGGTAGAAACGCTGGACGCCAACGCCAAAGAATATGGTTTAACCTATTTTGGCATGGCAGACAAACGCCAGGGCATTGTTCACGTTATCGGGCCTGAGCAGGGTGCAACTTTGCCGGGCATGACTGTCGTCTGTGGTGATTCGCACACATCGACTCATGGTGCGTTTGCCTGCCTGGCGCACGGCATAGGCACATCTGAAGTCGAGCATGTGCTGGCGACACAAACCCTGATCGCCAAAAAATCCAAATCCATGCTGGTGCAGGTTGATGGCGCCATGCCTGTCGGCGTGACGGCAAAAGATATCGTACTGGCAGTGATTGGCAAAATCGGCACTGCAGGTGGCACTGGTTATGCGATTGAGTTTGCCGGTTCAACCATCCGCAGCCTGTCGATGGAAGGCCGCATGACGGTTTGTAATATGGCGATTGAAGCTGGTGCGCGTGCCGGTATGGTGGCGGTGGATCAGGTTACTATTGACTATGTCAAAGGCCGTCCTTTGTCGCCCGTCGGCCCGCACTGGGACAGAGCAGTCGAATACTGGAGAACCTTGCACACGGATGCCGGTGCCAAATTCGACATGGTCGTGACCTTGAATGCTGCTGAAATCAAACCGCAGGTCACCTGGGGTACTTCACCTGAAATGGTGGTGGCAATAGATAGCCGTGTACCTGATCCTGAGCAGGAAAAAGATGCGGTCAAGCGTGATGCGATAGAAAAAGCCCTGGTTTACATGGCGCTGGAGCCGAATACGGCCATTTCTGATATCCGTATTGATAAAGTGTTTATCGGTTCCTGCACCAATTCACGCATAGAGGATTTGCGTGCAGCAGCTGCCGTGGTGCGTGGCAAATATCGCGCATCAAATGTCAAACTGGCGATGGTGGTGCCGGGTTCTGGTCTGGTCAAGGAGCAGGCTGAGCGTGAAGGCCTGGATCAGATATTTAAAGCGGCTGGCTTTGAATGGCGCGAGCCAGGTTGCTCCATGTGCCTGGCCATGAATGCCGACAGGCTGGAGCCGGGTGAGCGCTGCGCTTCCACTTCCAACCGTAATTTTGAAGGCCGTCAGGGTCAGGGTGGCCGCACTCACCTGGTATCACCCGCAATGGCAGCTGCCGCAGGTGTGGCAGGACATTTTATAGATGTACGTGGATTATCTTAATTTGCTAGGAGAGATGACATGAAAAAGATATTTGTATTGGCGATGTGCGCACTGGTGCTGACTGCATGTAATACCGTTCAAGGTATAGGCAAAGACGTTAAAAAGGCTGGTGAAGCAGTTGAGAATGTAGGTAAAAAATAAGCAACAACATGGAAAAATTTACTTTACTCGATGGCCTGGTTGCGCCCATGGACAGGGCTAACGTCGATACCGATGCCATCATCCCCAAGCAGTTCTTGAAATCTATCAAACGTAGTGGTTTTGGCCCCAATCTGTTTGACGAATGGCGTTATCTTGATCATGGCGAACCTGGCATGGACAATAGCAAGCGCCCTGTGAATCCGGATTTTGTGCTGAACCAGCAGCGCTATCAGGGTGCTTCGATTTTGCTCGCACGTAAAAATTTTGGTTGCGGTTCTTCGCGTGAACATGCGCCATGGGCTTTGGAGCAATTTGGCTTCCGCGCGATTATTGCCCCGAGCTTTGCAGATATCTTCTTTAATAACTGTTATAAAAACGGCGTGCTTCCTATCGTCCTGGGCGAGGCTCAGGTTGATACATTGTTCAATGAAGTCAAGGCTTTCCCTGGTTATCGTCTGATCGTCGATCTTGAACAGCAAGTTGTGCGCACCAGTAATGGCAGTGCCAGCTATGGTTTTGATATTGACGCATTCCGCAAATACTGCATGCTCAATGGCCTTGACGATATTGGCCTTACCTTGCGTCAGGCTGACAAGATACGCGCTTTTGAAGAGCGCCATTTGGCAGCGCAACCCTGGCTCGCCAATACTATCTAAGTCATCTGAATGTGCTTAAAAATACGCTAAAAAATAAGCTAACTAAATTAATTTGTTGAGAATATGAAAATTGCTATTTTGCCGGGTGACGGCATCGGTCCGGAAATTGTTGAGCAGGCAGTCAAGGTGTTGAATGCGCTGGGCGAGTCTTTTGAAATGGAAACCGCACCAGTCGGTGGCGCAGGCTATGAAGCATCTGGTCATCCTTTGCCAGAAGCGACGCTGAAACTGGCACTGGAGGCCGATGCCGTTTTGTTTGGCGCAGTTGGTGACTGGAAGTATGACACTCTGGATCGCCCCTTGCGTCCTGAACAAGCTATCCTGGGCTTGCGTAAAAACCTGAAGCTGTTCGCCAATCTGCGCCCAGCCATCATGTACCCGGAACTGGCAGGTGCATCGACATTAAAACCAGAAGTGGTTTCTGGTCTGGATATCCTGATCATTCGCGAATTGACAGGTGATATTTATTTTGGTGAGCCACGTGGTGTGCGTGTATGTCCTGATGGCCCATTCAAAGGTGAGCGCGAAGGTTTCGATACCATGCGTTATGCTGAGTCAGAAATCCGCCGTATTGCCCACGTGGCTTTCCAGGCTGCACAAAAGCGCGACAAGCGCCTGACCAGCGTTGATAAAGCCAATGTGCTGGAAACTTTCCAGTTCTGGAAAGACATCGTTACGGATGTGCATAAAGAATACCCGGATGTGGCGCTTGATCATATGTATGTCGATAATGCCGCCATGCAACTGGTGCGCGCGCCCAAGAAATTTGACGTTATCGTCACCGGCAATATGTTTGGCGACATCTTGTCTGACCAGGCATCGATGCTGACTGGTTCTATCGGCATGCTGCCATCTGCCTCACTCGATGCAAATAACAAGGGTCTGTATGAACCGTCACATGGTTCAGCCCCGGATATCGCAGGCAAAGGCGTAGCGAATCCGCTGGCGACTATTCTGTCTGCTGCCATGATGTTGCGTTACTCGCTGAATAAGGCTGAGCAGGCAGACCGCATAGAAAATGCGGTCAAGAAAGTCCTGGCGCAGGGTTTGCGCACTCCTGATATTTATGAGGCAGGTACTACCAAGGTTGGTACTGGCGAGATGGGGCAGGCCGTATTGCAGGCATTGAGTTAATTTAGTCCTTACGCAAAACCGCCCCAGCTGCGTTGCAGCGACTAGTCGTACTAAAGTACTGTCTTCGTCGCTACGCCTTGCTGGGACAATTTTGTATAAGTCCTATTTGTTCGTGAAGGGCAGGGACGTCCTGCAAAATTTTAGGGAAAAATGATGAAACTGGTAGGTCTGGTAGGTTGGCGCGGTATGGTGGGTTCTGTCCTGATGCAACGCATGCAGGAAGAAGGTGATTTCGATCATATTGAACCCGTGTTCTTTTCAACGTCCAATACAGGTGGCGCGGCCCCTGCAATGGCGAAGAATGAAAAGACCTTGCAAGACGCAAATAATATTGATGCGCTCAAGAAGTGCGAAATTATTATTACCTGCCAGGGCGGTGACTACACCAATGAGATTTACCCAAAATTGCGCGCTAGTGGCTGGAACGGTCACTGGATTGATGCTGCGTCCAGTCTGCGCATGAATGAAAATGCGGTCATCGTGCTGGACCCGGTCAATTTACCTGTGATCAAGCAAGCTCTGGTCAATGGTCAAAAAGACTGGATAGGCGGCAATTGCACAGTCAGCTGCATGCTCATGGGTGTCGGTGCGCTGTACAAGGCAGGCCTGGTTGAATGGATGAGCACGCAAACTTACCAGGCCGCATCAGGCGGCGGTGCACAACACATGCGTGAGTTGCTGACGCAATACGGTACCTTGAACGCTGAAGTCAAGTCTTTGCTGGATGACCCAAAAAGCGCGATTCTGGAAATCGACCGTAAAATCATTGCCAAGCAACGTTCTTTGACTGCCGATGAAACGGCCAACTTTGGCGTACCGCTGGGCGGATCGTTGATTCCCTGGATAGACAAGGATCTCGGCGATGGCATGTCCAAGGAAGAATGGAAAGGCATGGCCGAGACTAACAAAATACTGGGGCAGGGTGCAGGTTTTGGTACGGCAGCTGTGCCGGTCGATGGTTTCTGCGTACGTATCGGTGCCATGCGTTGCCACAGCCAGGCTTTGACATTCAAACTGAAAAAAGACGTGCCGCTGGCAGATATCGAAGCCATGATCGCTGCTGACAATGAATGGGTCAAAGTTGTACCAAATACCCGCGAAGCCAGTATCCGTGATCTGACGCCGGTTGCTGTTACTGGTACTATGACTATTCCGGTTGGCCGTATCCGCAAACTGGCGATGGGCCCGGAGTATGTTGGAGCATTCACCGTGGGCGACCAATTATTGTGGGGCGCGGCAGAACCTTTGCGTCGTATGCTGCGCATTCTGATTGACTAAAAACTCAGCAAAACTTGATGTTTTAAAGTAATTGTTAAAACTTGTTGTAGAATATAGGGGGGCGTTTAACGCCCCCTTGTTGTTTTTGAAACTCCAGAAAAATCTAATTTGTTGTCTTTTTTGGAATTAATTTAATAAATAAACAATTAGGATTTTGGCGATTATTTTTCACTTGTCATTTGGCAACAACATTTATGCGATATCCTTGCACTTAAGGGTTCTTAATGTATTTACCACTGTGATAAATCGCGTTAAGCTTGCGTGGCAATGTTTGTAATGTTAATGTGAAACATTAGGACGAGTCGCTAAGCAATGTGTAAAGCGTCACCCAGCGGACTTTGTTCGCCAAAAATTCCCAATATGTCTGACAAAATGCATAATCAAAAAAAATCGTCTGTGATTACCGTGGGACGCAAGGCGTTAAGTGTTGCTGTAGCCTCGTCCTTGTTCATGTTGTCCAGTGCGCATGCTACCGGTCTCGGTAAGCTGACCGTACTCTCCGCTCTTGGGCAGCCCTTGCGCGCAGAGGTAGAGCTGACCTCTCCCGCCAAGGAAGAAATCGATTCCTTGGTGCCCAAGCTGGCATCCCAGGAAGCTTTCAAACAGGCGAACATAGACTTTAATGTCGCATTATTGTCACTGCGTTTTGCAGTTGAGCAGCGCGGTGCGAATTACGTCATCCGCATCAGCTCATCGCAGGCAATGAACGAACCTTTCGTTGATATGCTGCTGGAGTTAAACTCCGCCAATGGTAAGCTGCTGAGAGAATACACCTTCTTGCTGGACCCCGCTGAGTTGCGAAACAGTCAATCTGCGCAAGTCAGTAATCCCGTTGTTGTTGCTAACCAGCCACAGAATACGTCTGCATCCAATGCAGCGAAAAACACCCGTTCAAATACGATTGCAAATAATCCTGGTTTGAGAAATGACAGGTCACCAGCGCCAAAAAACGCTGAAGCCGGCAAGGAAATCAAATCCGCCGGCGAATATCAGGTCAAGGCTGGTGATACTTTAAGCAAGATAGCCGGTAGTTACCGTGCTGAAGGCGTTTCCCTGGATCAGATGCTGGTCAGTATTTACCGCGCCAATCCACAGGCTTTTGCCGGTAATAACATGAATCGCCTGAAATCCGGCCAGATACTGACCGTGCCGGACGCTGCTTCTGCTAATACAAGTGCAGGCAACACCAATGAGGCCCACTCAGTTGTGGTAGCGCACGCCGCTGATTTCAATGCATACCGCAACAAGCTGGCAGGTCAGGTGGCAGATGCTCCAGCAGAAAAAGCACCGTCCACCAAACAAAGTGGTGCTGGCAAGATTACTGCCAAGGTAAAAGAAGTCCCAAGCGCGACGACTGATTCGCCAGATAAACTGAAATTGTCCAAGGCTGGACCTGCTTCTGCACGTACCTCAGGCAAGGGCGGTGAAGAAGACAAGCTCGCCAAGGAAAGGGCAACGCAAGAAGCCAATGCTCGCGTCAAAGAACTTGAGAAAAACGTCACTGACCTCAAAGGCTTGCTCGAAGCGCAGAAGATAGAAATCAAAAACAAGGAACTGGCAGCCAAGCAGGCAGAGTTGGCCAAGGCTAAACCTGAAACCAAGGCAAGTGCTCCAGCATCAACACCTGCGCCAGCGGTTGCAAGTGTCGCGTCCGCTCCCGTGGCTGCACCTGTACCTGCGCCCGCACCGGCTTCAGCGCCAGCGTCTGCTCCGGCATCTGCTTCTGCCCAGGCAAGTGCCCCAGCACCAGCTAGCACGCCAGCCGCTGCAGCGTCCGCAGCTTCTGTTGCTACGCCAAAACCACCGGTCAAGCGCAAGATAACGGCACAGCCACCTCCGCCACCTCCTGAGCCAAGTTTCTTTGACAGCATTTCTGAATACCTGTTGCCAGGTGGTATAGCATTGCTGGCTATCTTGGGCGGCGTTGGTATTTGGACCAGTCAGCGCAAGAAAAAATTGCAGCAGTTTGAAGACAGCATCCTGACCGGTTCCAGCATGAAGGCCAACTCCATGTTTGGCTCTACCGGTGGTCAGAGTGTTGATACGAATAACAGCGTTTTCAACTCCAATTTTGCACCATCTGCCAGCCAGCTGGATGCCAATGAAGTTGATCCTGTTGCTGAGGCCGATGTTTATATCGCCTATGGCCGTGATTCTCAGGCAGAAGAAATCCTGAAAGAAGCTTTGCGTACTCAGCCAGATCGTCATGCGGTCAGGGTCAAATTGCTGGAAATTTATTTTGGCCGTAAAGATGCCAAAACCTTTGAGCGTCTGGCCAGTGAGTTGTATGGCATGACCAGTGGCGAGGGCGATGACTGGGCGCAAGCTGCCTCCATGGGTATCGTGCTGGAACCAGGCAATCCTCTGTACGCTGGTGGCAAAGCCAAAGCTGACATGGCTGCTGCATCTGGTCTGGGTTCTGGTACGCAACCTTTGGAAGATCTTGATCCCGAGGCGTTGCTGGCCAATTCCCTGTCCCAGGACATGCTGGAAGCGATCAGTATCATCGACACAGCCCAGCGTGATGGCGGTGCCGCAAAAGCCAATGCGATTGCAGAAGAAGCCGCGATGGATGAGCATGCGCTGGATTTTGATCTCGACATCTCGGCTATTCCTGAACCAGAAGTACCAAAAATTCCTGAGCCTGTTGCCCATGCTGCGCCCGCCGCAGAACCTGCTGCAGCACCAGAAGTCGATTTTGGTACGATAGACTTTGATTTTGGCAGCAAGGATGATGTGCCTGCACCTGCTCATGTGGCGGCAGAGGCGACCCCCGTCGTTGCAGCAGAGCCAGAAGCTGAGAAGTTCGAGCTGGATTTGGGTCATATAGATTTCGCGGCGGACAAGCCTGCCGCAGATCATTTGTCTCTGGATATCTTGCCACCAGATGAAAAATTGGATGAAAATCTGTTGGCAGCATCCTTGGCTGGAGAATCTGCAGAGACACCATTGCCTGAGCTGGCAGCGCAAAAAGCTGAGGCAGATGCCATGTCTGCTTTTGAATTTGATTTGTCCGGTATTGATCTTGATCTGGATCCGGGTGCAGCACCTGCGGCGTCAGCAGCAGAAGAAGCGCCAGCGCACAATGCTGAAATGGCAACCAAGCTGGATCTGGCAGTTGCTTATCATGAAATCGGTGATAAAGAAGGTGCCCGCGAACTGCTGGATGAAGTACTCAAGGGCGGTACTACTGATCAGGTAGAAAGAGCCAAGTCCATGATAGCTCAAATGGCTTAATGGTCTTGTCGTAGTCATAACGGGCGCAGCGTATGCTGGCGCCCGTTTTTGTTTTTTTGGAAATCGCATTGTGTTGAAACGATTAGTTTTAGGTGTGCAGTACGACGGCAATTCCTGGCAGGGCTGGCAAACGCAGCCTTCTGGTAATACCGTACAAGACGTGTTGGAACGGGCTTTGCAACAATTTAGCAAAAGTGACGTCAAAACCACTTGCGCCGGGCGCACTGACGCTGGCGTACATGGTATTGAGCAGGTCGTCCATTTTGATACCGAGCTGGTGCGCGAGCCTTATTCGTGGGTAAATGGTGTCAATGCCTTTTTGCCCCCCAGCGTGGCTGTACAGTGGGCCAAGGAATTGTCTCTGGACCCGGATTCTGAAGATAATTTCCATGCGCGTTTTAGTGCTCGCGCCCGTACTTATCAATATATTTTGCATAATGCTGCCATCCGTTCGCCGATGTGGCATGGCCGGGCAGGCTGGACTTTTCGTCCTCTTGACGTAGACCGTATGCGCACCGCCGCTTCGCACCTGTTGGGTGAGCATGATTTTTCTGCTTTTCGTGCCTCTGGCTGCCAGGCTAAAACCCCGGTCAAGCACATGTATGAGATTCGGATACAGCGCCAGGGTGAAATGATTATCTTCACCTTGCGCGCTAGCGCCTTCCTGCATCACATGGTCAGAAATATCGTTGGTTCCCTGATTTTTGTCGGTACTGGCAAAAGAGAGCCGGAATGGATGGGGGAGGTGTTGCTCAGCAAGAACCGTGAAATTGCTGCGCCCACATTTATGCCTGATGGTTTGTACCTGGCAAGGATAGACTATGAGGATAAATGGAGCCTGCCGCAAAGGGATTTAGTGGAATCCTTGGCTTTCTTGTCTTTTTTGTAGTGATCAACTGACATCAGGCCGACGATTTCTCGGCTTTCCGGGGTGAAATCCGGTAAAATGGCATTTTGCAAAACCCAAACTGAAGGCGCTCGCCTGGGGAAGCTTGCCCAGCTCAGAGCGCTTTTTTTATAGCCGGTATTCGCTTCACCTTTGTTTTTTTCGTAATTTCAATGAATAACATCCGCAATTTTTCAATTATTGCCCATATTGACCACGGCAAATCCACCTTGGCAGATCGTATTATTCAGCTTTGTGGCGGCCTCTCCGACCGCGAGATGGAAGCGCAAGTGCTTGATTCCATGGATATTGAGCGTGAACGTGGTATCACGATCAAGGCTCAGACTGCGGCATTGCATTACAAGGCACGCGACGGTCAGATATACAACCTGAACCTGATCGATACTCCCGGTCACGTCGATTTCAGCTATGAAGTCAGCCGTTCCCTGTCTGCATGTGAAGGCGCATTGCTGGTTGTCGATGCATCACAAGGTGTAGAGGCACAGACAGTAGCGAACTGTTATACCGCCATTGAATTGGGTGTTGAGGTCGTGCCGGTCTTGAATAAGATTGATTTGCCGTCTGCCGACCCTGACAATGCCTGCCAGGAAATTGAAGAAGTCATAGGCATAGATGCTTCAGATGCCGTGCATTGCTCCGCTAAAACCGGCCTGGGTGTTGAAGATGTATTGGAATCCCTGATTGTTAAGGTACCACCTCCGCAAGGCGATCCAACAGCGCCTTTGCAAGCGCTGATTGTCGATTCCTGGTTTGATAATTACGTCGGTGTTGTCATGCTGGTGCGTATCAAGAACGGTACTTTGCGCCCTAAGGACAAGATTTTGTTCATGGCAACAGAAGCGCAGCATCTGGTGGAAAGCGTTGGCGTATTTACCCCTAAATCACTGAGCCGCACAGAATTGTCGGCTGGTCAGGTGGGTTTTGTTATTGCCGGTATTAAAGAATTGAAGTCGGCCAAAGTTGGTGACACGATTACTGTTGCCAATAAACCTGCTGCTGAGCCTTTGCCGGGCTTTAAAGAAGTGCAGCCGCAAGTGTTTGCCGGTCTGTTCCCGGTTGAAGCCAATCAATATGATGCCTTGCGTGATTCTTTGGAAAAGCTCAAGCTCAATGACGCTGCCCTGATGTATGAGCCAGAAGTGTCACAGGCGCTGGGCTTTGGCTTCCGTTGTGGTTTCCTTGGTTTGCTGCACATGGAAATCGTCCAGGAACGTCTGGAGCGTGAATTCGACATGGACCTCATCACTACTGCGCCAACAGTCGTGTATGAAGTGGTCATGGCTGATGGCACCATCCTGATGGTGGATAACCCTTCCAAAATGCCTGAGCCATCCAAGATTGAAGAGATACGCGAACCTATCGTTACCGTCAATCTCTACATGCCGCAAGAATATGTCGGTTCAGTCATCACCCTGTGCACCCAAAAACGCGGTGTACAGATGGATATGAATTACCATGGTCGCCAGGTTAAGCTGACTTATGAAATGCCGATGGCAGAAATCGTCCTGGATTTCTTTGATCGTTTGAAATCGACTTCCCGTGGCTATGCTTCCATGGACTATGAGTTCAAGGAAAACCGTGCTGCAGACGTGGTCAAAGTCGATATGCTGATCAATAGCGAAAAGGTGGATGCACTGGCAATTATCGTGCACAGGGCAAACAGCCATTTCCGTGGCCGCGCTGTGGCCGCCAAAATGCGCGAACTGATTCCGCGCCAGATGTTTGACGTGGCGATCCAGGCGGCGATTGGTTCCAACATTATCTCGCGCGAAAACGTCAAGGCCTTGCGTAAAAACGTTTTGGCCAAATGTTATGGCGGCGATATCAGCCGTAAGCGAAAATTGCTGGAAAAACAAAAAGCAGGTAAGAAACGCATGAAGCAGGTCGGCTCGGTAGAGATCCCGCAAGAAGCGTTTTTGGCGATTTTACAAGTGGATGAAAAATGAATTTCCAATCAATCTTGGGTAATTTTGCCCTGATCCTGTTTGTCCTGACCATAGTGACTGGTGTTATCTGGTTTTTGGATGTTTTTGTCTTTGCCAAGCAGCGCCGTCAAAATGCTGACAAGGCCCTGGCCGAATATGATGCGCGCCGTGCCAAGCTGTCTGCCGAAGGCATACGCCTGGAAGAAAATGCCCGTCATGACATAGAAGCAAATCTGCTCAGGCAGCCAGTCTGGATAGAATATTCAGGCAGCTTTTTCCCGGTTATCGCGCTGGTATTTTTCTTGCGCTCTTTTTTGTTCGAGCCTTTTAAAATCCCTTCCAGCTCAATGTTGCCAACATTGTATGTTGGCGATTTGATACTGGTGAATAAATTTACTTACGGCATACGTTTGCCAGTGATTAATAAAAAAATCATCTCTATCAATGATCCACAAAGAGGGGATGTCATGGTATTTAAATACCCTGAAGATCCGAGCGTGGACTATATTAAACGTGTGGTCGGTGTGCCTGGTGATAAAGTTGTGTATAAAAACAAACGTTTATCCGTGAATGGTAAAGAAGTTTCATATACGAATATGCCTGACTTCCGTGATAATCTTAATTATCTGAAACAATACAAAGAGCAGTTGACGGGCGTTACTCATAACATTCTTGTCAATGAACAAAAACCGGTTTACGACAGGGGCCAGGTGCTCGATTTTAAGGACAAAGAGTCTTGCTCTTATGAAATTGACGGTTTTAGCTGTACTGTTCCACAGAATCGCTATTTCATGATGGGTGATAACCGTGACAATAGTGCTGACAGCCGCTACTGGGGTTTTGTGCCAGATGAAAATATTGTTGGAAAAGCATTTTTCATCTGGATGAATTTTGGTGATATCGAACGCATTGGTAGTTTTCATTAAATTTCAGTTTTAATCAGGAAAAATCTATGTCAAATATTCAATATTCCGCATTCAAAAAACAAAAAGGTATTACCCTGATCGGCTTGATCATGGCGATTGCCGTCATCATTGTTATTGCCATGGTTGCAATGAAAGTGGTGCCTACTGCGATTGAATATAATTCCATTAATAAAGCGATGAATAACGTCAAGAATGGAACCAATCCCAGGGAAATACAGATCGCCTTTGATAAACAAAGGGAAGTTGGTTATTTTGATGCGGTGACAGGCAAGGACCTCCTTATCATCAAAAATAACGAGGGTGGATATGACCTGCATTTTTCTTACTCCAAAAAAATTCCCCTGGTTGGTCCAGCCAGCATATTGATGGAGTACTCGAACACTACTGCTAAGAATGGTGTCGTCATTACAAAACCTGCCAAGGCAGAATAAGCTACTCGTATGAATCAACAACTATTGCAGAAAAGGCTGGGGCACCAGTTTAGCAACCCCGCTTTGTTGCAGCAGGCTTTGACACATCGTAGTCATAGTGTTTTGCATAATGAACGTCTGGAATTTCTTGGTGACTCAGTCTTGAATTGCGTAGTCGCCTCCCTGTTGTTTGACAGTTTTGCCAATATTGATGAAGGTGATTTGTCGCGTGTACGTGCCAATCTGGTCAAGCAGCAGTCGCTTTACGAAATCGCCCAGAGAATAGAATTGTCGCAATTCTTGCGCCTCGGCGAGGGTGAATTGAAATCCGGCGGATTCCGTCGCCCATCTATTCTCGCAGATACACTGGAAGCCTTGTTCGGTGCGATTTTCCTCGATGCAGGTTTTGACGCCGCCCGTGAAGTGATACGTTCACTGTATGCGCCCGTGCTGGCCAGTGTTGATCCAACTACTCTGGGTAAGGATGCCAAAACCTTGCTGCAAGAATTCTTGCAAAGTAAAAAAATCGCTTTGCCGCAATATAATGTAGTAGCAACACATGGTGCGGCACATAACCAGGAATTTGAAATTGAATGCCTGGTACCTAAATTGGAAATACAAGTATTTGGCACTGGTGGTAGCCGTCGTGCTGGCGAGCAGGCAGCAGCCAAGCTGGCACTGGAAACAGCGCTTCCCATGCTGGTACGCTCACCTGCAGCTAAAAAAACCAAACCCCGTGCTTCGCAGCTTAAGCTGGCTGGCATAGCCACCGTGCAAGGTGAGGCTGCTGTTGAGACCAAGCCGCAATCCTCCAAGCAAAAAAGCCTGCTGGATGCAGAAGTACCCAAGGTTGAGAAAACCAAAGCCACAAACAGCGCCGTTACCAGCGCCGCTGCAGCAGATGAACTGCTGACACATGATGCACAACCCGAGACTCACCCTAAGACTGCCTGACGACCGCATGACTGAATTAATAGACAATCCTGATTTCCGCTGTGGTTACATCGCCATCGTCGGGCGACCTAACGTCGGTAAATCGACCCTGATGAACGCCCTGATAGGCGCCAAGGTCAGTATTACCTCGCGCAAGGCACAAACCACGCGCCATCGCATTACCGGCATACAGACCAAAGACAATACCCAGTTTGTTTATATTGATACACCGGGTTTCCAGACCCGCCATTCAAATGCGCTGAACCGCACGCTGAACCGTACCGTCACAACGACGCTGACAGCCGCAGACGTGATTTTGTACATCATAGAAGCTGGCACATTTGGCCCTGCGGATCAGCAAGTGATAGATTTGCTGCCCAAGAATGTACCGTGCATCCTCGTCATCAATAAATCAGACCGCGTCAAAGACAAAGCGGTGATGATGCCGTTCGCCCAAAAAGTGGCAGCACTGCATAATTTCGCAGCGATCGTGCCTGTATCTGCCACCTTGCGCTTCCAGCTGGAAAACCTGGAAAGTGAAATCCGCAAATACCTGCCACTGAACCCACCGATGTTTGGTGAGGACGATATTACTGACCGCAGCGAGAAATTTCTGGCAGCAGAAATCGTCCGCGAAAAACTGTTCCGCTTCGTTGGTGATGAGCTGCCATACACCAGCACCGTGTTGATAGAAAAGTTTGAGCAAGAAGGTAATCTGCGCCGTGTCTTTGTCGCCATTCTGGTGGATAGGGACGGCCATAAATCCATGGTCATCGGTAACAAGGGTGCACGCTTGAAAGATATCTCCACCCAGTCGCGCCAGGATATGGAAAAGCTGTTTGGCGGCCCCGTGTATCTGGAAATCTGGATCAAGGTCAAATCCGGCTGGGCAGACAATGAAGCCGGTTTGCGTGCCTACGGTTACGAGTAAAACCATCCATGGATGAGCAGGCAGTCGCCGCGCAGGAAGACAGCGCCGTAACAGATGCGGCGACTGTCCCGCCAGCGCCACCTGCTGCCAAAAAAACTGCTGCAAGACCACGCGCTTCTAAAGCAAGCACGGCAAGCCCGCGCGCTGCCAGCAAATCCCCCGCCAAAGACTTGCGCATACTGGAGCAGCCAGGGTTTGTCCTGCATTCCTGGCCCTACAAAGAAACCAGCCTCATCATTGATGTATTGACGCGTGACCATGGACGCATAGCCTTGGTTGCCAAAGGTGCAAAGCGCCCGCATTCACAATTACGCAGTGTCTTGCAAACCTTCCAGCCCTTGCAGCTGGGCTGGACAGGCAAGGGCGAGATACGCACACTGACGACAGCAGACTGGGTGGGCGGCATGCTGCCGCTGGAAAAATCAGCCTTGCTCTGCGGTTTTTACCTCAATGAATTACTGGTCAAGTTCCTCATGCGTGATGAAGCGCACCCGGAATTGTTTGATCTTTACGTTTCAACGCTAAACCAGCTTGCCCATGATGAGCCAGCCACCATCGTCCTGCGCCGTTTCGAGTTGGCATTACTGCGCGAATCCGGTTTGCTGGGTGATCTGACCCGTTGTACGCAACAGCGTGAACGCGTACAGGCAGAGCAATTCTATGTGCTTGACCCTGAACGCGGCCCCAGGCCTGCTATGTCTGCAGACAGCGTGCCCAGAGTCAGCGGCAAAACTTTGCTGGCTATGCAGCGCGGTGACTATACTGAACAAAGCACGCAATTGCAAAGCAAGCTGCTGATGCGTTTTTTGCTTGCCCATCATTTGCATGGTGCTGCGCTGAATACCCGGCAAATACTGATTGATTTGCAAAATCTATGAATATCCATCAACAAAGCCAGTTGATAGAACTGGGCATCAATATCGACCACGTTGCCACCCTGCGTAATGCGCGCGGTACGACTTATCCAGATCCCTTGCAAGCCGCCTTGCTGGCAGAAGAGGCAGGTGCAGATTGCATTACCCTGCATTTGCGTGAAGACCGCCGGCACATCCGCGATGCAGACGTAGAACAGCTGCGTCCACGCATCTTGACACGCATGAACCTGGAAACCGCCGTCAATAATGAAATGCTGGATCTGGCCTGCCGCATTCTGCCCCAAGACGTTTGCCTGGTGCCGGAACGCCGTGAAGAAGTCACAACTGAAGGTGGCCTTGATGTTGCCCGTGACTTTGTCAGAGTGCAAGCTGCGGTTCGGCAATTGCAGGCGGCAGGCATACGTGTGTCACTCTTCATTGATGCAGATGAGCAGCAGATACAGGCCAGTTCAGAAGCAGGCGCAAACGTCATAGAAATTCACACAGGCCGCTATGCTGATGCGGCTGATCCAGAGTTGCAGGTGAAAGAGCTGGCGCGCATATCTCAAGCCGCTATCGCTGGCATACGCCATGGTTTGAAAGTGAATGCCGGACATGGCTTGCACATGACTAATATTGCCGCAATCGCTGCCATCCCTGAAATTTCAGAATTGAATATAGGCCATGCCATCGTCGCCCAGGCCCTGTTCGTAGGCTGGCAAAAAGCCATCAGCGACATGAAGGCCTTGATGGTCAAAGCCCGCCTGGCAAGCTTGCATAAAGTGGCCTGAGATGATTTACGGCATAGGCACTGACATCGTACAAATCTCGCGCATGCAAGAAGCCATTGCGCGCAACGGTGAACGCTTTGCTGAAAAAATCCTGGGGCCAGAAGAGCTGGCGATTTATCGCGAACGTAAAGCTCTGGTTGAAGCACGCGGCCTGCGTTATCTGGCCACCCGGTTTGCCGCAAAAGAAGCTTTCTCCAAAGCCGTTGGTATGGGCATGCGTGACCCCATGAACTGGCATGCCTTGCAAACACTGAATAACGACCAGGGCCAGCCCGTCGTGCAGGCAAATGGCAATATGTTGCAATGGATGCAGGAGCGCAGTCTGAAGGCGAGTATTTCCGTCAGCGATGAAACTGATTACGCTATCGCCTTCGTCATCATCGAACTGAACAATCCCTGCTAAAGTAGCGGCTTCTACCTCCTACCAGCGCCGCAGATTGATTGCATCATGACCGAACCAAATATCTCAGAAGCACGCCAGCAAGTGCTCGATCTGGTTGCCAAATTACCCAACCTGCCGGGTGTATATCGCTATTTTGATAGCAATGACCAGGTGCTGTACGTCGGCAAGGCGCGTGATTTAAAAAAACGTGTTTCCAGCTATTTTCTCAAAAACCTCTCCAGCCCGCGCATTGCGATGATGGTAGAGAAAATCGCCAGGCTCGAAACTACGGTCACCCGTAGCGAAGCTGAGGCACTGATCCTTGAAAACAATCTCATCAAGGCTTTAAAGCCGCGCTATAACATCCTGTTTCGTGATGACAAGTCTTATCCATACCTGAAAATCACCACAGAAAAAACGCCACGCATGATGTATTACCGTGGTGCGATCGATAAGAAACACCAATACTTCGGGCCGTTTCCATCCAGTTGGGCTGTCAAGGAGTCGATGCAGATTTTGCAGAAAGTCTTTTTGCTGCGCAGTTGCGAAGACAGTGTATTCGCCAACCGTACCCGCCCATGTCTGCTGCACCAGATCGGCCGTTGTAGTGCGCCTTGCGTCAAGATAATTACGCCAGAAGACTACCAGCAAGATGTCAACAATGCCGCTGACTTTTTGCGTGGCCGCCAGCTCGAAGTCATGCAGACTCTGGAAAAAAAGATGCTGGATTTTTCCATGGAACTCAAATTCGAGCAGGCAGCCGCAGTGCGCAATCAGATGCAGGCCCTGTCCAAAGTCTTGCATCAGCAAAGCATGGAAACCGCAGGCGATGTTGATATCGATATTCTCGCTGTGGTAGTGGAGGGTGGTCGTGCCTGCGTCAACCTGGCCATGGTCAGGGGCGGGCGGCATCTGGGTGACCGGGCTTATTTCCCCACGCATGTCGATGATGCCCTCAGTGTCGCAGAAAATGAAATCGAGGTTGAGGTCATCTCGGCCTTTCTGGCACAACATTATGTCGATCAATTCATCCCAGCGACACTCGTCATGAATGTGGAACTCGATGCACCTGATTTGATACTGGCACTGGCCGAGCAATGCGGTCATCGTATTCACTTGTCATTTCAGCCGCAAGAGCAACGCCGTGCCTGGCTGGACATGGCCGTCAAGGGGGCCAGACTGGCGCTGGCGCGTATGCTGTCAGAGCAGGGCTCGCAGCAGGCCCGCACGCGCGCCCTGGCAAGCGTGCTGGAGCTCGATGTAGAAAACCTTGAAGAATTGCGCGTGGAGTGTTTTGATATCAGCCACACCCAGGGCGAAGCCACCCAGGCATCCTGCGTGGTGTTCCACCACCATGCCATGCAAAACAGTGAATACCGCCGCTTCAATATCAAGGATATTACTGGGGGCGACGATTACGCTGCCATGCGCCAGGTGCTGTTCCGCCGCTATGAAAAAGTCGCTAGTGGTGGCGCCAGCGGTGACGAGACCAGCGAGCGCCGCATGCCGGACATCGTGCTGATTGACGGTGGCAAAGGTCAGGTGGAAATTGCACGCCAAGTTTTTGTTGAGCTTGGTCTCGATATCAGCCTCATTGTCGGCGTCGCCAAAGGTGAGGGCCGCAAGGTAGGTCTTGAGACCTTGGTGTTTGTCGATGGCCGCACAGAGAAGGAACTGGGTAAAGAATCTGCTGCCCTCATGCTGATCGCCCAGATCCGCGACGAGGCGCACCGCTTTGCCATCACAGGTATGCGTGCCAAGCGCGACAAGGCCAGACAGACCTCGCAACTGGAAGAGATAGAGGGCATAGGCCCCAAGCGCCGCCAGCGTCTGCTGGTGCGTTTTGGAGGTTTAAAGGGTGTCAGCGATGCCAGTGTCGCCGATTTGGCCAGCGTAGAAGGTATTTCCCGCCAATTGGCAGAAGAAATTTACAAGCGGCTGCGATAGGGAAATATAATTGCGTCAGATGCTGGCATTGTAGTCAGCGAGCCTGATGCATAAACCGAATAAAAACCAAAAAAGACATGCCTTTCAATTTTCCTATCCTGCTGACCTGGCTACGTGTCGCACTGATACCGCTGGTGGTCGGTGTTTTTTACCTGCCTGAAGTCTGGTTGACCCGGTTTGAGCAAGGCGTCGTTGCTACCGCGATTTTTATAGTTGCGGCGGTAACCGACTGGTTTGACGGTTTCCTGGCAAGGCGGTGGAACCAGACCTCCTCATTTGGTGCCTTCCTTGACCCGGTGGCAGACAAACTGATGGTGGCAGGTGCATTGCTGGCACTGGTTCAGCTGGATCGCGTCAATACTGTTTTCGCTTTCATTATCATAGGCCGTGAAATCACTATCTCTGCCCTGCGTGAATGGATGGCGCTGATTGGTGCCTCCAAGTCAGTTGCAGTCAGCTCTCTTGGCAAAATCAAGACAGCGGCACAAATGACCGCGATACCTATGCTGTTATTTAACGATGTCTTGTTCGGAGTAATCGATACCAGCTTCTTTGGCTCATGGTTATTGATTATTGCCGCCATCCTCACAGTCTGGTCTATGTTCTATTATCTGCGCAAGGCATGGCCTTTAATCAAGGAAACTACCGACAAAATGGGATAAGCATGGAATGATCGTTGAGTGAGCGCGCAGTGATCTTGGAATGGGTAGTTGACAGAATGGCTGGATGATATATAATTCTGGTCTTCGCGATGCGGGAGTAGCTCAGTTGGTAGAGCGCAACCTTGCCAAGGTTGAGGTCGAGAGTTCGAGACTCTTCTCCCGCTCCAAAGTTTTTGGAATGGCAGCGAAAAGCAGTAGAGTAATGCAGTAGTAAAAATGCGGGAGTAGCTCAGTTGGTAGAGCGCAACCTTGCCAAGGTTGAGGTCGAGAGTTCGAGACTCTTCTCCCGCTCCAAAATGGCGTAGTACCTGAAGTATCAGCAGCACATCTGCGGGAGTAGCTCAGTTGGTAGAGCGCAACCTTGCCAAGGTTGAGGTCGAGAGTTCGAGACTCTTCTCCCGCTCCAGATTCTGAAGGGAAGCAAAGCTTCCCTTTTTTGTTCAAGTTGCACCGCATTTCAGCAATCATCAAGCGTGATAAAATCACATTAGACGATAAGCAGAGATAGCACCCCTGGCGGGGTAGCAAAGTGGTTATGCAGCGGCCTGCAAAGCCGTAGACGCCGGTTCGATCCCGACCCCCGCCTCCAAATACAAAAAGCGCTTTAGGGCGCTTTTTTTCCAGAACCCGACTTAGCGTTTCGCTAAGCAGGTTGTAGTAGTGGGCCCGAGTGGTGAAACTGGTAGACACATCGGACTTAAAATCCGCCGCTTCGTTAATAGCGGGCGTGCCGGTTCGATTCCGGCCTCGGGCACCACGTACTTACATCGCATATCATCATAAAACCCCGCAAAGCTAATGAAATAAAGGCTTTGCGGGGTTTTTTGTTGGTTTCGTAGATACGCAAATTACCGCTTTAAACCACTATTTTCTGTTTCCAACTCCCCACAATTCCCCCACAAACTCCCCACGACAGTTTACTATTCGCCAATTCATTTTAATTGCGGGTGTTATTTTGGCATCGTTTACGAAAATGGCGAATGGCTGGCGGGCGCAGATTAATATCAAGGGGCATCGTGAGTCATTGGTGCGCCCGACAAAGGCACAGGCCGTGGCATGGGCTACTGAGCGTGAAACTGCAATACGTAATCATGTAGATACCGGCATCCTCAAAGGAAGAACTTTTGAAGATGCCTGTCGCCGTTACGAGCTGGAGGTATCAAAGCACAAACGGGGGTATCGATGGGAGGCGCTGCGCCTTAATGCCCTGGTCGAATTTGTGATGGATGGTAAGCGGTTGGGCGACATCGAGCTGGTAGATATGTCATCTGATCTGATTGGCCGGTGGCGTGACCTACGCATGAAAGGCACGGAAGAAACAAAAGGTGTTTCAGGCTCGACAATTAACAGAATTCTAAATCTGTGGTCCCACGTCCTTAGCACTGCTGCAACAGAATGGAAGTGGATATCGCACAGTCCGACCAAGGACGTGCGCAGGCCGAAAGAATCCCCGCATCGGGATCGTAGGCCAACACAGGACGAAATCGACAGGATCAAGCTATATTGCGGGTTTAATGATGAGCCTACGGTGTCGTCAGCGCCGCCAACGAACGGGTAAAGATCGCCCAGGAGGTCGTCAGGCACGGAAAAATCATTGCGATAGTCCGTTACTATAGCTTTGACAAATTCACGCAGGGATTGCAGGCTGAAGCCCGCGAAGCTACGCTGACGCAGTCGCTTGTACAGGGCAACTCGGAATGCGGTTTCTTTTTCAGCGCGTTGTTTCTTTTCATCCTCTTTTTTCAAACGTTCCAGGTAAGCATCGTTCTGCACTGGGTCGGTGACTTTATTTTCATTCTCGGCTTGATCGAGGGATTCTTGTTCTTGCTCTGTAAAGCAAATACCGGCCTTTTCAAGTGCTGCTTGCACCTTGGCTCGCGTATATACCATTTTGACCTTGCCATAATCTAGTTTGAGGGCAAAATCAGCGGCTGGCGCTTTTGAGGAAAGTAATTCAATGACGTTAGTGTCACCTGGTGCGTCTTTGACACGATCAAAGTATCGAAGCGTCGCTTCGTCATCTACGTTTTCACTGCACCAGCGATCATAAATGATTCCGTTGTTGGCTCTTGTGGCTTCTTCGCCTTCAAGCACTGGTATCCCTTTTTTATTGGCAGCGTTCAGTTTCTTGACATTGTGTGCGGCTGTTTTCTCAGCAAAGCAATCTGGATCGGTACAAATGTTTGGGTCACCTGCAATCAACCCCGCATCAGCAATACCATCAATTACGGAATGAATGATTTCTGAAAAGCTGCCGTGATCGAGCGTCACTTTGAGTGTTGGCTTCTCAATAAGTAACTGCTGAACTGCAAGCGGTAAATCGTGAATCAGCAATATGTCATCAGCAATTATGCGAATGGCAGGCTCCTGCAGTTGCTGCAAGCTATTCTTCAGCATTGAGTTGCTACGCGTTATATTCTCACAATGTTCCAGCACTATTTTCCCCGCTGGAGTCAATGCCACCCTTCCTTTTCTAGTGGCTAATTTAAAACCAATTTTGTCTTCGATTTTACCCAGGCGTTGTGATACTGCTGATCCGGTAATGCCGAGACGCTGCCCGGTGGCGGTTAGACTCAGTTCGCGTGAGAGGGCAGTAAGGAGCTGAATATCTTTTGAGTCTAGTGGCAGCACTGTTGTACACGGTAATGATTCTTGTACTCAAGTCTGGCTGGGATTCTCACTTAATGAAATGATGAAACTGCAAGTCGTAAGCTTTGCTTATTCAGCCTTTAGCAAAACTTAACGATATGTGACAGAAAATTGGTTATATTTGCATTATTGAATAATATTGTTACAAGAAAAAACATGCTGTAGTACAAAAAAACAAAAAGGAATAACTTGTGTTGAGTAAGGACGAACAGAATCAATTGCTGCAAGCACTTTCGTATTTGCCTGAAAATATTCAGAGGGCAATTTTTAAGACGACACTTATCCAGGCTGAGCGCTATCGACAGAAGCGCATACCTATGCTCAAGCTGGTGGCCAAGTCAGTCGGGAAGTGAATCTTTAATTTTTGGGGCAGTAAGCGCTATATCTTCAATGAGTTGCTTACCCTCTATCGTTGACTCTCTGTACTGAGTAAAAAGTCGAATCTCCCGCTTAGTCAAATAAACAAGCTCGACTTCTTCAAAGGTTTTCTTCTTTTTTGAGGGAGTGCCATTCATAAGCCATTCAAAGGACACTCTGCACGCTTCGGACAGTGCTTTGACTGTTTCGGTATCCGGGCCATGAGTACCCGTCGATTTGAGAAGCCTATTTACTGTGGTCTGTGATATGCCCGCTGCACGGGCCAGCGCCGACTGGGATTTGAATCCAGCCTTGCGCATTGCGTCATCTAATCTTGTCGAGAAATTCATGCGCCCGACTATAAGCGCATAAAATCCGGCCTTCCATAACATGCCCATCTGCGGTTAGATAATCTAACCGTTTACGCATAATCTAACTGACTGATCTTACTTGCGCTTTGGTTTTAGGGGCTTGACGGATTAATTCACGAATGTATGTCTGCGTCTCTTCATCAAGCATTCTGAATTCTGAGAGCATGTCTATCTCAGAGCCACTGTTCCAGTTCAGTGCATAAAAGTTGGTATTCCGTGAGCCAGGTAACTCACTCTCGCCAACTGGGGGATCGGACAAGTATGTGCCAATTTCGGGCGGGAGTTTGACGCCGGTTATTTTAGCAATAGCTAGCACCTGGGCTAAGTTGGGCTGATGCCTCAAATTCTCCCAATGCGAGATGTTCGCCTTAGTGTTGCCGCGCTCTGTACCAAGTTCAAGGGCAAGCTTCACTCCAAGCTGTTCACCACTGATGCTCGCGTGTTCACGCGCAGCTTTTATCCACTTAGCAATTAACGATTCAATGTTCATAAACATCATTGTATAGAGCCACTATACCGATTTAGGACAGAAAAGCTTTACATAAATATATAGAAAAACTATACTTGTGCGACATTTCAATTAATGAATGGTGGTGCATGGTGGAAACAGGGATTGATAAAGCAATTGGATTCTTTGGATCGGCTTCGGCGTTGGCAAAAACGTTGAAGGTGACCAAGGGGGCCGTACATCAATGGCGTATAGCGGGAAAAGTGCCAGCACCCCGTTGCCCACAAATCGAAAAACTTACTCAGCGAACTGTTTTGTGTGAAGAGCTGAACGGTGAAATTGACTGGGCATATATACGCACTCCGATCAACGTTGATCTTGTAGTTGGATGAACGATGGAAAAGATCAAAGCGTTTTTTATGAGCAAGCGCACTTATGGTATCTGGCTGTTTTCTGCCCTGGTACTGGCCTGGCTGTTCTGGACGGACCCGGATAAAGGCGACTCAACCAGGGACATGCTGCAAAACCTCGTCAGTGTCGGCCTAGCCTTCACGGCTGCGCACCTGGTGCGTAAGTTTTACCTCGATTACATCAAGCTGCAGGACCACGTCGAGGAAGCAAAAAAGGGCAATATCGGTTCCGGTCTGGTGGTGCTGGGGACCATCATCTTTACCTGTGTGGCGGCGTTGATCTTCAGCACCAGGGCGCACGCTGCGGACGTGCATACATACGTCCCGGTCGGGGCTAAGCAGTATTGCCCCATGCTCATGCAGGAAAAGGACAAGCTCTGGCCAGATCACCCGGACCCGGCAGCGCTGTGCAGCCTGGTAGAGCAAGAGAGCTGTATCAGTCTCACGCACCCGCACTGCTGGAACCCGAAGTCGCGCCTGAAAACAAGTCGAGAGGAGGGCGCTGGCTTCGGCCAGATCACCAGGGCGTACACGGCAGACGGCAGAATCCGCTTTGATGCCCTACAGGCTGCAAAACAGCTTGAGCCAAGCCTGAACGAATGGACCTGGTCAAACGTCTATGACCGCCCGGACTTGCAACTGCGGGCGATTGCGGCCATGAACCGCGATTGCTACAAGCGTCTGTCCCGCATCGTGACAGATCCCGCAGAAGTCCTGCGCATGTGTGACGCGGCTTACAACGGCGGTTATGAAGGAATGCAGCAAGAGCGCCGTGCATGTGGCCAGCGTGCTGGATGCAATCCTCAGAAGTGGGCAGCGAACGTCGCAAACGTCTGCCTGAAGTCCAAGACCAAATGGAAGGGCTACGGGGCTTCAGCCTGCGACATCAATCGCGGCCACGTCGATTTTGTGTTTAACGTGCGCCATGACAAGTACCTGCCGTTTGCGAGGCCGACATGATGTTCTATGCCCGCCTGGTGGCCATTGCTGCGCTGCTGGCCGGGCTGTGGGCTGGTGTCGGTTACATCCATCACAAGGGCGTCACCGAGGGCAAGGCAGAAGTGCAGCAAAAGTGGGATGCCGACAAGCTGGCCAGGTCTCAGGCTGAGACAGCAGCCACGCTTTCACGCGTCAAAAACAATGAGCGTATTGCAGAACAGCAGGCGCTCGACAACGAAAAAATCAAGAAAGGTCACGATGATGAAATCGCTTCTATCAGGGTTGCTAACGCTAACCCTGTTCGGCTGCGCATCTCCGACAGTATCTGTCGTGGATTTGCCAGCGCCACCAAAGCCCAAAGCGCCGGAAGCGGCGATGCGGCCCTTGCCGGAACCCTTGCACTTCCAGAAGCGCTTGAAAGAAATCTTCAAGACTTGATCCAGGAGGCCGACACCATCGTGGCTTCCTGCAGGGCGGCCCAGTCTTTTATCCGTACCAACGGCATGGATAAATAGCCGCCTAATTTAAATGCAGACGTCTGCACATTTGTGCAGATGTCTGTTTCAGTCAGGTAATTGCAGTACCTTTGCAATTGTTTTAGCCTTATTTTCCATTGCTTTGCACTTTAATTGTGCCCCTGCCATGTCATCCCTGGCTTCGCTAAAAGCCTTTGCTGTCCCTATTTGATGGGCAGTCACATCTTTGTGTGCAGCATCAATAAATGCTGTCAAACAATCCTCTTTGCTTTTCTCTAAAGACACAATCGTGCTGAATGCTGTTACCTGATACAGCAGAACACATGCCCCCAAAAAGCCAGCCAATCCAATTTTCAACATATCAACCCCCTTATTTAATTATTGCTGCGCGTAAATATTTAATCATAGTTTGCAATGCGGTTAGTGGCTTAAACGCAACGTTAAGCAAATACTAAAAAATATTCTAAAATCCATTGTGAAAATTAACCTATTAGGTTAATATGGCACTCATGGAAAAGAACACACCTCACTGCAAATTACACATCGTTAAAGCGCTGATCGCTGACGGCAAAATACGTGCTACCGTTAGTGCAGTGTCTGGCGCTGATGCTCTTGGCCTTAACTTGGATGGCATGATTGCTGTAGTCAATGCACTGACATCGAAAGATTTCTACAAAAGCATGACAACACACAGCGATCATAAAGTTTGGCAAGATGTGTATCGTCCGAAAACATCAGCAGGTAATGTGTACCTGAAGCTGACAGTAATAGATGATGTTCTGGTGGTGAGTTTTAAGGAGCTATGAAAATGAAATGTCCAATTTGCGGGGGTGACAATCTGCAGCACGATACGCGTGATATCCCCCATATCTACAAGAACGAACAGACAGTAATAAAGGGAATCACTGGCGATTTTTGCTCTGATTGTGGCGAGGTGATATTAGAGGGCAGTGACTTGGTGCGCTTTGGTGACGAGGTCGCAGCATTTTCAAAGCGAGTTAACGCGAGCATTGTTGATCCTGGCTTTATCGTAGCAGTGCGTAAAAAGCTGGCCTTGAATCAGCACCAGGCAGGCGAGATTTTCGGCGGTGGCGTAAATGCCTTTTCACGCTACGAGAGCGGGAAAGCATTGCCGCCAGTTGCCCTGGTCAAGCTTTTAAAGCTGCTTGATCATCACCCTGATCTGCTGGAAGAAATTAAGGCTTAGTGGTCGCCCTGGGTTAGAATGCCAGGGCCGGAATCGAAAGGCAAATTGCGGGTTTTTGAGATTCAAAAACTGACTACGCAAAATTAACGCACTTTCATTTTAAGTCATTGATTTTAAAAGAGTCATGATTCCGGCCTCGGGCACCACGTACTTACTTTTCAAATATCTACAAACAAGTCCTAAGTCAATAAGTTCAACGACTTAGTGCGATCTTGACTCGTGTGAATTCTATTGGATTCACCTGAATTCTCCCGTGTGTGCGTTTCGCATCTTCCGAAATTGTTTTTATATCTATTTCCATTTGGGTAGTTTTTGAAGCAACTTGTCTGTTAGCGAAATGATCGCTGCATCGACTTTTGCGATTTCATTGTTTTTTATGGAATTAACATTACACTATGTGACGAATGAATCTTAACCAATACGAAAAAGGAGACTGATATGGAATCTATGTATGAAGTTCTGGCATTAAATTTTAAATCCTCGACCGAGGAGAAGAAAAATGCGGTAACAATCCACATGAAAAGCGGTGTATCCCATTTCGGCTATGTCAGGGAAATGGGTGATGCTTCGAAAATTGTAAAAATTCGCTTAGTTACTCCGAGTGGGAAATCATTTCAAGATGCCTATCTCGACATCGACAGCATTGAATCGATCTTAGCTACCTCCGTCTGACTGTTGCATGGAGAGAAATTCTGTATGCAGGTAAAAAGGACCCGATAGTACTTTTGGGTCTAAATAAATGCAAATAAGAAGAGTGCTTCTTCGATAAATAAGACGTATACAGGTGCTAAGACTTGTGCTTTAGCCTATGCAACCGCGATTGCTTCAATCTCCAGCAGCCAGGCTTCATCGTAAATACCGGCGATGATAATTGTCATCGCTGGCGGTACGACATTCTTGCCAAGAATCTCAGCCCGCACTTCGTAGGCATCCTGGATATGGCGCCGGTCAGATAAGAAGATAGTCATCTTGGCGATGTGGTTGAGTGTCATGTCTGCTGCCACAAGCTGTTTTTCAACATTCGCCCAGACCAGACGACATTGATCTTTGAAGTCTTTTGGGACGAAGCCATCGCTGGTTTCTGGCACTTGGCCGCTGATGAAGAGGATGCGTGAAGGATTGTTTATCTCGTGACCTTGAGCCCAGCCAGTCTTGCCAGGATTGATGGCGCGTCTATTCATGTCGGATGCTCCGTCAGACGAATTGGGTCGAATCGCAGTAGCAAATGCTGCGGCACTAATGCAGAAGGCGCGTCTTTCCAAGGGTATGCTCCTTGCCGAGGGACAGTGTCAGATCTGGTATAAGGCTAATCCTGCCTGCATCAATGAATCATATGATCTTTCTCGGAAATGCATTGATTGACCTCAATGAATTGCATTTAGATTATTATCGTAACATTGTTCAGGCAGGGTGTTCGATGAGTTTGAGGGCCTGTGCTTGTTGTACTTTTGTTGGAAACCACTTGGCCCGTATTTGCATGAATGGCGTCTCCACTAATCGATACAACAACCACCCACCAAATATTCCCGCAGCAGTGACTAGAATAATAGTCAGTGGTGCTTCTGCGTCTATATGTCGTTTACCCAATTCCACAGCTATCAGCATGAACACAGGTTTATGCACCAGATAGACCGCGTATGACCACAACGCCAGTTGTGCGGCTCCGGGCAAGCGCAGGCGGTGCAGATAGCTGCTGGGGCTGAGGGCTGCCAGGGTGAGGATGGCGAAACTGATGGCTATCAGTGAAAAGCCCAGTGAGTTGACGATCATCAGCTTGTTGTAGTCGCCACTGTTAATGTAGTACAGGGTGCCGCCAGCGGCCAGCAGGCCGGTGATGAGCAGGGCCTGGCCGTGGCGCATGAGTCTGTCGTATACACCTGTGTGAAAATTCTTGAGCATGGCGATGGCGACGCCGGGGAGTAGTTCATCAAAGCGGCCAAAGCTGGCGTAGTAAACTTGCGCATCAAATGCAGGATGTCCATCCATAAATGCCATGCCGCGAAACAGCATGCCGCCGCCTATTGCTGCAATGAGCAGGCACCAGGCCAGCCATAGTGGGCTCTTGAGTCTGATCAGGATGAGGCTGACTATGGGTAGTATCAGGTAAAACTGTTCTTCTATGCACAGCGACCAGGAATGGGTGAAGGTTTGCCCATATTCCAACCCTATGTTTTGGGTGAAGCTCAGGAACTGCCATAGCGGTGAAGTACTGCGTCCCGCCAGTGCCGGAAAAATAAAATACGCTGCCAGTACCACATAGTAATTGGGCAGGGTGCGCAGCAGGCGCCGGGCAAAAAAATTCTTTAGCGACAGCGGCTCGCCTTTTGCGATACCAGACATGATCTGGTTACCTATGAGATAGCCACTCAGCACAAAAAATAAATCCACACCTGCCCAGCCTATGTCTCCCGCAAAACCAAAGGTTTGGTGTTTGCTGACAAAGCCGCAGTAGTGTGACATGAGTACCAATAATATGGCGAGGGCGCGCAGGGTGTCGAGGCCATTGATTCTTTTGTGGGGCATTATTGTGTCGTTGATGCAGGATTAGTGTGAGGCCGGGTTTTGATGTTGCGCTATGACTTGTCAGACTCGCGGGTATCAATTGACAGGAATGGTTTTAATCATGGAGCGGTATGCAATCTTGAACTTGGCCAAGTGTGAAGCTTGATGTCAGGCCGGTTAGTGTCGCTGAATGTGCCGTCACCTGCAAGGGGTTTTGGTGTCAACATTCCGGGTTTTTGTACCTGCATTTTGTAACAGGTCGATCTCACATCATTAGCCAGTAGCCCAGTTTGAGACGGGCAGATATTTTTCTGCATTGTTCACTATGGTTTCGGGTTTGATACTGCTTGGACAGGCCGCCCGTGATCTGAGTGAAATGTGCCTGTCAATGGCAGTGCTACGAAGTCACTGCCCGATCTTATGTCTGTAAATCCACAGATTTCAAGGAACTTAAATGCTGTTGCCAGCAAATATGGTTTTTGTGCAATAAACAAGTGTAAACTTCTGACGATGAGAAATTGTCTGTTGAATTCACACCTGACTTTACCTGTATAAGCCTTAAGGCATGTTGAAAATTCTGTTCCCTTTCATTCAAAGCGCAACCATACGCTGGTATGCAGCGCTGACGCTATTGCTGTTGCTAGCAATGGCAGGGGAGCTGTTTGGCCTGCATTTGCTGGCGACGACAGAGTCGCGCCTGGGGGATGTGTATTTGCGGCACCATGCACCAAGCTATCAGCCTGACCCTGATATTGTGGTGGTGGACATTGATGACCCCAGCATGCTGGCCATGCAAAAAATTGCTGGCCTGTGGGTATGGAAGCGAGAGATACATGGGTTTTTGCTGGAGGCACTCGCTGGTTTTGCTCCCAAAGCGATCGCGTTCGATATCAGCTTTCAGGAACGTGATTTGGGTTCACCAAAAAGTGATGCGTTTTTATCGGATCAGATTCGGGAATTTCCGCATGCTTATCAGCAAAGCTTGCTGTTGGACGATGCGAATAGCGCCCACGCTATCGCCTTGGCTGATTTAAAAGATGCTTTTGCCATCAAAAATCAGGGTAAGGCAAACGCCAAGGTCAGTATGCAACTGCCATTGGCGACAGAGCGTAGTGCCTGGCGTCTGGGTCTGGTGAATAGTTTGGTCGATGCTGATGGTGTGGTGCGGCGTTATCGCCTGTATGCGGACGTGGCTGGCTGGCATCTGCCGTCACTGCCTGCACGGGTTGTACAGGACCTGGGCTTTACTTTGCCGCAAGGCGCTGATTTTCAGATGTTCTGGCCTGCGCAGGGACACAAGCGTTTTGCCTATGCCGATTTGTTTAAAACACTCACAGAAGAACGACAGCATTTAGCACCGGGGGCAGAAGCCGCTCTTGACCAGCTCTTTCGCAACAAGATTATCATCATAGGTTCGTCGGCTCCCGGGCTGTTCGACCATCATTTAACGCCGCTAGCGCCGGGTTATCCCGGTGTCGATATTCTGGCTGTTGCCATGGATAATTTAAAAAATGGGCGCAGCATACGTCAGGTTCCTCCCCAATGGCCTTTTGCTGCCGGGTTTGGGCTGATTGCCTTGCTGGTGCTGGCATTCCGGCAGCGTCTCCATCCGGGCATCACTGGCGGTGCTTTGCTGATATTGTCACTGGCAGCCGTTTATCTGGCAGACCAGATGGTAGCCCATCACTGGATGTTGCCGGTAGTGACTCCCCTCATCTTTGCCTGGGCCTGGTTTGTGTCGGCGGCACTTGCCGGTTATCTGCGTGAGCGGCGCACCCGTGACCGCACCGTGTCACTGTTTGGCCGCTTCCTTAATCCCGAGGTCGTACGCAAGATCGTGGATCATGGCGAGACGGTAGAAAGTCTCTCTGGTCAGATGCGTCTTATTACCGTGCTGTTTTCTGACATACGTGGTTTCACCACGCTGGCAGAAAGCAAGGCTCCACAAGATGTCGTGAATATTCTCAACCGTTATTTTGAACGCCAGGTAGAAGTCGTCTGGAAGCATGGTGGTACGCTGGATAAATACATAGGTGACTGCATCATGGCTTTTTGGGGCGCGCCCATGGACGACCCCGAGCATGCCTCCCATGCTGTAGCCGCCGCCCTGGAAATGCAGGATAACTTACTTGCCTTCAGGCAAGAGCTGCTTGCGGAAGAAGATTCAGACCTGGCTGACTTTGACGTGGGCATCGGTGTACACACAGGAACTGCTGTGGTAGGCTTTATTGGTGCCAAACGCAAGCTTGATTACACCGCTATTGGCGACAACGTCAATCTCGCCAGCCGGGTAGAGGGCCTGACCAAGGGCATTGCCAGGGCCCTGGTAACCAAGGAAACCATGCTGGCCTGCGGCGACAATGCCGATATCACTTTTAGTTTGCGTGGCTCGTTTGCCGTCAAGGGCAGGGCTGCAGAAGTTGAATTGTACGAACCTCTGAGGAAAATCCCATGAAGATACCAATTTTAATTGCAGCAGCCATGCTGACTGGCAATGCGCTAGCCGAGTCCGCGACTACCTCCAAATCTACAGAGCTAATGGACAAGGCTAGTGTCGATGGCGCTGTCATCGGCACCCTGGCCAACCAGTCCAGGGTGGATATCATTCAGCACAGCGGTGCGTGGGCTCAGGTGAAAACTTCTGCCGGGCAAGGCGGGTGGGTGAGAAACGCAGTTTTGCGTCTGGATGCCAGCCCCAACAGTAATGCAGCACCAGCATCTGGCGGTAACCTGCTGGGCTCATTGACGAGCAGTGGGCGTACGTCCAATACCAGTACGGTCGGCAACGGTGTCAAAGGTCTGGATGAAGAAGATATACGCAGGGCCTCACCAAATTATGCTGAGCTACAGAAAATGCAGAAATTTGCGACCGATAAAAACAGCGCACAGACATTCGCCCAGCGATCACCACTGGTCGCTAGCAATATCGAATATTCAAGCCAGGATAAAGCTGGAAAAAGAGGGGGCAATTAAATGCGTACATTACAAAAACTTGCGATTGCCGGACTGACTTTGGTGCTATGCGGTTCTGCAATTGCACAAGGTGGTATTTTCGGCCAGATTTTTGATGCTGCGAAAGGGAAGACGGGTGTTGCAGGTGACATATTTGATAAAGCAAAACCCATCATTGAAAATGCAGGGATAGATGAACCAAGAGAAATAGAAATAGGTAATGAATTTGCCGCTGTCTTGTTGGGGGCGAAACCTTTACTGAATGATCCAGCTTTGCAGCGCTACGTGAATACTCTAGGGCGCTGGTTGGCATCGCAAACCGAGAGGCCTGATTTGCCATGGACTTTTGGTGTGCTTGACGATGCGGGCTTCAATGCTTTTGCTACACCGGGAGGGAAGATTTTTGTCACAAAAGGATTGCTGGCGCGCATGCGTAATGAAGCTGAATTGGTCGGTGTGCTGTCGCATGAAATCGCTCACGTCGTGCTCAAGCACCATGTAAATTCCATGCAGTCAAAAGCAACAGTGGATGTCATAGGTAACATCGCTGGTAGTTATGCCAAAGGTAATCTGGCAGAATTTAAAAGTATGGCAGTCAATCTCGGCAAGGATATGATAACCAAAGGTTTTGATAAGGGAGATGAGTATGCTGCTGACCGTGTAGGGGTAGTAATTGCGGCTCGCGCAGGTTTTGATCCTTATGGTTTGCCCAATGTCTTACAAACTCTGCAAGCACAGAGTGCACAGGATGGTAATTTCAACTTACTGTTTAAAACGCATCCGTCGCCAACTGACCGTCTTGATAATCTTGATAAGGTTATGCGTAACCGCTTTGAATCAACCAACGGTTCTCAGGGGCGCTCATTCAGTGATCGTTTGAAAGAATTTAGCCGTTGATAAATTCAGATTTTGAATAAAAACGCCGCACCAGTTGTTGAATGGTGCGGCGTTTTTTCATTCATGCTGAAACTGCGTTTGCTGCACTATTCTTAATAAAACTTCGTCAGCAATTTAGACAGTTTTCCATTTGCCGTCCCTTTGCGTATGACTGCATTCAACTTTTCCATTTCCGCTTCATATCTGCCATTGGCTGCGGCGAAATGGGTGGTGTCGTAAAACACGGGTTTGGCTGATACGTAGAAGGTTTTACCCGTCAGTTCAGGGTCATTGAAGCTGGGGATGAGCTGGTCGCGCAGGTAGGCTTCTACCTGCCTGGCATGTTGCAACTGGCGCACCGGCCAGAGCATGATGTCGCTGCGATGATTCATGAGGTTTTTAAAACGGGCCGGGGGTGGGGAGAAGTCTTCCTGCACCTGGAATATGACATTCTTGGCTTTTTCAAAATCCATGCCGTGGCTGAAGCCGCGGCCTACGCTGACGGTTTTACCGCGCAAATCTTCCACCGATTGAAAGTTGGGTTGCGGGTCACCATAGGTGATCGCCCAGATTTTTTCGCTGACGACGGGGATGGAAAAATGATACAGCTTTAGCCTGTCAGGGGATTTTGAGATGCCAAAAATCATGCCTTCACCATTTTGCGCCATGAGTTGTGCACGGTTCCATGGCAGTAGCTGCTTGTCAAAGCGTATGCCGGATTCACGTTCAAAATAAATGAGGATGGCTTCCAGATCCCGGTCCAGCGGCAATTGCCGGCCATGGATGTCCAGGTTTTCTTGCAGGAAGAGTTTGACCAAGGGTTTGTTTGCGTCGGTCTTTTTCATTGCAACTGCAGGCAATTGGACGAGCAGTGACAATATCAGCAGGAAGACAAACTGTGTAAAGCGGTGCAGCATAGGTAATCTCGACGACAGTTCAGCTGTCAAATGGCATTTCTTTAAGTGGTGCAACGCGGGGCATTGCATTTTGATAAGCAGATTATTTCTTGTATTGGCATCATGGAATCATTTCGTACCATGAAGATGGATATCTGGATGCTGTTTCAAAATTCCTGTTTTCATACGGCAAGATTGTATTCTGCAATTGCCCGAATTTTTATCTGTTATTTGACCCGGAATACTTTGTTTGCATTCTTGCGCTTTGCATAAGTGAAACCAAGTAGAATTTGGTTTGATAACCAAAATAACGAGCATGCCTTCATTATGTCCAGAAAATCCAATACCGAGCAGCGTCGTAAGGAGATTGTTTTTGCGCTGCTGTCTGTCATGGCAGAGCACGGTTATGAAAAGGCCACTATTCTCGCTATTGCCAAACAGGCTGGCCTGGCTCCGGGTTTGATTCATTATCATTTCAAGAGCAAGGGTGAGATTCTGCTTTACCTGGTCAAGTTGCTGGCTGATCTGTCGCGTACCCGCTATGAAGTGATGGCTGCAGCGGCCAGTACGCCACAAGACAAACTGCTGGCCTATATCAATGCCCGTCTGGCCAAAGGCGAGGGTGCCTTACCGGAGGCGGTTTCTGCCTGGGTGGTGATAGGTGCCGAGGCAGTGAGGCAGCCTGAGGTGCGGGCAGTGTTTCAAGAGGCCATTGCTGCCGAACTGGAATTGATACAGGCTTTGTTGACAGCATGTCTGCACGATCAGAAGAGGCGCATAGATCATGTGCCGGAGCTGGCTGCTGGTTTGCTGGCCTTCATGGAAGGCGCATTTCAACTAGCCAGTGCTGCTGGAGATATCATGCCGCAAGGCTATGCGGCAACAACGGCAAGGGCATTCATAGAAAACAGCCTTGCGGCACAGGCGCCTGTTTGAAATTGACAAGACTGGCGTGCCTTAAGGCAGGCTACTCTTTCCAGCCATTCTTCATCATATTGAACAAGGTGTGCAGCGAAGCTTTTGGGTTTTCTGCATCTTTTGATCGATGAAATGCATCGAGAATAAAATGGGCGAGGGCTTCAGCCTCGGCTTTTTCCAGCTTGTTTTTGGTTTCTTGCTGTAGCGCCGCAGCGAGTGACTTTTCATAACGCATCCAGACCTGCTTTGCGTAAGCATATAGATCTGGCGTGGAATAGATCAAATTTCTGAAGGCGTTGACTTCTTTCTTTTTCTTTTCATCAAAAGCCATATAGCTTGAGAAATACTCAAGCAAGGAGTCAAGTATGGAAACACCTGCTTTTCTGTCTGTAACGGCAGCAATCAGGCGTGCTTCGCGCTCATCTTCTTCGTCGAATACCAGAGTTTCTTTGGTCGGAAAATATTTGAACAGGGTAGGTACGGACACTTCAGCAAGGCGGGCAATTTCTGCCGTTGTTACCTGATCGTAACCTCTTTCTATGAACAAGCCAGTGGCCAGGTCAGAAATCATTTTCCTGGTTTTCGCTTTTTTTAATTCCCTCAGTCCCATTTCAGTTCCATCTCAGCTCAATTCCTTTTTTTATTTCGACTAAATACGACATTGTTCACTGCCTTCATTTTAACAGAATTAATTATCTCAATAAAATAATTAAGTCACTTTACTTTTTAATTTGATTAACTTATGATGCAGATCAAGGCAAAATTCCGGGAAATGGTTTTGTGGGTAAAAAATCCTGTGCTCCCTGCAATATTTGCATTTTCAAAACGTCTATCTATTAAGCCGCAAGTTCAAGCCACAATACATGTATGTGGCCTGAGGTCGTGCGCAATGTGTGGATAAAAAAACCAGGATGACCGCAATGACTCAAATCCATCAACAAACTCCTGTGCAAGACAAGCAAATCGCCATCATAGGAGCCGGACCAGGCGGGCTGACTCTGGCCAGACTGCTACAGATGTATGGTGCAAAAGTGAAGGTGTTTGAAAGGGATATCAACCAGTTTGCCAGAATGCAGGGGGCAACTTTGAATCTGAATGAGGGCTCAGGCTTGGCAGCCTTGCGTGCTGCAGGTTTGATGGAAGCATTTGAGCATGCGTATCGTCCGGGTGCCGAAAAAATGCTGTTTGTGGATGCACAGGCAGCAGTCATTATCGATGAGCTTGGTGCTGAGAGTAATGACAGGCCTGAGATAGACCGTGGCCCCTTGAGAAATCTGTTGCTGGCTTCGCTGGCTGAAGACACAGTAGTGTGGAACGCCCGCTTCTCGTCTTTGCAGAGGACAGATGAATCGGTGAAGATATCGTTTGAAAACGGCGATCAATTCACTGCTGATTTGCTCATCGCTGCCGATGGCGCAAACTCGAAAATACGTCCGTATATCACGCCGCTTGCACCCGAGTATTCTGGTGTGACTGTGCTCGAAGGGAATGTCGCAGACGTAGCAAACACGATTCCTGAATTGTATGAATTGCTCGACGGTGGGAAAGTCTGTGTGCTCGATGATGAAAAGACTTTATTCATTGTGTTGAAAGGCGATGGCAGCGTCGCTTTTTACACCGGGCATAAAGCCGATCAACAATGGAGTACGCAATGCGGTATCGATTTTTCTGACCGGGCGCAGGTATTGGCATGGTTTCAGCAGGAATTCAAAGGCTGGAGCAATATATGGGCCGAGTTGTTCCGGCATGCCAGCCTGCCTTTCGTGCCGCGCCCGCAATTTTGTGCGCCGCTTGATCAAAGCTGGCCATCTTTGCCTAACCTTACCATGCTCGGTGACGCTGCCCACGTCATGCCGCCGTATGCGGGCGAGGGTGTGAATATGGCGATGCAGGATGCCCTGGTGCTGGCTACGCAGTTGCTGAACCCGGATATGCCAGACATGCAGGCTGCCATTGCCGCCTATGAAATAGAAATGCGCATACGGAATGCAGAGACCGCAGCAGAGACCATGCAATTTACCAGGGTCTTTCATTCCTACGAAGCCGTACCGTTTTTCAGGGAGTTCTTTACCGGAAACCAGGACGTGCTTTTGCAAAACGACAGCTTCAGGAAAGCTGCCTAAACTACATAAAAATATGAACTCAGGTCATAACCAGGCGCCTAAGTTTCATCCCAAAGAAAGAAAATATGAATCAAGCTATCTCTACCGAACCGCCAGCGCAGTTCACTGGCTACCAAAAATTTGTACTCGCTATATTGGCGTTCTTGCAGTTCACCATTATTCTGGATTTCATGATCATGTCACCCCTGGGGGCGATCTTGATGCCGGCATTGAATATCACGCCTTCACAATTTGGTGTGGTGGTATCTGCCTATGCCTTTAGTGCGGGTATTGCTGGTTTTGCGGCAGCGGGTTTTGCTGACCGTTTTGACCGTAAAAAACTGCTGCTGTTCTTTTATGTTGGTTTTATCCTTGGTACCTTCCTTTGCGGTATCGCGCCCAATTTCTATTTCCTGTTATTTGCCCGCATTGTGACTGGCTTGTTCGGCGGCGTCATTGGTTCTATCGTGATGGCGATTACGACAGACTTGTTCCCATTTTCCATGCGTGGCAGGGTCATGGGCGTGTTGCAGTCGGCGTTTGCAGGAAGCCAGATTCTGGGTTTGCCTATCGGTCTTTATCTGTCTGCGCACTGGGGCTGGCATGCGCCTTTTCTGATGATCGTGGGTATGGCAGCATTGGTCGGCGTGATCATCATCGCCAACTTGAAACCGATAGACGGACATCTGAAATTGCAGTCTGACCGTAATCCCTTCCATCATTTGCGGGACACAATAGCAACACCACGGTATTTGCTGGCATTTGCTGCGACAGGCTTCCTGAGTATTGGCGGCTACATGCTGATGCCATTCAGTAGCGCTTTTTCAGTGAATAACCTGGGTATTTCGATGAAAGAATTGCCGATCGTTTATCTGGTTACTGGATTCGGTGCGATTATTACTGGCCCTATGGTGGGTAAGCTGAGCGATAAATTTGGTAAATACCGCATATTTTTATTCGGTGCGGTAATGACCACCATTATGGCGCTGATTTATACCCGTCTTGGTGTCACACCTTTGCCTATGGTTATCCTGGTCAACGTATTGCTGTTCGTCGGTATTTTTTCCCGCATGATCCCTGCCCAGGCAATGATGTCGGCAGTGCCTGCGGCTGACAGTCGCGGTGCATTCATGGCGATCAATTCATCCTTGCAGCAAATTGCCGGCGGTGTTGGTTCTGTGGTTGCCGGCATGATCGTCAGCCAGCCTGACGGTGGTGTGATATTGCATTTTGATTTGCTGGGTGACATTCTGGTTTGTACTGTATTACTGACCGCTGTCATGATGTATTTCATACACCGTATGGTGGCGAGGCCGGTTGTTGCTGTTCCTGCCTGATCAATTGCATTTCAATTACTGATTTAAAAAAAATCTGGATGCCTTGCCATAAGGCGGGCTTTCAGATTTCAGCCATTCATTACCCTTTCATGGCCCTTTGAGCATAAAGGGTCAGTCCTTCTCCAGAGCTAAGGGGTATTTCCTCCTTTATTCCCCGCATCTTGTGCTTCTGTCATAGCCAATAATTACACCTGTACATTTGCGTAATCAAAGCAGCACTTGCTTTGAGGAAATAACAGGAGTCGGCAATGGCCGAAGATAGCGATCTCGAAAGAACCGAACCGGCCTCGCCCAAGCGCCTTGAACAAGCGCGGGAAGAGGGCGATGTTCCGCGTTCGCGCGAACTATCTACCTGTACCATCCTGCTGGCAGCAGGTGGTGCGCTCTGGGGCATGGGTGATGGCCTGGTGCGACAGCTGAGTCAGGCACTGGTGTCAGGCCTCTCGCTGGAGCGGGCGATCATCTATGACCATGAACTTTTTTTCTCGCAGGTTGCCGCCAGTTTGATGCAAGTGCTGATGGCTTTTGCACCTATTGCCGGATTGTTGGTAGTAGTGGCACTGGGTTCGCCTTTGTTGATAGGCGGATGGCTGTTCAGTACCAAGGCGCTGACGCCGAATTTCTCACGCATGAATCCTATCTCTGGTCTCGGTAATATGATTTCTACCCGTGCCGGTGTGGAATTGATCAAGGCGATTGTCAAAACCATTTTGGTCGGCGTTGTTGCCTGGATCGTCATCATGGGGCAAAAGAATGCCATCTTTGCCTTGCCGCTGGAGTCTCTGAAGTCTGGCCCTGCTCACGTCGGCCACATGATGGGTGTGTGTTTTTTGGCGATTGTCGGTTCGCTGGCAGTGATTGCTGCAATTGATGCGCCTTACCAGATGTGGCAGTACGCAGAAAAGCTGAAGATGACACATCAGGAAGTGATTCAGGAATCCAAGGAAGCTAACGGTAACCCGCAAATCAAGGCGAAAATCCGTGCTCAGCAGCGTGAGATGGCACGCCGCCGCATGATGTCCGAGATTCCAACGGCTGACGTTGTCGTCACCAACCCGACCCACTTTGCTGTCGCTCTCAAATATACCGAAGGCGGCAATGGCGCACCTAAAGTCATTGCCAAGGGTGCAGATGCAGTCGCTGCAAAAATCCGTGAGCTGGCCAAGGAACACAATGTGCCCCTGTTGGAAGCCCCACCACTGGCGCGTGCCTTGTACAAACACACAGATCTCGGCGACGAAATACCAGAAGCTCTGTATGCCGCTGTGGCAGAAGTACTGGCTTATGTTTACCAATTGCGCAGTTATAGCAAGGGCGATGGTAATAAACCTGTCAAACCAAATGATTTATATGTACCACCAGAGCTTGACCCCAATAATCAAATACAGAATCAAACGCAAAATCAGACACAGAATCAAACAGTTAATCAAGCGGGAGCCCAAGCATGAATAGCTTCACCTTGCCTGCCTGGATGAATGGCATGAACACCAGGGCGCTGGCGGCGCCTTTCCTCATCATCCTGATGCTGGCGATGATGATTTTGCCTTTGCCCGCTTTTATTCTGGACGTGTTCTTCAGCTTCAATATTGCGATTGCGATTATCGTTTTGCTGACCAGCTTATATACAGTCAAGCCACTGGATTTCATGGTGTTCCCGACTGTGCTGCTGGTGAGTACGATGTTACGTCTGTCCCTGAACGTCGCCTCCACCCGCGTGGTGCTGACAGAAGGCCACACTGGTCCGGATGCTGCTGGTAAAGTGATCGAAGCGTTTGGTCACTTTTTGATTGGCGGTAACTACACTGTCGGTATCGTGGTCTTCGTCATTCTGACCATTATTAACTTTACCGTTGTCACCAAGGGCGCGGGTCGTATCGCTGAAGTGGGTGCACGTTTTGCCCTGGATGCGATGCCAGGTAAACAAATGGCGATTGATGCTGACTTGAATGCCGGCCTGATCGCCGAACAAGAAGCCCGCCGCCGCCGCACCGAAGTAGCGCAAGAAGCTGAATTTTATGGCGCCATGGACGGTGCAAGTAAATATGTACGTGGTGACGCGGTTGCGGGCATCATGGTCACGGTCATCAATATCGTCGGTGGTCTGGTGGTGGGTATGGTCCAGCATGACCTGGATTTTGCCACCGCTTTGAAAAACTATACCTTGCTGGCGATTGGTGATGGCCTGGTCGCACAGATTCCTTCGCTGATCATTTCTACCGCAGCCGGTGTCGTGGTCTCGCGCGTGGCCAGTGATCAGGATATCAGTGGTCAGTTGATAGGGCAGTTGTTTGCCAAACCTCAGGTCATGATCATCACCGGTGGCATTATCGGTGGCATGGGCATCATACCTGGCATGCCGCATATCGCCTTTGTTCTGCTGGCAGCCATACTGGTCGGTGGTGGCTACATGCTCAACAAGCGTGGCCAGGTTGCCCCTGTGGTTGAAGAAAAGGTAGATGCTCCTGCCAGCACTGGTCAGGAAATGGAAGAAGCAACCTGGCAAGACATCCTGCCTGTTGATACCCTGGGTCTGGAAGTTGGTTATCGCCTGATCCCCCTGGTCGATAAAAACCAGAGTGGTGAACTCCTGCGTCGCATCAAAGGCATACGCAAGAAATTTGCCCAGGAAGTGGGATTTTTGTCACCTCCTGTCCATATACGCGACAATTTGGAACTCAAGCCTTCGGCATACAGGATCACTCTCAAGGGTGTGGAAGTCGGCGCCGGTGAGGCATTGAGCGGACAGTATCTGGCGATCAATCCTGGCATGGTGACCGGTAATTTGCCTGGTGCTGTCACTAATGATCCAGCCTTTGGCTTGCCAGCGATCTGGATAGACGCCGCACTGCGTGAGCAGGCGCAAGCGATGGGGTATACCGTGGTCGATTCTGGCACCGTCATTGCCACTCATCTGAATCACCTGATCACCAGCCATGCCGCTGAATTGCTGGGCCGTCAGGAAGTACAGTTGTTGATGGATCACCTTGCAAAAGACATGCCAAAAATGGTGGAAGAACTGGTGCCAAAAGCCCTGCCCCTGTCCATCCTGCAAAAAGTATTGCAAAACCTGCTTATCGAAGGTGTGCATATCCGTGATATGCGTACCATTATTGAGACACTGTCTGAGCATACCATGCATACCCAGGATGCGAATGAGCTGACAGCCCAGGTCAGGATTGCTTTGGGCCGCGCCATCATCCAGCAAATCTTCCCGACCGGGAATGAGATGACCGTCATGACACTGGATAACCGTCTTGAACGCCTGTTGATGCAGGCCTTGCAAACCAGTGGGTCTGATGGCTCAGGCATAGAACCAGGTCTGGCCGATACCCTGGCAAGCCAGACCGAAGCAGCTGCCCAGCACCAGGAGCAAATGGGACTGACACCGGTCTTGCTGGTGCCCGCGCCATTGCGCGCCTTGCTGTCACGCTTCCTGCGCCGCAATTTGCCGCAACTTAAAGTCTTGTCACACGCAGAAGTACCTGAAACAAAAACCATTAGAGTCACCAGTCTGGTCGGAGGTCAATCATGAACGTCAGAAAATTTACCGCGAATACTTCTCGCGAAGCTTTGCGCATGTTGCGCGATGCTTTGGGGGCAGATGCCGTGATCCTGTCTAACCGTAATGTGGGCGGCAAGGTGGAGATTCTGGCCATGGCAGATGAAGCCATCAGCGCCATTGCACCGGATGCTGCAGAAGCACTTGCAATGCCAGAGATGCAGCCAATTCCGCAGGTGCCTCAGTTGCCACGCTTTGCGCCACGTTTCCAGAATGAGGACGCAGTCAGCCTGCATCGCCCTCTGGAAAGGCCAGTAGAGCGGAGCATGAATGTGCCTAGCTTCAAATCGCAGACAGGTGCGAGCAGCTTTGCCAGTGACATTGAGGCACCTGTCAATGCCAATGAGTTGAATAATGTTATGTCAGAAATCCGGGCCATGCGCAGCATGCTGGAATCTCAACTTGCAGAAATCTCCTGGACACAAACGCAAAAACGCCAGCCACAAAAAGCAGAAATCCTGCGTGAATTGCTGGCTACCGGTTTTAGCGCCAGTCTGTCACGCTATCTGGTAGAAAAACTGCCTGAAACTGGCAAGCTTGAAAATGGCCTGGATTGGATCAAGAATGTGCTGGTGCGCAATCTTTCTACTATCGACAATGAAAACGAAATGCTGGAAAAAGGTGGCGTGTATGCCCTGGTCGGCCCTACCGGTGTGGGCAAGACCACGACTACGGCCAAGCTGGCTGCCCGTTGCGTCATGCGACATGGTCCATCCAAGCTGGCATTGATCACGACGGACGGTTATCGTATAGGCGGTTTTGAACAATTGCGCATCTACGGCAAAATTTTGGGTGTCATGGTGCATGCGGTCAAGGATGAGGCAGATTTGCGCATCGCCTTGTCCGAGCTCAAGAACAAGCACACCGTCCTGATCGATACTGTCGGTGTCAGCCAGCGCGACAAAATGGTGACTGAACAGGTGGCGATGTTGTCTGGAACAGACACTCCAGTGAAGCGTTTGCTGTGCCTGAATGCGACTTCAACTGGTGAAACCTTGAGCGAAGTGGTGCGTGCTTATCAGGGCAATGGCCTGGCAGGTTGCATTTTGACCAAGCTCGATGAGGCAGCGACCATAGGTGGTGCGCTTGATATTGCGATACGCCAGAAGCTCATGGTGTATTACGTCGCCAGTGGTCAGCGTGTGCCAGAAGATCTGCATATCGCCAACAAACTGTATCTGATAGACCGAGCTTTCAAACTCAAGCGCGAAACAGCGGCTTTCCGTTATCTGGATGAAGAATTACCCTTGCTGATGGCGGGCGCGGTTTCCGCACAAGCATCAGGACGTGCTGGTCAGGAGGTGTCCCTTGGCTAGTTTCGATCAGGCAGAAGGCCTGCGCCGTATGCTGGCTGGGCCAAAACCACGGGTATTTACCTTTTTGTCGGCCTTGAGAGAAGATGAAAAGAGCGGCATGCTGGTGAATCTGGGTGTGTCACTGGCACGCCAGGGTAACCAGGTCTTGATGGTGGATACACGCTCTTCAGAAAACAGTGTGGGCGCCTGGTTGAATGCGAACCTTGATCAGACCTTATTGGATGTAGCGAGACAACAGCGTACAATGAAGGAAGCAGTCAAATTGGTGGCTGCTGGCCTGTCGGTGACGATGCTGGCCCGTCATGCATGGCTGCCGCCAGAAAATACACGGCAATTGTCCAAAGTGTTTGATGTGGCGGCCAACCGTGCGGACCTGGTTATCGTCGATAGCGAGATCAACCTGGATGACAGTTTTCCGCTGGCGACGCTGGATGACAGCGAGCTGGTAATACAGGTTTCTGCTGACCCCGACATGATCAAGGCTGCTTATGGATTGATCAAGCGTGTGAGCAACAGGCTGGGGCGGCGCGGTTATGGTATTTTAGTGTCCGGTGCATCGGAAAAAGAGGCAAGATTGATTTATACGAATATGGCGCAGGCGGCCAGCCGTTACCTGGCAGTGCCACTGCACTACGTTGGCCATGTGCCGGAAGATGAACACGTAAGAAAGGCTGCACATTTGGGACGCTCTGTGATTGATGCTTTTCCTAAAGCCCTTGCTTCGCTGGCATTCTCCCGGCTGGCTGAACAATTGGCAAAGACCGTGCGTTCCACCTTATGTGCAGAGGGAGTCCCTGAGCTGGGTGTCGGTCTCGGAATGTAATCAGAAAAATGTACACCGCGAGCGGAAAATCAGATAAAAACTTCCTTTTGAGGGAGCATGCGCCTCTGGTCAAGCGTCTGGCTTACCAGTTGAAGGCGCGCCTGCCTCCCAGTGTGGAGGTGGATGATCTCGTGCAGGCCGGTATGATAGGCCTGCTGGATGCCGTTAACCGCTACGAAGATACCCATGGCGCCCAGTTTGAAACCTATGCGGTACAACGCATACGCGGTGCCATGCTGGATGAATTGCGTAGTAGCGACTGGCTGCCGCGTGGCGTGCGCCAGAACATGCGCAAGATAGAAAATGCCATGAATGTGCTACAGCAAAAGCTGGGCAGGCCACCGCTGGAAACCGAGGTGGCGAAGTCGCTCAAGCTGAGCCTGGAAGAGTACCAGAACCTGCTGACAGACAGTGGCGGGCACCAATTGGTGTACTACGAAGACTTTCATGATGCGGATACCAAGGAACATTTCCTTGATCATTATTGTTCCGATGCGTCAGGTGACCCCTTGCAGGATTTGCTCAATGACGACTTCCGTGATGCCGTCATCGGTGCGATAGACAGCTTGCCCGAGCGGGAGAAACTGCTAATGGGTCTGTACTACGAACAGGAATTGAATCTCAAGGAAATCGGTGCCGTGATGGGCGTATCAGAGTCACGGGTCTCGCAATTACATAGTCAGGCTGTTGCCAGGCTCAGGGCATACTTAAGGGAGAAAGCGTGGACTGGGCTAGCGTAATCGGATTGATACTGGTGATATTTGGCATAGTCACCGGACAGTTGATGGAAGGGGGCAACCTGTCTTCGCTGGTGCAACCCGCCGCCTTTGTTATCGTGGTAGTGGGAACGCTGGGTGCAGTGCTGCTGCAAAGTCGGCTCAACACCTTCAAGCGCGGCATCCGTATGCTGCGTTGGGTGGTTTCCGAGCCCCCTGATACCAGCAAGAAGAATGTCGCTGATGCTTTGATCTGGAGTGTGGTTGCCCGACGTGAAGGCTTTTTGAGCCTTGAGCGTTATATGAATGCCTCATCCGACCCTTTCATCAGCAAGGGCCTGCGTCTGGTGATCGATGGCATAGACCCGATACGCCTGAAAGACATCCTCGACGTTGATATTTCATTATATGAAATGGAGCAACGCCAGGCTGCTAAAATCTGGGACGCTGCCGGTGGTTATTCGCCTACCATAGGCATTTTGGGTGCGGTGCTGGGACTTATCCATGTCATGGAAAATCTCAGTGACCCGTCCAAGCTCGGTGGTGGTATTGCCGTTGCCTTTGTGGCCACGATCTATGGCGTGGGCCTGGCTAACCTGTTATTTTTGCCCGTCAGTAATAAACTCAAGGAAATCATAGGCCGTGAAGTGACGCGCCGTGAAATGTTATCCGATATTTTTTATAGTATTGCTCTGGGCGACAGCCCGCGCGTGGTGGAAGAAAGACTGACCAATCACCGCAATTAAGCGATGCAGTGACATTGAAAAAATACACTTATGGCAAGAAAAAAATACCACGAAGAACCAGAAAACCATGAAAGATGGCTGGTTTCTTACGCGGATTTTATTACCTTGCTGTTTGCCTTTTTTGTTGTCATGTATGCCATCTCCTCGTTGAACGAAGGTAAATACCGGGTCTTGTCCAACTCACTGACTGGTGCCTTTGGTAAAGTCATGACGGTGAATCCCAAGCCTGTCGATGCGCAGCTTGAACAAAAAATCAAGCTCGATCCCTTGCCCCTGGTCAAAAACCGTATCAATGAAGCTTTGCGCAAGGAAAAAGCGCAAATGACGACCATGGCCAAAGATATCATGACCGTGCTGGAGCCTCTGGTACGTGAAGGTAAGGTCAGGGTGACGCAGACCAGCCGTGGCATTACCATAGAAATTAATGCCAGCCTCTTGTTCGCCCCTGGTGATGCGCGCCTGAATGTCGATTCCGTACAGGCACTGAGGGCAATTGCCGGTGTCCTCAAGATTGATACCCATGCGATACAGGTCGAGGGGCATACCGATAATTTGCCTATCAATAACCCCATCTTCCCGTCAAATTGGGAATTGTCGGCCGTACGCGCCAGTACGGTTGCCCGTTTGCTCACTGAAAATGGGGTGGATGAAAACCGTGTGACGGCAGTGGGGCAGGGGGCAAAACTGCCTGTTAGTGATAATGACACGCCGGAAGGGCGAGCCAGGAACAGGCGTGTATCCGTCACCATACTGGCAGTATTGCCTGAACCTGCGGTAGAGGTACCCTTGAGCCCAGCGTCAGGGCCGGCTGCAACATCATTGCCTGCGCAAGCGGCGCGACCAGCGGCGGCATCTTTGTCTGGCACGGCACCGGTGCCTTGAAAACCTGAAAATCCTGAAGATTAAGGAGTTTTGCCAGTTGCTGGCGGGATAGTCGGCGCAGTATGGTCAGCGCATACGGTCATGCTAGCGAAGTCGTGTTCAGAGTTAGTCGCCAGCGAAAATCACCAGCGCTTCATCAATGCGCAAGCAGGATCGCACAAGCACCATCAGGTGGCGATATAGCCCTTGCCTGGCGTAGTTTTGACGGTTGATTGACCGTTGGGGCCATACATGGAGCCGGCCTGATTATTGTTTTTTTGCAATAAATGCAAGGTTGCCTGGTTCAGCGATAGTCTGCGGTTGATCAGCAAACCATTAGTCCGGTTGTCTTCTTTGGCTTGCACGGTCAGTTGCAATAGTGCATCCCAGTCTTGTGCACTGGTTTGGGCGACGCCGGCTTGCTGCAAATAAGCCTGCATGCCGTCTATATCAGCATTAAATCCAAGTTCATTCAAAAAGTTGTTTCGTTTTTTTTCCAGTTCTGTCATTTTGATCACAAGCTGTCCCTTGCTCTGGGTAAAGTCATTGAGCTGGACTATATCGCTTTCGACCAATGCCGCCTGCTCTTGCTTGAGCAAATCAGCGAGCGAAGACATGATGCTCACCTCTTCTTGCAGGCATTGTTGAATAGCGCTATGTCCGGAACCTGTTGCGTTCATTTTTTAACGTTTTCTGGCGTTGAGCAAATCTTTAACTGTTTCCAGAAGCCCATCAGCGACTTTTTCCGAATTGACCTGGAAGCGTCCTTCGGAAATAGCCAGCTTGATAGCTTCCACCTTCTTCGTCTCAAACACAGCATTGCTTGCCTGCGTACTTTGCAAGGCTTGCAACTGTGAAGACAGGGTCGAAATTTGTACTTTCGACGAATTCGCCACGGGTACCGCGGTTTCTGCGGGTTTTTCCGTGCGAGCCTGTTGCGGGCTGACTGGCAGTCCGGCGGTCTTATTTAGTGCGTCATCAATTTTCACAGCGATACCCTCTAGTGTGGGACTTACAAACATCTACATCCAGTTTATCGGCTGTGTAATTTTAAACTTTAACCTTACTGTAAAAAAATATTGCATGTGCTTAATTCCATACACAAATATCTTGCCATCAGTAAACTATTTCTATAATGCCACCGTTCTTCGCAACCCCACTGATGGTTTGCCCTGAACTGGTCTTGGCCTTGGCAATCTGACCATCTGCTGCATTATTGAGGGCGATGGCATCTGTTGTCACCTGGAAACCTGGGCCATTGCTGATGATTCGCACCGATTGCCCTTGTTGCACGACCGCAGGGCTTTTGAGGGCGTCAAGGCGCATGACACCACCGGAAGCCATGGAAACCTGCATGGTTTTGCCTATCGCCTGTTCAGGCGCGGTGATGACGCCGGCGGGCATTTTCGCAATATCGCCCCTTTGTTTGCTTAAATCGCTGAGTGAGATGACTTGCCCATGGGTAAGCGCATTGGCTGCCACGTAATAGTCTGCCGTCACTTGTACGTTCGCCTGCAAATACACCAGCCAGGGTGCGGGAGCAGTGCAGCGTATTGCCAAGGTGACTTTCCCCCAGGGTTTGCTGCCCGGTAATAAATAAGGGTTGGGGTTGTCGCAGGCTTGCAGATTGAGGCGTTTATCGACTTCGCCTACTGTTACCTGTACATCATTGCTGAGACCTGATGCCTGTAGTGTCAAAAAGTCCAGAGCGATCTTGCGCAACTGCGCAGCATCCTGGACCTGGCTGATGGGCGCAGCCTGACTAAGACATGTCAGGCTCATCAAGGACAGAGCCAAAACTTGCTTGTAGTTGGGTTTGCTGTATATCTTTGCGGCTTTCATCATGTTTCCTGCCGGGGTTGTGCTGAACTCCATTTTAGGATTCGTGGGCGTTTTTGAATGCCTGAATAAACGGGTTTTTCCCTTTCTGCTCGCCTGATCAAACTTGCGCCCCGACGAATAAGATGCAAGGTATAGAAAACCCTTGTGTGCCTTAAGCGCATGACGCGATGGCGAAGGAGAGGAAGATGGTTGGCAGGTTAGATGACTTTTTGAAATTCCATGAGGCTGCACTATCACTGCGTGGTCAGCGTCAGCAGTTGCTCGCATCCAATATTGCCAATGCTGACACGCCCAATTACAAGGCGAAGGACATCGATTTTTCCAGCGCGCTCAGTCATGCGTTGGGGCAAAACCTGAATCAGTCTCCAACCGCCTTAAGCAAGACTACAGATCAGCATATCGACACTCCGGGTAGTGTGGCAGGCATGACACCACAATATCGGCCCACGGTACAGGGTAGTGTTGATGGCAATACGGTTGATATGGATGTGGAACGCAATCAGTTTACCGACAATGCCCTGCGTTATGAGGCCAGCCTGACCATCATCAATATGCAGATCAAGAATATGTTGGCAGCCATACAGGGATAAACAAGGATAATCATCATGTCACTCTTTAATGTCTTCAATGTTGCCGGATCAGCCATGAGTGCGCAGTCACAGCGCTTGAACGTGGTGACCAGTAACCTGGCCAATGCCGACAGTGTCACCAGTTCAGACGGTACTCCTTACAAGGCCAAGCAAGTGGTTTTCAGCGCGGTGCCAGTTGCTGGCACGGCTTCTACCGCCGTCAAGGTAAATGAGGTTGTAGAAGATACTAATCCGCCTAAACTGATGTATGACCCAAAACACCCGATGGCAGATGAAAAAGGCTATGTCGCCATGCCGAACGTGAATGTAGTGGAAGAAATGGTGAATATGATTTCGGCATCACGTTCATACCAAAACAATGTAGAAGTCATGAATGCAGCAAAAACCATGCTGCTGAAAACCTTGACTTTAGGGCAATAAGATTTTCTGTAAGGAATAGATCATGGCTACTACCAGCGGCGTACAAAGCAGCACCGTCGATCCAACATTGCTGGCGACGATGAACGGAGCAAAAGCTTCGACAAATTCGACTGAAGATGCAAAAAACACGTTCATGACCTTGCTGGTCACCCAGCTCAAGAACCAGGATCCGTTGAACCCCATGGACAATGCCCAGGTGACTAGCCAGCTTGCTCAATTATCAACGGTCTCGGGTATCGATAAATTGAATGCATCTGTGACTGCCCTGGGTGCCAGTTTCCAGAGCGGGCAAAACCTGCAGGCTGCCAATATGATAGGCCATGGCGTGATAGCCCCGGGCAATACCATGGTAGTCACTGATGGCAAGGGGATTTACGGTGTTGAATTGCCACAGGCAGCCAGCAATGTCGAAGTGGTGATCCGTGACAGTTCGGACGTGGTCGTCAGAAAAATGACGCTGGGTGCCTTGCCGCAAGGTGTGAATACCCTGACCTGGGATGGTAAAACCGATGCGGGTACGACAGCCGCCAACGGTGCCTACAAATTTGAATTTGTCGCCAATGCGGCAGATAAAAAACTGGATACAACCAGCCTGGCATTTGGCGTGGTGTCCAGCATCACCTCTGGCTCTCAGGGCTTGAAGCTCAGTCTGCCCAATATTGGTGATGTCAGCATGAATGATGTAAGACAAATTTATTGATCCTTGGAGTAATCCTGTATCAAATCCTGCAGTAAAAAGTGAACGAACTAGCCTAAGTAAGGGAGAAATATCATGGGTTTTCAACAAGGACTGAGTGGACTGAATGCCGCTTCCAAATCCCTGGATGTGATTGGTAATAATATTGCCAATGCCAGCACCGTGGGTTTCAAGCAAGGACAAACGCAATTTGCCGACGTCTATGCCAATTCACTTAATGGCTCTTCTGGGGGTACTGTGGGTATTGGTACTAAAGTGTCTGGCGTGGTGCAGCAATTCACGCAGGGCAATATCTCAACGACAAATAACCCGCTTGATATCGCAATCAATGGCGGCGGCTTCTTCCGCATGTCCACCAATGGTGCCGTCACCTACACACGTAATGGCCAGTTCCAGCTTGATAAGCTGGGCAATATCGTCAATGCGCAAGGTGCGCAATTGACTGGCTATGTGGCCAATGCTGCGGGTGTATTATCGACTGGTGCCGCTGCGCCTATCAATATCAATACTGCTGATATTCCGCCTGCGCAAACAACGACCATCAATGCAGTCATGAACCTCGATTCGCGCAAATTGGTTCCTGGTACACAATTGCCAGCGACCATACCGCCAGTGATTACCCCAATCGCATTCAGTGCGACTGATCCGACTACTTATAATAGTTCGACTTCGGTCGCTGTATTTGACAGTCTGGGTAACTCGCATGTGGTTCAATCATTTTTTGTCAAACGTGATAACACAGCTCCTGCGCCTACCCTACCCGTAACAATTGAGTGGGATGTCTTTGCTACAGTCGATGGTGTTTTGATTAATGGTGCCGGTGCTACCACAAATTCCATTACCCGTCTTGGTTTTGATAATTTGGGTAAGCTAAGTGCGGTTACCCCACCATTCTCTCCCACAGATCCACGTGCAACCACCTTGACCGTGCCTGTCAGTACCGGTGCTGTTACACCTATCAATACTACTTTAGATATCAAATACGATTTCACCGGTACTACGCAATTCGGCTCTGATTTCAGCGTCAGTAAAAACACCCAGGACGGTTATGCATCCGGCAAACTGGCGAAGTTCAATACAGCTAAAGACGGTACTATCGTTGGTAGTTATACCAATGGTAAAACTTCAGTTCTGGCGCAAGTGGTATTGGCGAATTTTACCAATCCTAACGGTCTTCAATCGACGGGCGACAACCAGTGGATAGAAACGGCGGCTTCAGGTAATTCCCTGGTCGGGCCACCAAATTCTGGCGCTCTGGGAACTTTGACTTCCTCTGCGACAGAAGATTCCAATACTGATCTGACAGGTGAACTGGTGAACATGATTACTGCACAACGTGTTTATCAGGCCAATGCACAGACCATTAAAACCCAGGATCAGGTTTTGCAAACACTGGTCAACCTGCGTTAATAGTGATTTTTATTTGAATTGACATGCGTCTTTTAAATTTCAGGCAAACAGGAGCAGCTCATGGATAGACTGGTATATACCGCGATGACCGGTGCCAAGCATATCCTTGAGCAGCAGGCAACCGTCTCGCATAATCTGGCCAATGTCTCGACCACAGGTTTCCGGGCGCAGCTGGATTCATTTCGTGCCGTGCCTGTCAAAAGCGATGGTCTTGCTACCCGCGCTTTTGTCGTGGATGCCACGGTAGGCACTGACTTTTCTACCGGCGCCATGCAAAACACCGGGCGTGAACTGGATGTGGCAGTTGAAGGCAAGGGGTGGCTGGTGGTGGAGAAGGCGGATGGCACCGAGGCCTTCACCAGGCATGGCAGTTTGAAGGTCAATGAAAACGGTATTTTGCAAACGCAGAGTGGTTTGAATGTCGTTGGTGATGGCGGCCCCATCACCATACCGCCGGAAGTATCGATTGCGATTGCCAAGGACGGTACGGTATCGACCATACCCACCGGCACCAAGCCAAATGCAGTGCAAGTCATAGGCCGTCTGAAGCTGGTCAATCCGCCGGAAGAAAACCTGGTTCGCGGCGATGATGGTTTGTTCAAAACCAAGGACGGTGTAGCCGTTGATGCCGATCCTCTGGTCGGTGTAGCTGGTGGCATGCTGGAAAACAGCAATGTGAATGTCGTCGAATCCATGGTCAACATGATTAATCTGGCGCGCAGCTTTGAAATGCAAATGAAGCTTTTGCAGAATGCCGAGAATAACGCCACTAAAGCCAGTCAGATCCTGACTTTGAGTTGATTGCTGATGTAGCACAATAGCCTTGTAGAAGTCTTTGCCGCGAATATAAAGCGACGCAAAGTAAACCAGGGCAAAAGGGGAAAGCAATGATACGTTCACTATGGATAGCCAAGACTGGCCTGGATGCGCAGCAAACGCAGATGGATGTCGTATCCAATAATCTGGCCAACGTCAGCACCAACGGCTTCAAACGTTCACGTGCCGTGTTCGAAGATTTGCTGTACCAAAATATTCGCCAGCCTGGCGCGCAAAGCTCGCAACAAACACAATTGCCGTCTGGCCTGCAACTCGGTACTGGTGTGCGCCCGGTTGCAACAGAAAAGATTTTCACGCAAGGCAATTTGCAACAAACTGGCAATAGCAAGGACGTGGCAATTCAGGGGCAGGGATTCTTCCAGGTTCTGCTGCCTGATGGTTCTACTGCCTATACCCGTGACGGTTCCTTCCAGACTGATAATCAGGGGCAGTTGGTGACCTCCAGCGGTTTTGTGATTCAGCCAGCGATTACTATTCCTGCCAACGCACAATCGATTACGGTAGGCCGCGACGGCACAGTGTCGGTGACCCAGCCAGGTTCGATCGCACCAGTGCAGGTCGGTTCATTGCAATTGGCGACGTTTATCAACCCGGCTGGTTTGATGGCGATGGGTGAAAACCTGTATGTAGAAACGGCGGCCTCTGGCAATCCGGGTACGAATACACCCGGCACCAATGGCGCTGGCTTGCTGATGCAAAGCTTTGTTGAAACATCGAACGTGAACGTGGCGGAAGAGTTGGTCAATATGATACAGACCCAGCGCGCTTATGAAATCAACAGCAAGGCGATCACTACTTCGGACCAGATGTTGCAACGACTGTCGCAACTGTAATGAATTAACTGGCACCCATGCGGATGTATCCAGGTGGGTGAACACATGATGACCTATACAAAATTATCCCTGCTCCTGCCATTGCTGACACTCACGGCTTGCGCCATGACGCCACCACCTATCGTGCACCAGCCCACATCCATTCCGGCGCAATCGGCCAGGCCACAAAAGCAGGCGAATGGTGCAATTTTCCAGCAAGCCACTTATCGCCCTTTGTATGAAGATGCGCGGGCCCGTCTGGTAGGCGACACCCTGACCATATCCATCGTCGAGAAAACCTCGGCGGGCAAGGCTGCTGCTGCATCCAACAGCAAGTCTGGTGCAGCGTCTTTTGCTGCACCTACTGTATTTGGTGTGCCGGCAACGACCACGGCACAGGCTGGTCTGGCGACTTCTTCATCGACAAAATATGATGAAAAGGGTGCACAGACTGCCAGTAATAATTTTACCGGTACGATCGCTGTCACTGTCATTGATGTGCTGCCTAACGGGAATTTGCTGGTCAGCGGTGAGAAACAACTGGCCTTTGATAAAGGGGCAGAGTTTGTGCGTTTTTCTGGTGTGATCAATCCCACCACGATAGCTGCAGGCAATGTTGTCGCTTCTACGCAGGTGGCAGATGCGCGATTTGAATATCGCTCTACGTCGAAGATTGATATGACAGAAATGAGTTCGATGTTTTCACGGTTTTTCCTTAGCTTCCTTCCTTTATAGCGAATTTTTTAGCAAACTCTCAGGGTAGTTTTATGAACGCACTTTCCACATCCAGAATGATCAGGGCAGCCATGCTTGCCATGGCAGTCATGACTGCCATGATCGCGCCGGAAAGTCGGGCAGAGCGCATCAAGGACCTGGCAGGCATACAGGGCGTGCGGCAAAATCAGTTGCTTGGTTATGGCCTGGTGGTTGGTCTCGATGGCAGTGGTGACCAGACTACGCAAACCCCGTTCACAGTGCAGAGTATCATCAGTATGATGCAGCAACTGGGCGTCGCTATCCCAGTGGGAACTAGCCTGCAATTAAAGAATGTGGCCGCAGTCATGGTGACTACCTCCTTGCCAGCTTTTGCCCAACCCGGGCAGACCCTGGATATCACGGTGTCGTCCATGGGTAACGCAAAAAGTCTGCGCGGTGGCACATTGCTGATGACACCTTTAAAAGGTGCAGATAACCAGATTTATGCCATGGGACAGGGCAATGTGCTGGTCGGTGGTGTGGGTGCTTCGGCAAACGGCAGCAAGGCGCAAGTCAATCATCTAAGTGTCGGTAAAATTTCTGGTGGTGCGACGGTGGAGAGGGCGGTACCCAATTCAGTTTCCCAGGGATCTACCATACAACTGGAGTTGAACAGCTCGGATTTTTCCACTGCCAGCCGTGTGGTGGATGCGATTAACCGCCGCTTTGGCCCGGACACGGCAGCAGCCATGGATGGTCGTGTGATACAGGTGAAAGCACCAGTCTCTACCGATCAACGCGTGAGTTTTCTCGGCAATCTGGAAAATATCGATGTGACGCCAGCGCAAATGGCAGCGAAGGTGATCTTGAATGCCAGGACTGGCTCTATCGTCATGAACCAGGCAGTGACGCTTGAAAGCTGTGCTGTCGCCCATGGGAATCTGTCTGTCGTCATCAATACTGACAATACGGTCAGCCAGCCAAATGCACTGGCGGCCGGACAAACAGCACCTACTGCCAATTCAACCGTCACGATCTCGAAAGATGCGGGTCAATTGATGATACTAAAGGCAGGGGTATCTCTGGCTGAGGTGGTCAAGGCACTCAATGCCATCGGTGCGACACCACAAGATCTGCTGGCCATATTACAGGCCATCAAGGCATCTGGTGCCTTGCGTGCAGACCTGGAAATTATCTAAGGAATCGCGATGATAGGGCGCACCGATTTCACCGATAAAACCGCCTTTGACACCAAAGGGCTGGATGAGCTCAAGCAGTCGGCCAGAAATAATTCACCCGAAGCAATTAAGGGGGCGGCCCAGCAGTTTGAAGCGTTGTTCTTGAATGTCATGCTGAAATCCATGCGCCAGGCGGGTGGGCAGGATGGCTTGTTTGACAGCGAGCAAAGTCGTATGTATACCTCCATGCTGGATCAGCAATTGTCGCAGACCATGGCCAAAAAGGGTGTGGGCCTGGGAGATGTGCTGGTCAGGCAGTTATCAAATAATGCCATGAACCAGGCGCTGGAAGCAGACCCTGCCACCGGTTCCGGCAATCTAGCCAACCCCGCCAGCATGCGCGGTATCAACACTTACCTCGATAACCTCAAATTCGAGCAAATGCCCGCGAATGCGCCAAAAACTGCATTTACAGGGCCAAACCACGTGCGCGAGTTCCAGGAAAAACTGTCTGCCCATGCTGAGCAGGCCAGCCAGGAAACCGGTATTCCTGCCAAATTCATGCTGGGCCAGGCTGCTTTGGAAAGTGGGTGGGGGCGCCGTGAAATCAAGACCGTGGATGGTTCGACCAGCCATAATATCTTTGGCATGAAGGCGACCAAGGGCTGGAAAGGCAAGACAGTTGATGCAGTTACAACAGAATATGTGAATGGCGTAGCCCAGCGCAAGGTAGAAAAGTTCAAGGCTTACGATACTTATGCCGATGCATTCAAAGACTATGCTAAATTGATCACCAAGAATCCGCGCTATGAAAACGTGATAGCTAATGCCAAAGATGCAACAAGCTTTGCCCAGGGCCTGCAAAAAGCCGGTTATGCGACTGACCCCGAGTATGCCAACAAGCTGACAAAGATCATCAAAAACTCCCTTTCTACGTAATTTCACCATAGGTCTCCAGTGAAAGTGCAATCAGATTAAAGTTTTACCGAAACGCACCGAAAACATGATTGATGGCACTGGGTGGCTAACTTAGCAAAAGAGCAGGTTCAATTATGGGTTCAAATATATTTGGCATTGGGCAATCGGCACTGGCTGCGGCGCAGCTGGGCATTGCGACGACCGGTCATAATATTGCCAATGCATCAACTCCTGGCTATAACCGTCAAACTATCCTGCAAGCGGCGAATGAACCGCAGAATCTGGGCGGCTCATTTATCGGGCAAGGTGTTTCGGTTACACAGATACAGCGCCAGTACAATTCTTTCCTGGCTGGTCAGGTCAATGCTTCCCAATCAACAAAAAACCAGGCTGATGTGTATTACAGCCAGATCAGCCAGATCAATAACCTGGTGGCAGACCCCACTGCAGGCGTAACACCTGCCTTGCAAGATTTTTTCAAGGCTTTCCAGAATCTGGCTGCCAGCCCTAATGGCACTGCCGGTGCTGCGGCGCGCCAGGCTGCCTTATCGTCGGCGCAATCACTGGCTGGCCGTATCAATGGTTTGGAGACACGTCTTGACCAGATTACGGATGATGTTAATGGACAAATTGGCACGACGGTAGGTGCAATCAACAGTTACGCTTCACAAATTGCGAGTTTGAATGACACCATAGAAAGAGCCAAGGGTATTTCAAATAGTGCCAGTGGGCCTAATGATTTGCTGGATCAAAGGGACCAGCTCATCACTGAATTGAGCAAGCTGACCAAGGTCAGCGTTGTGCCCCAGGGTGAAAAATATAATGTGTTTATTGGCAATGGCCAACCACTGGTGCTTGGCAGCAATGTTACGCAATTGCAGGTCAGCCAGTCATTGACGGACCCCAGCCGCACTGAAGTTTCTTACCTCGTCAATGGTTCTTCCGTGCTGTTACCTGAAAACAGTTTTGGCGGCGGCAAACTCGGTGGTTTATTCGATTTCCGCTCCAGCACCCTGGACGTGGCAAAAAATAGCTTGGGCAGGATAGCAATTGGCCTCGCCACGCAATTCAATGACCAGCAAAAGCTGGGGCTGGATTTGAACGGCCAGGTCGGTGGCGATTTCTTTACAATTTCTGGTCCTGTAACAACACCAAGTGCGCTCAATACTTCGACAGCGGGTATCAATGCAAGCATCACCGATACTTCTGCATTAACGACCAGTGACTACCGCCTGCAATTTATCGGCGGCAATTATAAAATTACCCGCTTGTCAGATGGGGCAACACAGTCTTCGGCAACTTTGCCATTGAAGTTTGATGGTATTAATTTTCAGCTTGCACCGCCACCGGCTGCAGCGGCTCCGGCAGCAGGCGATGAGTTTCTGATCAGACCTACCATAGCGGGGGGCGCCAGTATTGCTGTAGCTATCCAGGACCCGGCCAAACTGGCTGCGGCGGCACCTTTGACGACATCTTTCCCGACGACCAATACTGGTAACGGCAAGATCAGTGTTGGTGTTGCCAATTCCCAGGCTGCCTCCAGCAGCAACTCTGCCACGGCCACGATAGGCTCGGCAACAACGGACGATTCTTTTCTTGGCACCAGCCTGGCCACACCAGTTAATCTAACGTATTCGGGCGGTAATATTACTGGCTTCCCTGCCGGTGCCACAGTATCTGTCAAAGTCGGTGCTGTTACGACGACATATCCGCCTCCAGCAACCGTGCCGTATACCAGCGGCGCTGCGGTCAGCTTTAGTGGTGTCAGTTTTTCGATCAAGGACGGTGCTGCTCCACCTTCCAATGGTGATGTGTTTACCATATCCAAGGCGTTGCCAGTAGCACCGAGCACGTTGACATTTAATTCCGCTGGCAATACCCTCACTGGCTTCCCGGCGACTGCGAATGTCACGGTGACCAATGCCGGTGTTGCTACAACTTACCCGGCCGGCACGGCGGTGCCCTATACATCTGGTTCCACGATCAGTTATAACGGCATCAGTTTCTCGATATCGGGTAATCCTGCCAACGGTGATGTGTTCAATGTCGCGCCGAATACCAATGGTTCTGGTGATAACCGTAATGCGGTATTGCTGAGTAATCTGCAAACGCAAAACACCATTGGCGGTGGTACTACGACCTTCCAAGGGGGGTATGCTCAATTTGTCAGCTTGGTCGGTAACAAGGCGCATGAGTTGCAAATTACCAGTGCTTCAGAAACAAAATTGCTGGCGCAAAATATCACTGCCCAGCAAACTGAATCAGGTGTGAACCTTGATGAAGAAGCTGCCAACTTATTGCGCTATCAACAGGCATATCAGGCGGCAGGCAAGTTGATGCAAATTGCAAGTACATTGTTTGACTCCTTATTGGCGTTGGGCAGATAGAGGTTATTATGCGTATCAGTACCAGCACTATTTATCAAACTGGCGGTTCCAATATTAGCGATCTGCAGTACGGTTTGAACAAGACCCAACAGCAAATCGCTGCTGGCCGTCGTGTGTTGACACCGGAAGATGATCCGATTGCCTCTGCACGTGCGCTGGTTATTTCTCAGTCAGACTCTTTAAATACCCAGTTTGCGACCAACAGGCAAGCTGCCAAGAATAATCTCAGCATTGCTGAGAGTACGCTCAGCAATGTCACTGACACGTTGCACAATATCAAGGCGCTGATTGTGCAGGCAGGCAATGGTTCTTACAACGATACCGATCGTGGATTTATCGCTCAGCAATTGCAAGGCAATCTTGATCAATTATTTGGTCAGGCAAATGCCACTGATGGCACGGGTAATTACTTGTTCTCAGGTTTCAATACCACTACTGCGCCTTATACCAAGACAGCGGGTAGCGCTGTATATAATGGGGATCAGGGGCAGCGCTTTATCCAGGCAGACACATCAAGGCAAATACCGCTCAGTAGCCCTGGTATTGATATTTTCCAGAATATCCGTACCTCGGCTGGCCAGTTCAATGTGCAGTCTAATCCGTCCAATGTAGGCACTGCAGTCGCTGCGGCGACGATCAACACCCCTACCTCAGCGAATCTGACGGGTAATAATTACGAAGTGGCGTTTGATAATCTGGGTACTTCATTTACTGTGACAAATAAAACCACAGGTAATGTGGTGGTTCCATTGACCCCGTATGTCAGCGGCGCGACGGTTACCTTTGATGGTATAGACTTGAATGTCACCAACGCGGGTGGCCCACCAGTTGCAGCGCCTGGCCCAAACGACAAGTTTTCAATACAGCCAGGCAATCAAAATATCTTTGAAACTGTCACCGATATCATCAATGCCCTGAACACGCCTGCGGGTACGGCGGCAGCAAAAAAAGATTTGACTGCTGCGCTGACACAAGGCAATAACAATATCGACAAGTCTTTGAATAATGTATTGACCGTGCGTGCGCAACTGGGCACCAGCCTGAAAGAGATTGATGACCTTGATAGTGAGGGTGATGCCAAGGGCGTCGCTTTCAAACAGGATTTGTCTTCCTTGCTGGACCTTGATTATGCCAAGGCGATTACTGAGCTCAATCAGCAACAAACTACCTTGCAGGCAGCGCAGCAATCATTTGTTAAGGCATCTGGGCTGTCTCTGTTTGACTATATCCGTTAAGAGTCTATGATATTCAGATTTAAATTCAGGTTTAAATTCAGGTTTAAAAACAAAAAGCAGCCGAGGCTGCTTTTTTGTTTTCAGGTCATCCTGATTTTTAAATCTTTTCCATATCTTCTGCATCAAGTGCAATCACATGGGTTTGCATGATGCCACGTTCATCATGCCATTCGCGCACGACGCAGGGCGCACCTTCTTCATCCATGGCGATGACTTTGAAGAACTGGCCTATCATTGATTCTATGAGGATACGTTCATCTTCAGGAAAACTCTTGATAAATCTTTTGTCGAGATTGACTACGCGGACGATATCGCCCACGACGACAGGTTGGTTCTTGCAATCGACAGCGGCTTGAGGTGCAGACATGGCTATTTCCGATAAATTATTTTCAGATATTGTACTTGGTCTCTGTCATTCTGCAGCAGGCAAAATAAAAAGGCTTGATTGTTACAAACAATCAAGCCTTTGGCGTTCAACTTTATATCCTGAATTTTAGTCAGGAAGTTTTCTTTTCGCGTGCTACCCAATACAACGCAATGATGATCAATGCGTAAGGGATCATAGACAAGGCATTGGCATTGACACCTTCAAAGAAGGGATTGTTTGCTGTCGCCCAGTCACCGATTTTCTTGTCGAAATCTGTCAGGATGCCTGCCGTGAAGGCAATGACGATACCAGCCAGCGCACCACCGGCGATATAACCAGATGACAGCAAGACACCAGAACTGCGGTCGCCAGCTGCCTGTTTCTCTTCTTCACTGAGGTGCTTGTTGTGTTCCAGCTTATTGTTACGACGATCTACCGCCCAGCGTATCATACCGCCGACAAACAGTGGGGCAGAGGATGATAATGGTAAATATACCCCTACCGCGAAGGCCAGCGATGGGATGCCTGCCATTTCAAGTACCAGCGCAATCATCACGCCAAACAAGACCAGGGTCCAGGGCAGTTGTCTGTCCAGGATACCCTTGATGATGTAAGACATCAGCACAGCTTTCGGCGCATCGTATTTCTTGACTTCAGTACCGTCAGGGCGTTTGTTGTAAGCACCATTGATACCGGGATCGACCAGATAGACTGCCTTGCCTGCATTATCAACGAAGTATTTACCGGCAGGGCCGCCGACATTGTCATTCTTGTGCCAGACCTTGTATGTGCCTTTATCTGTATCAGCTTGCGGGCCTTGCAGTTGTGCAGTGTCGGTCAGTTTTGATGCGTCTGTCTGCAGAGCAGGGGCAACCTGTGCTGCCGGGACATACACAGTGCCAGAGTCATTCAACTTCAACAGGATAGGGCCAAGGATCAGGGCAGAAGATAGGGCACCTGCCAGGATTGCATACTGTTGCAAGCGCGGTGTGGAACCAACGATGTAACCGGTTTTCAAATCCTGTGAGGTGGTACCCGCATTGCTGGAAGCGATACAGACGATCGCACCGACAGACAGGGCCGTCACATAGTATTGACCACCAGTCCAGCCCATGATCAGGAATATCAGGCAAGTGAACAGCAGGGTTGCTACTGTCATGCCAGAGATAGGGTTAGAAGAAGAACCAATTTCGCCAGTCAAACGTGAAGAGACAGTAGCAAACAGGAAGCCGAACACCAGGATCAGCAAGGCACCCAGGAAATTCATGTGCAGCGGTGTCGCAAATGTAATGACAGCAATAATGGCCAGCGCACCGATGACGACCCACTTCATCGGGATATCCTGATCAGTACGCAGTGGCGCATTAGCTGCTGCAGCACCTTTGCCAAGGCCGGATAAACCAGCCGACAGGCTGCGCCAGATAGTAGGCATCGCACGCATCAGGCTGATCAGGCCACCGGCAGCAACAGCGCCAGCGCCGATGTACAGAATATAAGCGCCACGCACATCATGTGAGCTCATTTCGCTGATAAGTTTGGTTCCAGGGGCCAGTGGCACACTCAATGCATCACCAAAGAACTTGATCATTGGTATCAGCAAGAGATAAGACATGACACCACCGGCTGCCATGACAGAAGCAATACGCGGGCCGATGATATAGCCTACACCCAGCAATTCAGGGGACACTTCTGCACCCAGCGAACCACCTTTGAGTGGGGCACCGAATACGACTTCTGGCGTATCTTTCCAGCCTTTGAGGGCAACGTTGGCGATCTTGTATAAAAGACCGATACCAAAGCCACCAAAGATGATCGCCGCACGTTTGCTGGCATCATCTGCTGCATTGGGATTATTTGTTTCACCAGCTGCTTCGCGGGAGGAGTCAGTCGCTGCTGCCTTCAAAACCTCGGCACAGGCCGTGCCTTCAGGGTATTTCAGCTCATCGTGCTTTTCCACGATCATGGTTCTGCGCATGGGGATCATGAGCAAAATACCCAGCAAGCCACCGAGGCAGCCAACCAGCATAACGCGAGATATTTCCAGGTCAAAACCCAGGATCAGGATGGCTGGCATGGTCACGCCAAGGCCGAAGGCCAGGGACTCACCTGCGGAGCCTGCGGTTTGGGTAATACTGTTTTCGAGAATGGTCGCATCTTTCGCGCCCAGTTTATTACCCAGGCGGAACAGCGTGATGGCAATCACCGCTACCGGGATCGAGGCGCTGACGGTCAAACCGACCTTAAGTACCAAATATAAGGATGATGCACCGAAAACCATGCCAAGTAATACCCCCATGATCAGGGCTCTTGCGGTCATTTCGGGAAGGTGGGCTGAGGCCGGGATATAGGGCTTGAAGCCCGGCTTGGCATCAGGTGTTGACATTTTTGTTGGCATTGTTCTACCTATTTGTTGTCAAAAAAGCTGAATAAGAGGGTGATCTGTTTCAGCGCAGCGAATAAACAATCCCCCTCCGTCTCCTGAGGGGGATCGATGAAAAAATATAAATATCCGCGCATTATCACGCTTTTTTCAGCCTGTTTGCAATGCCATCCTTAAACTTGTTGCATCTCCTCCTGCTTGCTCAGGCGCGGCAAGACAGTAATCCCACGGATGATGGGGTTTTTTGCAGCAAGTAGTGCCAGCAACAGGGCTGCCACGCCGGCAAAACCCAGGGCATAACGCAAACCCATGTGTTCACCCAGCCAGCCACCGATCAAGGCGCCAGGGCCTGCCGGTATTAGTATCAACCAGCGCATGGTGCTGGTCATACGGCCCAGCATGGCTTCTGGCGTGACTGCCTGACGCAAGGCCAGGAAGTTGATAAAGATCAGCACGCCGCCTATGGAGAAACACATCAGCATAAAACCAAATGCAGCGATACCCCAGTTATTGGTTGGTGCCAAAGCCAGCAAACCCCAGCCTAGGCCGCATACAGCCACACCCAGCACCATGCAGGGACCAGGCCCGATATTGCGGCTAATGCGGCTGCCATACACACTGGCGATAATGGTACCCACACCCATGCCCATATAGCTGAGACCAACTGCCTGTTCCGATAAACCCAGCTCACGCGTGGCAAACAGGATTTGCACGACCAGCGCCGCGTTATAGCAAAGCTGCCAGCCACCTACTGTCAAGGCCAGCGCGATCAGCAGCGGTTTATTGGCGACAAAAGCCAGGCCAGCCTTCAAGTCACGCCAGAAATGCGCGTCAGCACGCGGTTCCCTGACTTCATTGACATGAATGCCGCGCAAGATGACAGCGGATGTCAGTAAAAGAATGGCATCAGCCAGCAAAGCTATTGGTGCCCCCAGCAACTTGATCAATGCGCCAGCCGTGGCAGGGCCCGCAACTTCGGCCCCAGAAGTTGCCAGGGCATTTTTTGCATGTGCTTCCACCAGGCGGTCACGTGGCACTATCTGCGTCAGCACGATTTGCGAAGCCGTGCCAGCAGTGGTATTTACTACACCAATCATGAAGCCGACTACATACAGCCAGGTCATGTTGAGATAACCCAGCCACCAGGCCACAGGCACACTGGCGACCGAAATGGAGATCATGATTTCGCCAACTACATACACCGGTAGCTTGCGCACCCTGTCCAGCCAGACGCCTGAGGGTAGCGACAGCAAGACAAAGGGCAGGATTTCCATAAAAGTCAGCATGCCCATCTGGATGGCGCTGGCGTGCAGCAGCAGTGCGGCAGTCAGCGGCAGGGCCAGCATGGTGACCTGCGCACCAAATGAGCTGATCAGTATCGAAGTCCAGAGACGCCGATAGACAAGATCGCGTAACAAGTCCCTTTCCGGGAGCGAAAACAGTCCTAAAATTTTATTTTTCATAATGAGCAATACAATAATTTGCCCGTGTCTTTATTCTTGACGAAGTGAATAGTAGTACACAGGTCTGGGCGTCTATGCGCAACCAGGTTGGAGCAAAAAAGCAAAGACGGATGATATGTAATGCCTGGTTTGGCCTGGTATGGCTGGGCAAACTGGGGCAGCGATTACTACCGTATCATCGGAGCATCTGGCGGCTAGCGCAGATTAGTCGAACTCGTAGAGCTATTCGAACTTAATGGGGCTTGGGGTATGCGCAAAGCTACGTCGCCAGTGCTGAAAAGCCTGGTTGCACCACGGTGTTGCTAGTGACGCTGTAGTTTGAAAATGCATTTACCCGAGTCCTGAGGGTTGAAAGTGAATGAAAATTGAATCAGAAAATTACCCCGCGTCACAGATTTTTATTGACGCACAGTACAGATAGATTGTATTGCTCTTCATAAGTTCCCGCTAGTGAAAAAATATGATGTTTGAAAAACCTGTAGTTATGATTGACTTTGAAACCTCCGGTATGTCACCAGACCAGGGTGGGCGCGTTACTGAAGTGGCCGCCTTGCGCATAGTCGGTGGTGAAATCGTCGATCGTTATGTGAGCCTCATCAATAGTAATGTGCGTATCCCTTACTTTATTACTGAATTGACAGGCATTACCCAGGCTATGGTGGATAAAGCACCGCCAGTATCGGAAGTATTGCCTGAGCTCGTGGAGTTTATCGGTACTGACACATTAGCTGCCCACAACGCCAGTTTTGATGAAAAGTTCTTGTTGGCGGAGAGTGACAGGCTGGGTCTGTGGCCAGCCCATGATGGCGTGATTTGCTCCGTTAAACTGGCGCGCAGGGTTTTCCCTGGCTTGAGTACTTATTCCTTGGGCCCACTGGCAGCTTCCATGGGCATACGTTTCAAAGGTTCTGCTCATAGGGCAGAGGCAGATGCAGAAGTTGCCTCTGCGCTGATGCTGCATATTGCCAGTGAGCTGGGTCAGCGCTATGGCTATTCCGCAATTGACCCGCGCTTGCTACAAGATATTAACAAGCTGGCAGCAGCCAAAGTGCCTGCATTTTTGAAAAAGCACAGAGCGGCAGAGATTGCGGCTGATGCCGCGCCGGTGCACTTGCTAAAGACCAAGGGTGTGCAACGCTTTCGCCATTACAAAGGCGGGATTTATGAACTGGTGTGTGAAGCAACGCAAGAGTCTGACTTAAGCCCTGTCATTGTCTATCGCTCGTATGATGGTTCCATCTGGACCAGACCCAGGGCTGTGTTTTTTGAAATGCTGCAAATTAATGGCGCAGAAGTCATGCGCTTCACGCCCATCAAGGAATAAAAAAGGCGGGCACATTTCATCGTGCCCGCCTTGCATATTGCTTTTCTTGTTATGCCGGTTTAGCCTGCTCAGTCTGCGTCAACGGGTTTGCTGCTGCCGATGCCTGCTTGGCAGGCCCATCGGTAATCAGTTTGCGCAAGACAGGGATCAGGACAATGAGGACGATGCCTACGCCAACACTACTCCAGCCCAGTAAAGAGAAAATGTAGTTATAGGTTGGATTGGTGGATGAGGCCAGACCTTCTGTCGCCTCAGGGATCAGGCCTGAGAATTTGCTGGCCAGAATAGATGCTGTGCCTGTTACCAGCATCCAGGTGCCCATCATGACGCCCTGATATTGGCGCGGTGCCAGTTTGCCTATCATGGCATAACCGATAGGCGAAATAAGCAGCTCAGCAATACTTTGCAGGATGTAGCTGATGAATATCCATTTGAAAGCCACCAGGCCGTTGCTGGCAGCAGTTGCTATACCTATGGGCAGCACAAGGAAACCCAGACCGATGAGTATCAATGCAGCAGAGAACTGGCGCGGGATATCAATATTCCAGCCCTTGGCACGCAGCTTGTCGAACAACATCGCCATCAGCGGGCCGCCAAACATGATCACAAAGCTATTGATGTTTTGTATCCATTGCGGCGCAACTTCATAACCCCAGACCATGCGATCTACATTGCTGACGGCGAACAGTTGCAAGCCCATCGGGGCCATTTGATACAGTGTCCAGAATACCAGCGAGCCTATGGTTAGCAAGACATAGGCCGTCATATTATTACGTTCACGTGGTTCTTTGTGAATGGCAGTCAGGATGATGAAAATGACAGCAATCGCAATGCTGATGATCATGACCAGGTTGCCAGTCATCTCAGCGCGGTGCAGCATGAATTCAACCAGTGGTACCAAGCCAGCCATGACCGCCAGACCGACCAGAAAGCGCCAGCGGAACTGGTTTGCGGTGGCTTCAAGCAGGGTGGTGTTCAAGTCACACAACCTGCGCCAGTTGATTGCCGCCAGTACGATCGCCATGAAGTTGCCTATGGTGGCGAAGATAAACAGGCTGGCATAGTCTTCTTGCAGCTGGTAATAACCGGCAGCGGTGAAGCCGATGAAAAAACCGAGGTTCATGCCTGCATAATTCCACAGGAAGGCGCTTTCGCGACGATTGTCTTCAGGTTTGAAGCGTTGCGTCAGCATCAGGTTAAGGCAGGTGACGTTCAAGCCACTACCCGTCAGGAAAAATGCCAGGCCCCAGTACATGGTTGCTGAAGTACCTACGGAAATAGTCGCACAGCCTATGACTTGCAGGATCATGCCACCAACAAACAGGTTGCGGTTGCTGATAAAACGACCGGCCAGATAACCACCAAACAAATGCAGACCATAATTAAATGCACCAAACACACCCATGATGGCCGTGGCATCCTTGGCGGTGAATCCCAGTTTTTTGGTGGCATATAGCACCAGGGTGGAATACAGTACGGCAAAGCCCAGGGTGGCAAAAATCTGTATGAAAAACAATGCGCCTGCGCCTTCAGGTACGGCAGCCAGTCTTTGTTTGATTGTGGACAAGGTGGTCTCCAGAGTGGTGGTCTGGCAGGCATTGTAAAGCAAAGAAATACTGGAAATAAGACAATTTGTATAGATAATTTCCATGCAGAAGCTGGAATGCAAAAACATGCGAAAATGAATGATAGTCAAGTCGGCTCAAATCTGAATCAACAAGACCATAGGAAGCAATGGACAGCATAGATCTCGAAGTACTTAAAACCTGTGACGCCTGGATCAAGGCAGGGCAAGCCTGCGAACTGGTCACTGTCATCAAGACCTGGGGTTCCAGTCCAAGGCCTGAAGGCGCGACGCTGGCTATTGCCGGTAATGGCCAGGTAGTGGGTTCTGTCTCTGGTGGTTGCATAGAAGACGACTTGATAGAAAGAGTGCAGCGCGACGGCATGCAGCGTCATCTGCCAAAGATCGTCACCTATGGCATTACCGCTGATGAGGCGCACCGTTTTGGCCTGCCCTGTGGCGGCACAATAGAGCTGGCAATAGAACCCTTGTCCGCACGCAGCCAGCTTGATGCCTTGCTGCAGGGCTTGCAAAGACATGAATTACTGGCCAGACGTTTGGATTTGCGCACAGGGGAAGTGACACTCGCAAAGGCGGACCCGGGCCAGCAACTGCAGATTACAGAAGATGCTTTGACGACCGTGCATGGCCCGCGCTGGCGCTTGCTCATCATAGGGGCAGGGCAGTTGTCACGCTTTTTGGCCAGTATTGCAGTAGGCATGGATTACCAGGTCACAGTCTGCGACCCGCGTGAAGAATACCGCAGTGGCTGGAAGGTAGAGGGCGTGCAATTGATTCATGCGATGCCCGACGACCTGGTACTGGAAATGCAACTGGATAGCCGCAGTGCCGTGGTCGCCCTGACGCATGACCCCAAGCTTGATGACCTGGCGCTGATGGAGGCCTTGAAGTCAGATGCCTTTTATGTTGGTGCCATAGGTTCGCGTATTAACAATAGTAAGCGCAGGGAAAGGCTGAAGGAATTTGACCTCAATGATGAGCAACTGGCAAAACTCCATGGCCCCATAGGCTTGTACATAGGCAGCAAAACACCAGCCGAGATCGCGATCTCCATACTTGCTGAACTGACGGCGGTAAAAAATCGCATCCTGCTTCCGGCCGAAGTCAATGTCGCCCATGCCAAATCGACGCTCGCCTGATTTTCATTGAATAAAGAATAATGACTAACTACCCTTTTCGCCTCTTGAATGTGTTTGCCGAAGAAACTCTCGGCGGTAATCCACTTTGTGTTTTTGAAAATGCGACAGGCATCTCGGATGAGCAAATGCAGGCACTGGCTCTGCAATTCAATTTATCGGAGACAGTGTTTGTATTGTCCTCAGATGTCGCTACCGCCAGAATGCGTATCTTCACGCCAGATACAGAAATGCCCTTTGCCGGGCATCCCAGTCTGGGTACGGCGCAGGTGGTTGGCAGCCTCAGCAATTCCAGCCAGATTTCGCTGGAATGCAAGGCAGGCCTGGTCGATCTGCGTCTTGAGAACGGAATATGGACACTGACTACGCCGCACAAGGGTGAGCCTGTGGTTAAAGCTAGCGGTTTATCTGTTGCCGAAGCGGCTTCTTTGCTGGCGCTGGATGAAAGCGATATTCATTCTGTGCCACTGTGGATCAACACTGGTAGCGAACAAATGCTGCTACCCCTGAATTCACGCGAAGCGGTTTTACGTGCCACGCCAGATGTCAGCAAGTTGCCTGTCTGGCCTGCCAATAGTCTGGGACGCAAGTCTGTCTATGTATTTGCTTTTGATGAGCCAACGTTAGAAGACGAACGTCTGTCCGTAACGGCGCGTTATTTCTTTGCCAAGCAGGGCGGTGGCTTTGCAGAAGACCCCGGCACAGGCTCTGCCTGCGCAAATCTGGGAGGCTGGTGGCAGCATCAGGGGCGTGATTTGCCAGTCAGCATGTGCATAGCCCAAGGTGCGCAAGTCAGGCGGCCATGTAAGTTGTATCTTGATGTGGCGACAGACAAGACCATACGGGTAGGTGGCAAGGTGATAGAAATTGCACAAGGCCAGCTGCAAATCTAGGCAAATTCTTCTGAATCGGGCTTAAATCAGGCTGGGCAGCATATAAATAGACATAAAGCACGGGAAGAGCAGGCGTAAATCCTTTAAAATAGCGACTTCATTCATTTGCACTGAAAAACCAGCGGCCCGACGAACTTATGTCTGTGGCCCGGTTCAGGATATTCCCCTATGAGCATGTCTACTACCCAGGAAATCGTTGCCGAATTGCGCGCTGGCCGCATGGTGATACTGGTTGATGAAGAAGATCGAGAAAACGAAGGCGACCTGATCATGGCCGCCGAGTTCGTAACCCCGGAAGCCATCAATTTCATGGCCAAGTTTGGCCGTGGCCTGATTTGTCTGACGTTGACAGAAGAACGTTGTGATCAATTGAACCTGGCCATGATGACCAGCCGCAACGGCACCTCCTTTGGCACCAACTTCACCGTATCGATAGAAGCGGCGGAAGGCGTAACTACCGGTATCTCTGCCGCTGACCGTGCCCGCACGGTACTGGTTGCTGTTGATAAAAAGTCCACTGCTGCTGACATCGTCCAGCCTGGCCATATTTTCCCGCTGAAGGCGCAAAGAGGCGGTGTCCTCATGCGTGCTGGCCATACTGAAGCCGGTTGCGACCTGGCTGAGCTGGCTGGTCTTACACCGGCATCGGTGATTTGCGAAATCATGAAAGACGACGGCACTATGGCCCGTCTGCCTGATTTGATCGAGTTCGCCAAAGAACATGATATGAAAATAGGGACGATTGCCGACCTGATTCATTATCGCAGTCAGACGGAGAGCATCGTAGATCGCGTGGCTGAACGTGAAATGCATACCGTGCATGGCAGCTTCAAGGCTCTGGTATATCGCGACAAGCCCAGTGGCTCTGCTCATCTGGCGCTGGTACATGGCGACATCGCCCGCGAAAAAGAAGCACTGGTGCGTGTGCATCAGCCGGTATCCATCATCGATTTGCTGGAAAGCCAGGCTACTACGCATTCCTGGAATGTCGCGGCCGCCATGGCAGCCATCAAGAAGGCAGATTCAGGCGTCATCGTCTTGCTTAATTGCGAAGAAACTGCCGAACAGATGTTTGACCAGTTCAAGGCACTTGATACACCAGAGACCAAGCCTGCAGGCCGTGCCGCACGCATGGACTTGCGCAATTACGGCATAGGTGCACAGATTTTGAAGGATGTAGGCGTGGGCAAGATGAAATTGCTGGCCAATCCACGTAAGATGCCGTCCATGACAGGATTTAATCTCGAAGTTGTTGGGTATCTCGATAAGCCGTGCGCAGACAAATAAGGATGAGCGTGCCGGGCTGCAGCAGTGTCACCAGCGGTCTTTTTAGTGCACTTTCATCACTCACATCACATCAGGCGCGAAAAGCGCAAGAAAGAATATTATGACAGTTGGACATTACGAAGCAAATCTGGATGGCGCAGGCGTACGCGTAGGTATCGTACAGGCGCGTTTTAACGACAATATCGGCAAGGGCTTGCTGGATGCCTGCCTGGCAGAATTGTCACTGCTGGGTGTACTCAATGAAGACATCCTGCACGTGACTGTGCCAGGCGCACTGGAAGTGCCACTGGCCTTGCAAAAACTGGCAGAAACCAATCAATTCGATGCCCTGATCGCCCTGGGTGCAGTTATCCGTGGTGAAACCTATCACTTTGAGCTGGTATCGAATGAATCAGGCGCTGGCATCACCCGTGTTGGCCTGGATGCTGGCATTCCTATCGCCAATGCCATCCTGACGACAGAGAATGATGAGCAGGCTGAAGTGCGCATGCAGGAAAAAGGTCGCGACGCCGCCCGCGTTGCCGTAGAAATGGCCAACCTGACCCTGGCCCTGGAAGAACTGGCAGAAGCCACAGAAGACGTGCACTATGATGCCTGATCGTTTTGCTCAGGCTTGATCTACATTTAAGTTCAAGCCTTCACGGTGATCATCCAGCTCTAAGTTAGCATGATAAGTTAGTAAGACAAGTTAGTAAGAGAAGATATGAATAATAAAACATTACACGCCAATCCCAGCAAGAACCGTTCGCCACGCCACCGTGCGCGCGAATTTGCCTTGCAGGGCATGTACCAGTGGCTGCTGAACAATGAAGATTCCGGCGCGATTGAAGCCCATATCCGTGAAGCTCACGGTTTTGAGAAGGCAGACAGAGAACATTTTGATTCCCTGTTGCATGGTGCTATCAAACAATCCATAGAATTGCGCGAGCAAATTGCCCCTTTGATAGATCGCAGCATTGCAGAATTGTCACCTATCGAGCACGCAGCGCTGTTGATTGGTGCCTATGAATTGAAGAACCACATAGAAATCCCTTACCGCGTCGTCATCAATGAAGCGGTTGAGTTGACCAAATCCTTTGGTGGTCTCGATGGTCACAAGTATGTCAATGGTGTACTCGACAAACTGGCAGCAAAGCTGCGTGCGACAGAGGTTGCAGCAGGTAAGTAAGGTACTGACCAAGTTACTGACCATATTTGTAAAAGTATCTACCGCCTTATTTTGAAAGATAAATAAGGCGGTTTTTTTCAGCCTGTGTTTTTAGGAAGTACCATGCATCAAAATCTCGCAGCAAGACTGGACAATATCGCCCCTTTCCATGTGATGGAACTCATGAAGATGGCGGCAGAACTGGAAAAGCAGGGCCGTCATCTGATACATATGGGCATAGGCGAGCCAGACTTTACTGCGCCGCAAGCAGTGATTGATGCTGCGACCAAAGCAATGGCAGCCGGGCGTTTGCAATATACCTCAGCCCTGGGTTTGCCAGCATTGCGCGCTGCGATATCCCAGCATTACCGTGACGTGTTTGGTCTTGATGTGCCAGCTTCCCGCATTATTGTGACTGCCGGTGCATCGGCTGCCTTGCTGCTGGCATGTGCAGCGCTGGTTGAGCCGGGCAGGGAAGTGCTGATGCCTGACCCTTGTTATCCCTGTAACCGCCATTTTGTCGCGGCATTCGAGGGCAGGGCAAAACTCATCGCCAGTGGGCCGGATCACCGCTTTCAACTGACTGAAGAAATCGTTAGACAGCAATGGGATGGGCGCAGCAGTGGCGTTTTGCTGGCCTCGCCATCTAACCCTACCGGCACTTCGATAGAACATGAAGAATTGGGCAAGATCGTCTCTACAGTAAAAAAGTTGGGTGGTTTTAGCATCGTTGATGAGATTTATCAGGGGCTGACATATGATGGCGAACCATTTTCTGCCCTGTCGCTGGATGAAGATGTGGTTGTCATCAATAGCTTCAGCAAATATTTCAATATGACAGGCTGGCGTCTTGGCTGGCTGGTAGTGCCAGAGCGCATCGTCCCTGCACTAGAAAAGCTGGCGCAAAACCTGTTCATCTGCCCATCTTCAATTGCCCAGTACGCGGCCCTGGCTTGCTTTGAACCGGCGACTATCGCCATTTATGAAGAGCGCAAGGCAGAATTCAAGCGCCGCCGCGACTATATCGTGCCTGCATTGCGTGAACTGGGTTTTGGCATTCCAGTTATGCCAGATGGTGCGTTTTATGTGTATGCCGATTGCTCCAGCTTTGCCGACGATGCAGATGCCTTTGCCAAACAGATATTGAATGAAGCAGGTGTGGTGATCGTACCCGGCCTCGATTTTGGTCCGGCGACGGCGACATCGTATGTGCGTCTGTCATATGCCAATTCATTGGAGAATTTGCAGGAAGCGGTTGCCAGGTTGAAGAAATTTTTGGCTGACAGATAATTAAGGCGGGTCGCCCAGACCAATCGCTTATACCAATAAAAAAAGCCGTCTGATCATACAATCAGACGGCTTTTTTATCAAAGGGCAGGCTTACAGTGCTGCAACCTGATCTTTTTTGGCTTCTATCGTTGCCTTGGCTTCTGTTGCCTCAGGCTTGTGTACAGGAGCGGCCTCAATCGGACGTGTTTGCACAGGTGCTGGAGCTGGGGCAGGGGCGCTGAAGAAAGTAGGCACGTTTTTACCTGCCGAGACATCTTTCAGACGCTTGTATTCATTCAATACACGCGCACCATAGCCTGAATCATTGTCGGAATCGGCTGCACCTACATACATCTTCAGGCCAGCTTCAACGGAACCACCACGGGTGACATAGTCTTTCAGTATCAAGGCACCAACACGGATATTGGCAACCGGGTTCAGGGCAGCTTTAACACCACCAAGATCCTGGAATTTTTCATGATGTACTTTGGACATGACCTGCATCAAGCCTTGTGCACCTACCGGGCTTTCAGCAAATGGGTTCAGACCGGATTCTATCGCCATGACTGACAGTATCAGCAAAGGGTCTATTTTGATTTCCTTGGCGGTCAGATAAGCGGCAGATACCAGCATATTGGTCGCATCATTGGCAACGCGGTAGCGCTTGGCCAGCCAGTTGGTTACCCATTGTTGCTGACGCTGATTGCCGAGCATTTTTGCTTCTTCTTCAGATGTGCTTACTTTTTGCAAGCCCGCATCAGAATTAGCCTGGCCTGGCGCTTGCATCAGATGCGCAAGACTTGGTGCTGGAACGGCAGCTACGGCTTCTGCAGGCTCTTCGCCAGCTTCAGCATAGGGTGATAATCCCTTGAATTTGTCTGTCAGTTCTGGTTTGACATACATCATGACCAAAACGACCATGGCAATAATGCCAGTGAGTGTCAGCAGGTTGCGCACGGTGGTGAAAAAACCACTGGTTGTATCACGAGCTACCATGAAAAGCGCTTTGCGCTTGTCCGTTGAAGAAAAACTACTTTGTTGTACAGCTAAAATAAAACGTTGAATCATGTTACCTCCTGAATCTTCGCGATGCCTCATTCAACTTAATGAAAAGTCAAATGCATAGAGCCTACTTCCGCGAATCAGAAACATCGTCCCCCGTCACAAGTGTGATCGCGAGACGCCGGAGTCGTTTGTCAAATCAGGTCCGTCGAACCTGTTCATGGTGTGTCCAGTGACAAACAACTTTTTTCGGGATAAGGCAGACGCCTTTTGAAAACAATCCTTACAATGTTATGTTGGGGCCCGATCCCCGTGAATGATGTTACCGTGTGGCGAAACTCTCTTTGTGTCGAAAGTGGCGGAAGTCATTAACCTCTTCATCAAGTTGGGCGAATTGTAGGGGCGGTTTTATATCAAGTCAACACTATCAAACGAGAAGTTGATTACTTTTATGTATAATGAATTGTGCTGCAATGCAGCAAAGTTCAATAAAATCAAACACTTGGCAGAAATTGCTAGTGCGACTAGTGCAGAGATACGAAAAAGCGAAAAATGATGAAATATTCTGATTTGAGAGATTTTATTGCTCAACTGCAAGAAAAAGGCGAACTAAAACAGGTGGACTTGCCTGTTTCGCCACATTTGGAAATGACTGAGATTTGTGACCGCACTTTGCGTGCTGAAGGTCCGGCTCTTTTATTCACCAAACCTGTTGGTCATACCATACCAGTGCTGGGTAATTTATTTGGCACGACACGCCGTGTCGCACTCGGCATGGGGGTAGAAAGCCTGAGTGAATTGCGCCAGATCGGCCACGTTTTATCTGCGCTAAAAGAACCTGAACCACCCAAGGGTTTTAAAGAAATTCTGGGCATGGGTGCATTGGTCAAAGCTGTCTGGGATATGTCGCCAAAAGAACTGCGCGGTGCCAAATGCCAGGAGATAGTCTGGGAAGGTAATGACGTTGATCTCGCCCGTTTACCTATACAGCATTGCTGGCCTGGTGACGTTGCACCATTAATTACCTGGGGTCTCGTGATTACCAAAGGCCCTAATAAAAAACGTCAGAATCTGGGTATATATAGACAGCAGGTTTTGGGCCGCAATAAAGTCATCATGCGCTGGCTGGCACATCGCGGTGGTGCGCTGGATTTTCGTGAGCATGGCATCGTTAATAAAGGCAAGCCTTACCCCATCGCCGTTGCTTTGGGTGCCGACCCGGCTACGATATTAGGTGCGGTGACGCCTGTGCCAGACAGTTTGTCTGAATACCAGTTCGCCGGGCTCTTGCGCGGCAGCCGTACTGAACTGGTGAAAGCCATAGGCAGTGAATTGCGCGTACCCGCGTCAGCAGAAATCGTGCTGGAAGGGCATATCTATCCTGACGAAAATCACCCCAGCGGTTATGAGCATGCGCTGGAAGGGCCGTATGGCGACCACACTGGTTATTACAATGAGAAAGACTGGTTCCCCGTCTTTACCATTGACCGCATCACCATGCGCCGTGACCCTATTTATCACTCTACGTATACAGGTAAGCCGCCAGATGAACCTGCGGTACTGGGTGTGGCGTTGAACGAAGTCTTTATCCCTTTGCTGCAAAAGCAGTTCAGTGAAATCACGGATTTTTATTTGCCACCAGAAGGTTGTAGTTACCGCATGGCCGTGGTGCAAATGAAGAAGGCCTATGCGGGTCATGCCAAGCGCGTCATGTTCGGGGTCTGGAGCTTTTTGCGTCAGTTCATGTATACCAAGTTCATTATCGTGGTTGATGAAGATGTCAATATCCGCGACTGGAAAGAAGTCATCTGGGCGATCACTACCCGTGTTGATCCTTTGCGTGATACCACGCTGGTCGATAATACGCCGATTGATTACCTGGACTTTGCTTCACCCGTCAGCGGCCTGGGCAGCAAGATGGGTATAGATGCCACCAATAAATGGCCAGGTGAGACTAGCCGTGAATGGGGCACGACCATAGAAATGACGCCAGAAGTTAAGGCCAAGGTAGATCAGATCTGGCAAGAGCTGGGCTTGTGAGTGGTTTGCGAGTGATTTGTAACGCCGCTGTTTTAGTGATTAAATTTTTGCGTGTATATATATGAGTGTATCTGGTGTTTCAGGGACTTTAGGTGCTCCCATGGTTTGGGATTATCCGCAACCGTTCACGCGGGCAGTGAAGCCGCAAGAAAGTGATATCGATGGCTTGAATCACACCAATAATGCAGTGTATGTACGCTGGTGTGAAGAAGTCGCATGGGGGCATTCTGAAGCGCTGGGTTTGAGTCTGGCAGACTATCATCGCCTGGACCGCGCGATGGCAATCAGGCGCGGTGAATATGATTATGTCTTGCCAACCTTGCTTGGTGAATCGCTGACACTGGCGACATGGTTGTTTGCCAGCGACGGCAAACTCACCATGGACAGGCGTTTTCAATTGATACGCGATAGCGATGGTGCCACCGTACTCAGGGGCCGCTGGGACCTGGTCTGCATAGAGCTCAGCAGCGGCAGAGCGCGCCGCATGCCGGCAGAATTTTGCGATATCTATTTACCGGCCGTGGTTCCATCGGCATCAACAGCAGTCTAATAAATATGCAAATACTGCGCAGGTAGTTGTTGGACTCAGACTACGCTTTGCCTGGCAGCATCTATATGCTGCCAGATTGCTGCCAGGTCGGGCGCATTATTCAAGTACAATCAATTATCTATATTTCTTGCTTTCCCCACATGAAACGCCCGCGTTTTTTACCCGATAACATGACCTTGCTGCTATTGGGTGTGGTCACTCTGGCCAGTCTGTTACCTGCACGTGGCGCAGTCGCGTCAGGCTTCGATCATTTGTCTGTTGGCATGATCGCCTTGCTGTTTTTCATGCATGGGGCCAAATTGTCACGCGAGGCCGTGATAGCTGGTTTGACCCATTGGCGGCTGCATTTGCTGGTGATGGCATGCACTTTCGCGATTTTTCCACTGCTTGGGCTGGCATTGAAACCCTTGTTGCTCACCCTGATTACTCCAGAGTTATGTATAGGCATACTCTTTCTTTGTGTATTGCCTTCGACAGTACAATCTTCGATTGCGTTTACCTCTGTTGCGCGCGGCAATGTACCTGCTGCCATTTGCAGCGCGTCGCTGAGTAATATGCTGGGCATATTCCTGACGCCCTTGCTGGTCAGCCTGGTCGTGGTAGCCCATGGTGAAAGCCATTCTTCACTTGACGCGATGTTGAAGATAGTTTGCCAGCTCTTGTTGCCCTTCGTTGCCGGACAACTGGCGCGGCCCTGGTTGCAGTCCTGGATGGAAAAATATGCGAGTACGCTGACCATGGTGGATCGAAGCTCGATTTTGCTGGTCGTGTATGTGGCCTTCAGTGAAGCAGTGGTACAAGGATTGTGGCAGCAACTGCCACCCCTGATGCTGGCGAGCTTGCTGGGTATCAGCGCAGTGATGCTGGCGATTATCATGACTTTGACTACCGTCATCAGCCGTCGCCTGGGGTTCAACAAGGAAGATGAAATCACTATCGTGTTTTGCGGCTCCAAGAAAAGTCTGGCCAGTGGTGTGCCCATGGCCAAAGTTTTATTTGCCAGTCATGCCCTTGGTATGGTCTTATTACCATTGATGCTGTTTCATCAGCTACAGTTGATGGTATGTGCCTTCATGGCGCAACATTACGCTAAAAGATAAGGAGTCAGTCATGCCACGTTTTGCTGCCAACCTCAGCATGATGTATACAGAGTTGCCTTTTAATGAACGTTTTGCCGCTGCAGCAAAAGATGGTTTCAAGGGCGTTGAATACCTGTTCCCTTACGATTATGCTGCTACTGAACTCAAGGATTTGCTTGCTGCTAACGGGCTGGAGCAAGTCTTGTTCAATACATCGCCAGGCAACTGGGCGCTGGGTGAGCGTGGAATAGCATCCCTGCCTGGCCGGGAAGAAGAGTTCAAGCAAGCCTTTGATACTGCGCTGGATTATGCGCGCGTGCTGGGTAACCGGCATTTGCATGTCATGGCTGGTTTAATACAGCCTGAACAGGACAGAGAAAGGCATCGCGCCGTCTATTTGCGCAATCTTGCTTATGCTGCCTTGCTGGCCTCGCGGGAAGGCATCACCATCCTTATTGAACCCATCAATACCCGCGACATACCAGGGTTTTTCCTGAACCGGCAAGTTGAGGCACAAGAGATTTGCCAGGAGATAGGCGTAGAGAACATCCGTGTGCAATTTGATATCTACCATTGCCAGATCGTCGAAGGCGATGTCGCCACCAAGTTGCGCCGTGATATGTCACGCAAACATGCAGGCATAGGTCATATTCAGATAGCCGGGGTACCAGACCGGCATGAGCCGGATATCGGTGAAGTGAATTACGCTTATCTGTTTGATTTGATTGATAAACTGGGCTATCAAGGCTGGATAGGTTGTGAGTACCGGCCACGTGCGGGAACTTCAGAAGGCTTATCCTGGGTCAAGCCCTGGTTGAAATAATCGATAGCACCATGTAAAAAAGCAGTCGCGATGACTGCTTTTTTATTGCCCGTCTTGTCAGGCTTTATGCTTATTCTTCGCTGACTTGCAAAATCAGTTTGCCAAAGTTTTTGCCTTCAAACAGCATCATCAGCGTATCAGGGAAAGTTTCCAGACCTTTGACGATATCTTCACGCGTCTGGAATTTGCCCTCGGCCATCCACTTGCCCATTTCAGCGACAGCTTCGCCATAGCGGGCAGCGTAATCAAATACGACTATGCCTTCCATGCGGGCGCGGTTTACCAGCAGCGACAGGTAATTGGCCGGGCCTTTGACTGGTGTGGTGTTGTTGTACTGGGAGATCGCGCCGCAAATGATGATGCGCGCTTTCAGATTGATACGGGTCAGTACGGTATCAAGAATATCGCCACCAACGTTGTCAAAATAAATATCTACGCCATTCGGGCAGTGTTCTTTCAGGCCATCTTTGACTGAGCCAGACTTGTAATCGATGCAGGCATCAAAACCCAGTTCATTGACGACAAAATCGCATTTATCCTTGCCACCGGCAATACCAACAACGCGGCAACCTTTTTGTTTGGCGACCTGGCCTACAGTCTGGCCAACTGCACCGGCAGCGCCAGATACCACCACTGTTTCACCTGCTTTTGGTTGGCCAACATCGAGCAAACCAAAATAAGCTGTCATGCCAGGCATGCCCAGCGCATTCATGAATTTTGGCAGAGGGGCGAGCTTTGGGCTGACCTTGTAAAAGCCCGCCGTTTTGTCATCCGCTGCACCTACCCAGTATTGCTGCACACCCGTGCCGCCAGAAACATAATCACCAACCGCAAATTTTGGGGACTTGGAAGCAATCACCTTGCCTATGCCGCCAGCGCGCATGACTTCATTGATGGCAACCGGGCGGATATAGGATTTACCTTCATTCATCCAGCCGCGCATGGCAGGGTCCAGCGAGATATAGATGGTTTGTACGACGATTTCACCATCTGTGATATCGCGTACTTCTTCTGTCGTGAAGTTCCAGTCGCTATGCTTGGGGTTGCCGACAGGGCGGGCGGCGAGGCGGTATTGTTGATTGCTGAGTGTGCTCATGTTGTCTCCAGAATGTTGTACTTGAGTTGCTGCTGTCTGAACCAAATTTTTTGGGTGGGGCTGCCAGAAGAACGACTATACACTAATTAGAACGATCGTGCTTTTTGTTGCGATTATTTAATTGAAGCGGGATTCTATGAATTATGCGACTGATCATGCGACAATAGACGGTTAATCTTTAAGCTTTGCAATCAATTTAACGAATTTAATTTGTTTCTGGCCATGGAAAGCAGCAAATCCTGGCCTATACACTGACATCATGAGCATACGACCAGAATATATCCTGACTTTATCCTGTCCCGATCAGCGCGGCATTGTGCATAGCGTATCGGGATTTTTAGCCAACCACGGCTGTAATATTATCGATTCTGCCCAGTTTGGCGATGCACAATCTGCAACTTTCTTCATGCGCGTGCATTTTGCCGTAGAAGATTCCAGCGTCAGCGACAGCGCCTTGCGTGAAGAATTTGCGGCTTTGGGTGCCAGCATGCAAATGAACTGGCAATTGCATGATGCCCATCACAAGCCACGTGTGATGCTGATGGTATCGAAGATAGGCCATTGCCTGAATGATTTGCTGTTTCGCTATAAGAGCGGTTTGCTGCCTGTAGAAATTAAGGCCATCGTCTCGAACCACACTGATTTTTATCAACTGGCAGCCAGCTACAATATTCCTTTCCATCATCTGCCACTGTCAGGTGGCGCACCGGCAGAAGCCAAACAGGCGCAGGAACAAAAGGTATTGGATATTGTTGCCAGCAATGACATTGAACTGGTGGTACTTGCCCGTTACATGCAGATATTGTCACCGCAATTATGTGATGCGCTGAAAGGCAAGGCCATCAATATCCACCATTCTTTCCTGCCTAGCTTCAAGGGCGCAAAGCCTTATTATCAGGCGCATGAGCGTGGCGTTAAACTGATAGGCGCGACGGCTCACTTTGTCACGGGTGATCTGGACGAAGGCCCGATTATTGAACAGGATGTGGAACGTGTCGATCATTCCATGGAACCAGAAACCCTGACAGCCATAGGCCGCGATGTGGAATGCGTGGTGCTGGCGCGTGCCGTCAAATGCTTTGTCGAACATCGTATTTTGTTGAATGGTCATAAAACGGTGGTGTTCAAATAATGGCACTCAAATCCATCATTTATAAAGCCGACCTGAATATCTCGGACATGGACCGCGGCTATTACGCCGACCATAGCCTGACGATTGCCCGTCATCCGTCGGAAACCGATGAGCGCATGATGATACGCGTGCTGGCTTTCGCCGTTCATGCGGCTGAACGCCTGGAATTTGGTAAGGGCATATCAGATACGGAAGAACCTGATATCTGGCTCAAGGATTACACCGACGCCATACAGTTATGGATAGAAGTCGGCCAGCCAGATGACCGACGCTTGTTAAAGGCTTGTGGACGTTCTGAGCAAGTCATCGTCTATAGTTTTGCCAGCGCCAGTGACATCTGGTGGAAGGCAATGAATAGCCGCCTTGATCGCGCCAAAAACTTGCGCGTCATGAATGTGCCTTCAGCGCAAAGCCAGGCACTGGAAAAACTTGCGCAACGCAATATGCAATTGCAATGCACGATACAGGATGGACAAATCTGGATGTCAGCCGGAGATGCCTCCGTACAAATTGACCTGGAAGTTCTTAAAGAGTTTGCCTGAATGCGTTTGTCTGAATGCATAGTCAGCCGCGACAATAATCTGAACTTGTTGCGAATAGTCGCCGCACTGGCCGTGCTTGCAGGGCATAGCTTTGCCTTGCTGGCACAGCCAGAACCCTGGGGCGCGCTGACGGGCATGACGCCTGGCTCTATCGCGGTAGATGTATTTTTCATTGTCAGTGGCATGCTGGTGACGGGCAGTCTGATGAACAAGCAAAGTGTGATTGACTATGTCTGCGCGCGGGCATTGCGCATCTTTCCAGCACTGATATGCATGTTGCTACTGACGGTATTTGTACTTGGGCCTTACTTCACCAGCTTGCCTCTGACAGAGTATTTTTCTGCTGCCGGGACATGGCAATATCTGCTCAAGTGCGCAAGCCTCTTGTCTGGCGTGAGCTATGTCTTGCCCGGTGTCTTTGCACAGAATCCTTATCCAAATGCAGTCAATGGTTCACTCTGGACCATGCCCTATGAAATCAAGATGTATCTGCTGTTGCTGGTGTTCTGGTGTGGGTTGGCACTGCTGAAGAATAAGCGCACGCAGATATTGCGGTATCTGATCATTGTCATTACTTTACTGGCCGCCTTACTGGTTTTTGCGCGCCACTTTTATTTGCAAGACGATAGCCAGTTCACCCGTTTGCTATTCATGTTTTTCTCTGGTGCCAGCCTGTTCATACTGAAAGAAAAACTGCTGCTGACCCGGCGCGTCTTTTATCCCTTGCTGTTACTGGTGCTGGCAGCAGCCTTCATCAGCAAACCGGTATTCTTTAGCTTGTATCACCTGTCCATTGCCTATCTGGTAGTCTGCATTGCCTACCTGCCTGCAGGATGGCTAAGGCGCTATAATAGCGTGGGGGATTATTCATACGGTGTGTATATTTACGCTTTTCCCGTGCAGCAGACAATTGCCGCCTTGTTTCCCGGCATTGCGGTGTGGAGTATGGTGATGGCCTCAGGTTCTGTGACCATCTTGCTGGCGGTATTTTCCTGGCACAAGATAGAGAAGCCAGCCATGGCTTTGAAGCCAGTAGCAGTTTCACGGCTGCGTAATTATTTGCCGTTTAAGACGGGAATTCAGTCTCGCTAATTCAATCAGCTGATTGAGATACATGTGCGGACTGACAAGCAGCTTCTGCCCAGTGTAGTGGTGGTGGAAGTCTGCTGGCACTAAACTCCAGATGCAATACCCGGCGTTGAGTAGCGAATCTTGCCTTGTAGGATGCATGGAGTAACAAGGGCTTCATCAATAACATATCGCCCGCGCGCATCGCGCAGGTCTTGTGCATAGCAGTCTGGCTAATGTCCAGGATCTGGCTCTCACTGAGTTTGCCAAATTGATGGCTGCCAGCGATGACTTTCAGTGCAGCGTTCTCAGCACCAGCATCATCGAGGGCAATGCGGCATGTCAGCATTGCTTCCAGCACTGCCGCTGGAGGTTCAACGTAATGCACATCTTTCTTGTAAGTCCATTTGCTGTAACCAGCCAGTTCAGTTTTTTGGTTAACACAAATCGTCATATCCTGATGCCAGGACACTAGCCAATTATGATCAGCATTTTTATTGAAAAAGATGCTGCGCACTGCCTGGGCACCTGCCATATCTGCAGCGTCTAATAGCACATGCAGTTTGTCCCAGTTTAATGCGCGATGTATGGACGGATAATTTTGCAGTACCTGACGCACACCATATTGATCAGAAATGGGCTGGCAGGCTTGCCGCAATCGCTGTAATTCAGGCTCATCCAGAAAGCCAGGCAAGATGACAAAACCCTGGCTGGCCAGGGTTTTTGCGATGCCTGAAGCTTTGTGATGCATTAAGCCTGCAAGACTTTTTTCAGCCACAGGCTGATGTCATCCACTTCTTCAGGGCAGACGGAATGCGGCATCATGTACTCATGCCATTCGACCTGATAGCCCAGTTCTTTCAACAGATCGCGCGATTGTTCAGCACGCTGTATCTGGATGACGTTATCGCCACGGCCATGGGCCTGGAAGATGGGCGTATTTTGGTTTGCTGCGTGACGCTCTTCTGTAATCACGTCACGCAAGGGTACATAGCCAGACAGGCACAGCAAGCCAGCCAGTTTTTCGTGATAACGCAGGCCAGTCTGCAAAGTCATCGCGCAACCTTGTGAAAAGCCTGCCAGGATGATGCGCTCAGTCGGTATGCCGCGCGCGTTCTCGCGGGCGATCAATTGCTCTATGCGTTTTTGTGACAGGCGCAAGCCAGCTTCATCTTCACGCTTGGCGATATCGGTACCGAGGATGTCGTACCAGGAACGCATGACATAACCACCGTTGATGGTAACGGGCATGGTCGGCGCATTCGGGAAGACGAAGCGTATGCCAGGGTTGCCACGTAAATCCAGCTCCCTGACGATGGGGACAAAATCATTCGCATCTGCACCCAGGCCGTGCATCCAGATGATGGCAACAGTGGGGTTGGGTGCACTTTCCAGTTCTACGGTTTCTAAAATATCTTGTGTCATGATGATTTTCGGGAAGAAGAAAAATAAGCAGCCAGTTTGACCGACAGCAACAGCAGGCCACAGGGTAGCCAGACGGTCAGTAGTTCAGATTGTATTACACGCCAGCCACGCGCTGTCAGAAAGCGATTTACGCCTATCGGTGATACCTCGATGAATTGCACGGGGAAGAAATAACGTTGTTCAGTCAGCGGCCAAAAAAATTCCACACCTAGTCCACCTGTAGTCAGTGCATCCAGCAGCCCATGCGAAATGGTGGCGAAGGCGATAAACAACCAGCAAACCAGAATCGAGCTACGCAAGCGTGTATGAAAAATGCTGGCCCTGGTTGCAATCAACATGGCAAACACGATGGAGTGACTAAAACCGCGGTGACCAAAGGCCGATTCATAGGCAATGCCAAGCTTGAAGGCAATGACATCAAGGTCAGGCAAGATCGCGGTCAGCATACCCGTTAGCACGAGAGGCCAGGGTAGGCGTTTTTGCCCCAAAATTAGGCCCAAAGTCAGCGGTACTACAGGATGCGTCAGTATGGTTGCCATCGTTGTCGATGTTTGCTGTTCAGGCAGAGGCAGATGGAGTCTTGGCGCGTATCGCGTTTTTAGGGCGGAAAGCCTTGCAGATGCTGTCATCCGTCTCTATGTACGGGCCACCTATCAAGTCTATGCAATATGGGACTGCTGCAAAAATACCGGCAACGATTTGCTTGCCTTCTGCATCCTTCAAGCCTTCCAGGGTTTCCTTGATGGACTTGGGCTGGCCTGGCAGGTTCAGGATCAAGGCTGCGTGGTCCGGCGTCTCACGTATCACGGCTACCTGGCGTGACAGAATGGCTGTCGGTACAAATTGCAGGCTGATCTGGCGCATTTGCTCACCAAAGCCGGGCATTTCCTTGGTGGCGACTGCCAGTGTCGCTTCTGGTGTGACATCGCGCCTGGAGGGGCCAGTGCCACCAGTGGTAATCACGAGATGACATTGTTCTTCATCTACCAGGGCAATCAAGGCCTGCTCTATTGCTGCGCGTTCATCCGGGATCAGGCGTGTGACCATTTCCCATGGGCTGGAGAGAGCTTTGCCAAACCATTCCTGCAATGCGGGCAAGCCCTGGTCCTGATAAATGCCGGCAGAGGCGCGGTCTGAGATTGATACCAGGCCTATTTTGAGTTTTTCGCCATCTGCTGCGGTCATTTGTCCAGACTCACTTGTCATCAAACTCATCGTCTTCTTCATCAAGGTCTGCATCATCCGCTTCGTCCGCATTGGCTGCAGCTTTGGATTTTTGCAAGTCTTTCAAAATCTGGAAGATTTCACGGTAAGCCTTCGGTGGCTTGTTTTCAGCCTGCTCTTTACGGGCATTGCGTATCATGGTGCGCAATTGCTGTACGTCGAGGTGAGGGTGTTCAGCCATCAATTCAGTCAGAGCATTATCGTCAGCCAGCAATTTGTCACGACGGCGCTCCAGCGCATGCATGGCGGCAGTCTCGGCCTTGGATGCACCTTTCCAGCTGTCGATGGTTTTCTGGATCAGGGCAATTTCTTCCTCATCCAGGGTGCGCATTTTCTTGCCTACATATTGCATCTGGCGACGGCGGCCTTCGTGATCCTTGATTTGCTGGCATTCCAGAATGGCATCGCGCACGTCTTCTGGCATCGGCACGCGCTTGACGCGTTCACGTGGCTGCTCGACCAATTCTTGCCCCAGCTTCTGCAAGGCGGTCATTTCGCGCTTTAACTGGGATTTTGATGGGCGGTCGTATTCTGGTTCGAACTCACTGGACTGATAGCCACATGAGCCGCGATTTGGATTTGGCATAATTCTGCGCCTTTACTATTAACTTAATGAAACGGCTGCTATGATACCCTTTTTAGCTTGGAATTACCTAAAATCAAGCTGCGATTGACCCATAATTGACCCATTTATGGTGTGAATCAAGGTAAATAATTAGGATATTTCCCTTTGGCCATTTGGTCATTTAGCATTGACAAACATAGAATCCCATCCATGAGCAAACCAGTTTTTACCCATACCCAGGACCAGTTAAAGCAAATCGCGCAGGATATGTTGCGTTTCGCCCGTGAAAAAGGGGCATCGGATGCGGCAGTGGAGATCAGTGAAGGCGGTGGCCTGTCGATCAGCGTGCGCAAGGGCAAAGTCGAGACCATAGAGCAAAACCGCGACAAGGGCATAGGCATTACGGTGTATATCGGTCAACGCCGTGGCAATGCCAGTACTTCGGATTTTTCTGAGCAAGCCCTGCGTGATTCCGTCGATGCGGCCTATAATATTGCCCGTTTTACAGCAGAAGATGACTGTGCCGGCTTGCCAGAGGCAGATTTGCTGGAAATGGCACCGCGTGATCTTAAGCTATGTTACCCATGGCTGGTCACCGCCGAAGAGGCTATAGAGCTGGCAAAACGCACAGAGGCGGCTGCATTTGCGGTAGACAAACGCATTACGAATAGCGAAGGTGCCAGTGTGCATGCCCAGCAATCCCATTTCGTGGCTGCCAATTCGCGTGGTTTCATCGGTGGTTACCCGATTTCCCGCCATACCATTTCTGTTGCACCGATTGCGGGCCGTGGATCGAAAATGCAAAGGGATGACTGGTATTCGTCACAGCGTAGCGCCAAAAAACTGGCAAATCCAGAGGCGATAGGTCGTTATGCCGCCGAGCGTGCCTTGGCCAAGCTGAATGCGCGTCAGCTGGACACCCGCAAATGCCCGGTCTTGTTTGAAGCGCCGCTGGCTGCCGGTTTACTGGGTGCGCTGGTGCAGGCAACTTCTGGTGGTGCCTTGTACCGCAAATCGACTTTCCTGCTTGATTCGCTGGGTACACAGATTTTCCCGTCCCACATACAGGTCGTAGAAGACCCGCATGTCATCGGTGCTGTTGGTTCTTCTCCATTTGATGATGAGGGTGTAAAAACCCAAAAGCGTAATGTTGTCACAGATGGCGTCTTGCAAGGCTATTTCCTATCTACTTATTCTGCACGCAAGTTGGGCATGCAAACGACGGGTAATGCTGGTGGTTCGCACAATCTGACATTGACATCCAGTTTGACCAAGCGCGCAGACAATTTCGCGGGCATGCTTAAAAAAATGGGCACTGGCTTGCTGGTGACTGAGTTGATGGGGCAGGGCGTCAATTATGTGACGGGTGATTACTCACGCGGTGCATCTGGCTACTGGGTAGAGAATGGCGTGATCCAGTACGCAGTGGAAGAAATCACTATTGCTGGCAATATGCGTGAAATGTTTCAACAAATTGTCGCTATAGGTAACGACAGCCTGGTGCGTGGCACCAAAGAAACCGGTTCCATCCTTATAGAAAGCATGACGATTGCCGGTAGCTAATCGGTACTGAGATTATTGCGCTAGTAATGAACAGTATAGAAAAAGACCATCATTACGATGGTCTTTTTTCTTATGCACCCAGGTAAGCTTCTATGACCTTGGGATTGCTGAGCAGGTTGGCACCAGTGTCGCTGAGAACGATATTGCCATTTTCCAGCACATAGCCATGTTTGGCAATTTTCAACGCCTGCCTGACGTTTTGTTCCACCAGCAGGATGCTGAGGCCAGTCGCATTGATTTCTTTGAGGATGCGGAAAATCTCCTGCACCACCAGCGGTGCCAGCCCCATCGAGGGTTCATCCAGCAGCAGCACTTTGGGCTTTGCCATCAAAGCACGGCCTATGGCCAGCATTTGCTGTTCACCGCCTGACAAATTACCCGCCAGGCCAGTTGCACGGTTTTTCAATACGGGGAAGAGGGTATATACCCATTCCATGTCCTGTCCTATCTGTGCCTTGTCCTTGCGGGTGTAGGCCCCCAGCTCCAGATTTTCCCTGACCGTGAGAGTGGTTAATATCGCCCGGCCTTCGGCGACCTGTACCACACCTTTTTGCACGATGTGGTGGGGCGATGTCTGGCTGATTTCTTCATCTTCGAGAAAAATTTTGCCAGATGCTGATTTCAGCAAGCCAGAAATCGCCAGCAGGGTTGTGCTTTTCCCCGCACCGTTGGCGCCAACAAGGGCAGTGATTTCACCTGCATTGATGGCCAGACTGATGCCTTTGACGGCTGCGATATGACCATACATGACATGCAAGTCCTGGACGCACAAAATTTGAGTCATTCAGCGTCCTCCTTGCCGAGGTAAGCTTCAATTACATCCGGGTTGTTACGCACTTCTTCGGGTGTGCCTTCTGCAATGATTTTGCCAAAATTGAGTACAGCTATGCGGTCGCATAATTCCATCACAAAGCGCATGTCGTGTTCTATCATGAAAATCGAAAAACCGCGGTTACGTATATTGACGATTTCTGCCATCAGTTCAGTTTTTTCTGCCGGGTTCATGCCAGCGACCGGTTCATCCAGTAACAGCAGATTGGGCTGGGTGGCAAGGGCGCGGGCAAATTCCAGTTTGCGTTGTTCGCCATACGACAGATTGTCGGCCAGCATATGCGCTTTATGGTCCAGCCTGACCCAAGACAGTAATTCGTGCGCACGTTCTTTGGCTTTTCTTTCTGCGTCTTTGTAAGCTCCCAGATTGAACAGCATGCTCGCTACGCCATAGTCGAGATGATCATGCATGCCGACCACGACGTTCTCCAGCAGGCTCATTTCCTTGAAAATGCGGATGTTCTGGAATGTGCGGGCAACGCCCAGTTGCGTGATCTTGTGGCTGGCGACCGTAGTCAGATCATGATTATTGAAGCGCAACTCGCCACTGCTGGGGCGCAACAGGCCGGTAATCAAATTGACGATGGTGGTTTTCCCGGCACCATTAGGGCCAATCAAACCATAGATACTGCCCTGGGGCATGGTAAAGCTGACATCCTGTAATACTCGCAGGCCGCCAAAATTTTTACTGACAGAACGTAATTCCAGCATTTAGCTAACCTTTCCGGAGCTTGACGATGTTAACTTTTTGCGAAAGTTTCTGATTCTTGCCGGGTCCCAGATACCTTTGGGCAAATACAGGATGACCAGTATCAGTATCAGGCCATTGGCTGCCAGACGGAAGTCTTTGAGGGAGTGCATGAATTCTGGCATCAGGGTCAGACTGCTGCTGCCTATCAACGGGCCTATCAGATTGCTGGTGCCACCAAACACGGCCATGGTCAGGATATCTACGGCATTTTCAAATGCATAATTGCCTGGTCCTATCGTGAAGGTGTAGTGCGCATTCAAACCACCGGCGATGCCTGCGATGGATGCTCCCATGACAAAGGCCAGCAATTTGTAGCCACCGACATTGACGCCCATGAGCCTGGCGGCAATCTCATCCTCCTTGATCGCTTCAAAGGCGCGGCCTGTCTTGGAACGCCTCATCCTCGCAAGGATGAACAAGATGGCTGCCAGCAAGAGCACGATATGCCACCATTCGGTTTTTTGTGGAATACCATTCAGACCCATGGGGCCGCCAGTGATTTCCATATTCAGGACGATTACACGTACTACTTCACCAAAGCCTAGCGTTGCCATGGCCAGGTAAACACCGGACAGACGCAGCGTAGGTATGCCTATGACCAGCGCAACAATTGCTGGCATGATGGCACCTGCCAGCAATGCCAGCGGGAACGGCAAAGCCGTCTGCATACTGATCATGGAAGCGGTATAGGCACCTATGCCCATGAATGCCGCATTGGCCAGTGACAGCAAGCCGCAAGACAAAGTCAGGTAAATCGAAAGAGCCAGCATGGCATTGATGCCTATGCCAAAAATGACTGTGCTATAAATAGCCCAAAAACCATCCCACCATTCAAGCATATTCTTACGCCTTTCTTTCCAGTACTCTGCCGAACATGCCGGAAGGGCGTACCAGCAAGATAATAAACAGCAAGCCAAAAGCCACCGCATCGCGGAAATCGCTCGATATATAAGCGACACTCATCACTTCAGCAAAACCCAGGAACAAGCCACCTATCATGGCACCGCGTATATCGCCCATGCCACCCAGAATAATCACGGCAATGCCCTTATGCAGCATCGGTTGTCCCATGAAAGGGGAGATGGCATTGAACGACAGGCCGACCAGCACACCAGCAGCGCCGCCCAGTGCTGCTGCGGCAAACGAAGTCAGGAAAAACAAGCCTTCAACATTGATGCCGAGCAGATAAGCAGCCTTAGGCGATTCTGCAATCGCCCGCAAGGCACGGCCTATTTGCGTGCGACGCATGACTTGTAGCAGTACCAGCATGAGGATAAAGGCAATCACGACAATCGCCAGTTGCACCGCCGTCAAATGCAAATTGCCAAGGCTAAAGCTTTCTTCAGGGATGGTGCCAAAAGGGAAGCGTTTGTTTTCTGCACCAAAAATCCCTTGGGATATATTGGTGATCATGATAGCCACGCCTATGGTGGCGATCATCGGTGCCAGATGCGGTGCATTGCGTTTTCGTAATGGTCGCAAGACCAGGAAATCGACGACCACGCCCAGCAATCCGCAAGCCAGCATGGACAGCAGCATCGCCATCCATAAAGACATCTGGAATGAGCTGACCAGCAGCAAGGCCATATAGCTACCCAGCATGAAGATGGCGCCGTGCGATAAATTGATGACGCCAAGGACGCCAAACACCAGCGTGAACCCCAGGGCGAAAAGCGCATATACGCTGCCCAGGGTCAGGGCGTTAATGAGTTGTTGTGCCAGCATGGATATCCAGATGATGAGGATTGCTTCGTTTCATGTGCAGATGCAGGCCAGCCATCAGCATATGTAGATGGGATGAAAATTATCCCAGCAAGAGAAGTCGTAAAACATCTGCCCCAACCCCCAAGCTTGCCGGGGGCATGAGGCAGGTATACATTTATTTCAGCAATACAAATTTGCCGCCTTTGGCAATATTGACGATGGCATCTTGCTGCGCATCATAGCCAGCTTCCTTGCCATCCTTCGGTGCCGCACGGCGGAACGCAAATTTGCCAGTGGCACCCTCAATTTTCACGGCTGGCAGTGCATCGCGCAATGCCAGACGGTCTTTTTCCAGGTTGCCGCTCAGGCTGACTTTTTTGAGTGCTTCTGCAACGATGTGCATGGCATCAAATGCCTGCGCCGCAAACTGGTCAGGGTCGGAACCAAATTTTGCCTTGTAGTCAGCCATGAAGCTCTTGTTGGCAGCAGATGGGTTTTCAGCAGACCATGGGCTGCCCATCAGGGTATTGTCAGCAGCGTCTTTGGCGATTTCAAACAGTTTTGGTGAATTGAAACCATTACCGCCGACGAATGGCTGTTTCATGCCGAGTGAGCGGGTTTGCAGGATGATATTCGCTGCTTCTTCAGCCAGGCAGGAGCAAACGATGGCATCAGGATTGGATGCCTTGATCTTGGTCAGCTGTGCCTTAAAATCCACGTCGCCCTTGGCGTAGGTTTCTGTATCGGTGACGGGGATCTTTTGTTCAGCCAGTGCGCTTTTGAAAACATCGTAGCCACTCTTGGTGAAAGCATCATCGTTGCCATACAGGATGGCGACTTTCTTGATATTGAATTGCTTGACTGCTGCGCGCGTGGCAACAGGCAATACGTCGGCTTCCATGACGGAATTGCGGAAGGTAAATGGCCCCATGTTCGTGATGCCATCAGCAGTGTTGCTGGTGCCAAATACAACAGTCTTGGTGGCATTGGCAATCGGGTCAGCGGCAAAGGCAGAATTCGACAGGGTAGGACCAAAAATCATCAATACTTTTTCCTGGAACAACAATTTTTTGAAGACATTGATGGCTTCTTCTTTTTTTCCCTGTTCATCTTCAGCAACCAGTTGTATTTTGTTGCCGCTCACACCACCCTTGGCATTGATCTGGTCGGCTGCCAGCGTGAAGCCGTTTTTGATCGCTACGCCATATTTGGCGGCAGGGCCGGTCAGTGCTTCAGCAACACCGATTTTGATATCGGCAGCCTGGCTCAGCGTGGAATAGGCCAGGAAGGTGGCAGCAGCTAACAATTTAAGACGGTATGACATTGTGTTCTCCTGAAAAGTACATTTTGGTTTTGTGGTCCGCAACATGAATTAAATATATCTGATCCATGCGCATTACTATCACAGCGGCCAACAAAATTTATGAGATATTGATTGTCACGGAGGATTGTATGGGCTCGCAACCTCAGCAGCAATAAAACGCCATGCTGCGATGCAATATTGATTACTTAAGTAGTACTACTGAAATCTGTGATTTTCAGGCCTGGAAATATAGTGCTGGCCAAGGGAAAATATGCCAGCACCTGCGTTTGCAGGTGGGCTGGCATGTTGTGATGATGCAGGTGAAGGCTGTTGTTATTGCAGTTTCAGGCGCAAACGGGCAATCGCTGCTTTAACCTGGTTTGGTGCGGTCCCGCCTATGTGGTCGCGGGCGGCAACTGAGCCTTCCAGTGTCAGGACATGGAACACGTCTTCATTGATGAGGCTGGAAAAAGCACGTAATTCTTCCAGCGACATATCGCTGAGGTCGCAGCCTTTTTCTACACAAGTGCGTACTGCCAGCGCCACTGCTTCGTGGGCATCGCGGAAAGGCAAGCCTTTCTTGACGAGGTAATCAGCCAGATCGGTTGCTGTCGCATAACCCTGCAAGGCAGCGGCGCGCATGGCTTCTGGCTTGACGGTGATGCCGCCGGCCATGTCAGCAAAAATGCGCAGGGTGTCGATAACGGTATCTACTGTATCAAACAAGGGTTCTTTATCTTCCTGATTATCCTTGTTGTAAGCCAGTGGCTGGCCTTTCATCAGGGTCAGCAGGGCGATCAGGTGGCCATTCACGCGGCCAGTCTTGCCACGCGCCAGCTCTGGTACGTCAGGGTTTTTCTTTTGCGGCATGATGGAAGAGCCTGTGCAAAAGCGGTCAGCGATATCGATGAAGCCTATGCGCGGGCTCATCCAGATCACCAGTTCTTCTGACATGCGCGAGATATGCGTCATCACCAGTGCCGCAGCTGCGCAAAACTCGATAGCGAAATCGCGGTCAGAAACGGCGTCCAGCGAGTTATAGCAAACTTCGTCAAAGCCCAGGGTTTTGGCAACGCGTTCGCGGTCAATAGGGAAGGTTGTGCCAGCCAGGGCAGCAGCACCCAGTGGCAGCCGGTTGACGCGCTTGCGGCAGTCTTGCATGCGCTCTGCATCGCGGCCAAACATTTCTACATAAGCAAGAATGTGGTGGCCAAAAGTGATAGGCTGAGCCACTTGCATATGAGTAAATCCAGGCAAGATTGTATCTGCATTCTTTTCTGCCAGATCCAGCAAAGCGAGACGGAAGTCTTGCAAGAGACCAAGGATATTGTCGATGGCGCTGCGCATGTACAGGCGGATATCGGTGGCAACCTGGTCATTGCGTGAACGGCCAGTGTGCAGGCGTTTGCCAGCATCGCCGACCAGCTCAGTCAGGCGTTTTTCTATATTCAGGTGCACATCTTCCAGGTCCAGCAGCCATTCAAACTTGCCAGTGTCGATTTCGGACTTGATCTGTGCCATGCCGCGTTGGATATCCGCATAATCCTGGGCAGTGATGATGTTTTGGGCCTGCAGCATTTCAGCATGTGCCAGCGAACCTTCAATATCAAAGGCGGCCATGCGGTTGTCAAAGAAGACGGAGGCCGTGTAGCGTTTGACCAGATCGGAAACAGGTTCAGAGAAACGGGCAGACCATGCCTCGCTTTTTTTATTGAATTGTGATGTCATAGTGAATTGTTGCCATATCGGCTGCATTTGCGAGAGAATTTTCCTTGATTATCCCAGATTTTGCGCATGATTACCCTTGGAAATACCAAAGGACTAGCCGGACTGGATTAATTAAGCACTGAATAAGAACTTAATTTGCAGGCAGAAATGCTGATGACTGCTTGTAAACCGGGAGTGAAATAGCCCCGAAGCGTTTGAAAATAATAAAGATAATTAAAAATGACCAATGATAAGAAAAACAGCGCAAGTGAGCAGCTCATTCCGGATTGTTGTAATTTGGGTGTGTTTTCGCGCATCCTGATCAGTGTGAATCTGATCACCTTATTGGCTTTATGGTCGAGAGGGGATGAGTGGCGTCTCGTGTTGCAAAATTTTCTGGAAAGCGCGGCATTGATTGAGACGATATGTCTGCTTTCCTTGCTGATCCTATGTAATTTACGTAGATTTTCTGCGCGTTATTACATGTCTGGCTGGTTTCAGCGCTTATTGTGTTGCATGTTGCCAACGGCAATCGCTGCCTTGCTGATGATTTATTTGCGCATGCAAGACTGGATAATGGCCAGCTTTCCCAAGTTAAATCCCTTGTTTGTCGTGGTCGCAACTGGTTTGCTGGCATTGGCATATCAACAGTATTTTGAATTGCGTACCCGGGCTTTTTCACCTGCGCTGGGTGAAGCCAAACTGCAGGCCTTGCAAGCCAGGATACGTCCACATTTTTTGTTCAACAGCTTGAATACTGCCTTGTCGCTGATACGCACCGAGCCTCGTCGCGCAGAAATGGTGCTGGAAGATCTCTCAGACCTGTTCAGGGTATTAATGCGCGATACCCGCGATGTCACCAGCTTGCAGGACGAAATACGCTTGTGTGAGCAATATCTGGCGATAGAAAAAATACGCCTGGGTGAGCGTATGCAGGTGACATGGGATAAAGAAAAAATTTCCCCCCAGGAGCTGGCCGAGATAGAAATTCCTTCATTGTTATTGCAGCCCCTGCTTGAAAATGCAGTTCATTACGGCGTTGAACCATCGGTGCAGCAAGCGACTGTCACGGTAGAGATAAAACGTCTGCTGGACAAGGTAGAAATTCGCATCCGCAATCCCTATCACGCAGAGGCAAATATGGTTTCCGGTAATCAGATGGCACTGGAAAACATACGGCAGCGACTAAGTTTGCTTTATGATATCGAAGCGCAAATTCAATACGGCGTAGTAGATGCGTACTTTGAAGTTAAGTTGCAATTCCCGGCTAAGAGATGATGACACCAAGAATACTGATAGTTGATGATGAAGCACCCGCAAGACAAAGGCTGTTGACGCTATTGTCAGACATAGAGGCAGAATGCCCGGTGACGGTGGTTGGAGAGGCGGAGAATGCTATGTTGGCGCTGGAAAAAATCAGCAATCTGCAACCTGATATTGTGTTGCTGGATGTTCAGATGCCGGGCATGAATGGCATAGAACTGGCGCAGCATCTGGCGCAACACCAGGCCAGCCTGCGCTCGCCAGCGATTATTTTTGTGACTGCCTATGATGAATTTGCCGTCAAGGCTTTTGAGGTGCATGCACTTGATTACCTGATGAAGCCGGTGCGGGCCAGCCGTCTGGTGGATGCGCTGGTGCGTGCCAGTGAAAAAATGAAGAGCGCGCGCCGCCTGCCTGAAACCATGGCAACGGACACCAGCGGTCCCAGGCGCAAGCATTTTTCAGTGCTGGAAAGAGGGCGGATATTGCTGGTGCCAGTAGCCGAAGTGCTGTTCTTGAAGGCAGAACAAAAATACGTGACCCTGCATACAGCGCAACGTGAATATCTGCTGGAAGAGTCGCTGACTTCGATAGAGGTGGAATTGGGAGACTTGCTGGTCAGGGTGCACAGGAATGCCCTGGTCGCACGTAGCGCCATTAATGGCGTAGAGCGGGCAGTGCAAGTGGTGGATGCTGACAATAATCAGGAAAAAGTATCTGACTCCTGGCAAATCATTGTCAGTGGATGCGCTGAACGTTTGCCAATTTCACGCAGGCAGTGGCCAGTTATTAAAGCCCTGGTGCGGGTTTGATTTGTGTTTTTGTGTTTTTGTGTGCTCAGTTGCGTTCAGTTGCGCTCAGCGCCAGACAGGCAAGCCGGTCAGGTCTGTGTTGTCATCGTGTACCCAGGCTGGCAGACCGGTGCGGTCGGTGGGCCCGAGTACATCCAGAAGATCAAGCTGTTCCTGTTTTTTACCGCGCGGACGTGGGGCAGGTACTGGTTTTCTGGTTTCTGGCAATAAAAATGCTGGTTCGCCAAAGCCGGGTAATTCCAGGGTAGCGTGATCTTTATTGTCTTTCATCAGTTGAGCTTGATCAATGTTGATGTGTGGCGATGCCTGGTAAAGCTTAAGCAAAAAAGCAAAATAAACCGCCTCTGACAATTGCTTGCCAGAAGAAAAATAGTGCCCGGTAAATTTGTGCGAATGCACCAGAACAAAGAAACTTGGTTGCGGGGGCAGGATTTGAACCTACGACCTTCGGGTTATGAGCCCGACGAGCTGCCAGACTGCTCCACCCCGCGTCTGAAGGAGGCGAATTGTACATGGCGAAGGCGCGATATACAATCATTTATAGAAATATTTTTATATCGGTCTTAAATTGACGGCCCGGCGACACTGCAATTTGCCATTCTTCACAATACAAATGTGGCAAATAGTGCTGCTGATGCAACCCGCGCAATAAATTGCATGCATAATGGAAGCATAGAGAAGCACGCTGATGCTGCTTTGCAGGCATCAGCCGGAAATTATTTTCAGGAGTGAAAAAGCAGTTATGGAATTCGAAGTTATCGACACGCAAATTTCGCCAGGCGGCCGTATGGAAGTTTTGTCCAAGGCTGAGGTCGTGCAATTGCTCGACAATAGTCATGGCGGTTTGTACCAGGTGTTTCGTAGTTGTGCACTGGCGGTCTTGAATTGCGGCAGTGGCCTCGACGATGGCAAGGAATTGCTGGAGCGTTACAAGAGCTTTGACATCAGCATCATCCAGCGCGAACGCGGCATCAAGCTTGATGTCAAGGGCGCGCCAGCCAGTGCTTTTGTGGATGGCGTGATGATCAAAGGCATACAGGAACACTTGTTTGCCGTATTACGCGATATCCTGTTCATCAAGGCCGCGATCGAAGATGACCGCAAGTTTGATCTGGCGACCACAGAAGGTATCAGTGATGCGGTTTTTCACGTCATGCGTAACGCCAATCTGCTCAAGCCTCAGGTCAATCCGAATATGGTGGTGTGCTGGGGCGGGCATTCGATTTCCAGCGAAGAATATGACTACACCAAGCATGTAGGGTATCAACTGGGTTTGCGTGGCATGGATATCTGCACAGGGTGCGGCCCAGGTGCCATGAAAGGCCCGATGAAGGGCGCCACCATAGGTCATGCCAAACAAAGGATTACCACAGGCCGTTATCTGGGCATTACTGAACCGGGCATTATCGCCGCCGAAGCGCCGAATCCCATCGTCAACGACCTGGTGATCTTGCCGGATATAGAAAAACGTCTTGAAGCTTTTGTGCGCATGGGCCATGCCGTCATCGTCTTCCCTGGTGGGGCAGGCACGGCAGAAGAAATTTTGTACTTGCTGGGTATCTTGCTGCATCCTGATAATGCAGAGTTGCCTTTCCCCCTGATCTTTACCGGGCCGGAAAGTGCGGCAGATTACTTCCGTCAGATCGATCAGTTCATTGCCGCAACGCTGGGTCCTGAGGCACAGCAGAACTACAAGATCATCGTCAATGACCCTGTGCGCGTAGCGCAGGAAGTGCAGGCTGGTATCAAGGGAGTGCGTGAATTCCGCAAAGCCAAGGGCGATGCGTATTATTTCAACTGGTTGTTGAAGATAGATGCAGAGTTCCAGAAGCCGTTTGAGCCCACGCATGAGAACATGCGCAACCTGGCCTTGCACAAGAAGCAGGATACGCATCTGCTGGCAGCAAATCTGCGTCGTGCTTTTTCAGGCGTGGTGGCGGGCAACGTCAAAAATCAGGGCATACGTGCAATAGAAAAACATGGACATTTTGAAATTCGCGGCGATAGTGAAATAATGGCATCAATGGATACCTTGCTGACATCTTTTGTTGCTCAGAATCGCATGAAATTGCCTGGTAAGGCTTATACCCCTTGCTACCGTGTAATAAAGTAATTGCGTTGCAGTAAAACCGTAGGATAATGTTGCAATCCTGTTCCATCACGATGAGGAAAACAGACATGAGTTCCGTACAACAAGAAGTCGATGAACGTACCAACCTGACAGCGTCCAACAAGTTTGAATTGTTGCTGTTCCGTCTGGGGACAGATGGCAACAGCGACAGGTCTGAATTGTTTGGCATTAATGTTTTCAAGGTGCGAGAGATAGTCGCCATGCCAACGATTACCGGTATGGCGGGCGCGATGCCCCACATGCTGGGCGTGGTCAATTTGCGTGGACAGATTATTCCTGTCATCGACTTGCCTTCGGTGGTCGGGCTCAAACCGAAAACTGGCCTGAACATCATGCTGGTCACTGAATATGCGCGCACCACCCAGGGTTTTGCGGTTGAATCGGTAGAAGAAATCGTGCGCCTGGACTGGAACCAGGTCTTGTCGGCTGAAAGCAGTGCAGCGGGTGGCATGGTCACCAGTATCGCCCGTCTTGATGGTGATACTGAAGATACACGTTTGGCTCAGGTGCTGGACGTGGAGCAAATTTTGCGTCAGATCACGCCGTCTGATACCAAGGATGTCGATCCAGACACCATCGGTGCCAAGCTGCAGATGATTCCTGGCTCCGCCATTCTGGCAGCAGATGATTCGGCAGTTGCCCGCGGTTTGATTGAGCAGGCGCTAACAGCCATGGGTGCTCAGTTCATCATGACCAAGACTGGCAAGGAAGCCTGGGAGAAATTACAATCCCTTGCGACTGCAGCCCAGGCTGAAGGCAAGGGCGTGCGCGACAAGGTATCCATGGTGCTGACTGATCTGGAAATGCCGGAAATGGATGGCTTTACCCTGACACGTAAGATCAAGAACGATGACCGCTTCAAGTTTTTGCCGGTGGTGATTCATTCATCGTTGTCAGGTGCAACCAATGAAGACCATATCAAGACCGTGGGTGCCGACGCCTATGTTGCCAAATTCGTGGCTGAAGAACTGGCGGCAACAATACGGTCTGTATTGGCAAAATAAAATACCGCCGTAGAAACTGAAAACTGAAGCTTGTAAAAAAGGGTGCAATTATTTCATTAATTGCACCCTTTTTGTATCTGGCCTGGCCGCGCTTATCTGGCTTGTGCCGGAACACGTTCCCAGCCACCAGGACAAGACTTGATCGCCGGGTAAAAGCCGTCTGGCTGATGGCAATACAGCCAATCCTTGCCCGCCGTAGATTGCCGGGCAGGATTGGGCTGGCTGATGATATTGCCGTCATCAACATAGCTTTGAGTATAGGTCGTATATGTAGGGTAATTGTCCGTATAAACCACATTGCCGGTGCTGACGACAGGCGTCACATAGGTGACGGCTGGGGCGATGACCACACTGGGGTAATAACGCCAGGAATAATCGTAAGGATAGTAGGCAGACACATAGCTATGCCGGTTGCCATAATTGAAATATAGCGGCGGAATGGAAACGCCTATGCTTACCCTGGGATGGAAATGATGGCCGCCAGGGCGAGCCCATGCCGAGCCGGATAGTGCCAGCAGAGCCAGCGTGACAGCAAATATTCTGAGTGATTTCATGGTATTTCCGCAATAAAATATTTGTTTGATGCCTATTTATCAGTTTAGGTCGAAATCTGGAAACTTATTGAGAAAAATTTACTCTTTAGGATTCGCGGCGATTCACTACGCCAGACCTGGTTTGCAAGCATTTTAACCAGAATAAATAAAACAATAGCGCGTTATCTTAAGGGGAATTATGAAATTCGTGATTAAAAAATGTGCAGCCTTGTGCGCTCTTGCCTTGATGGCCAATCTGCCAGTGTATGCTGTCGAAGCCGTCATGGCTGATGCACCTGAAGCTGCCAAACCTAGCATACGCGAACAATACACCAAATATGAATACCAGATTCCCATGCGTGATGGTACACGGCTTTTTACCGTGGTGTATGTTCCCAAAGATAGCAGCAAGTCTTATCCCTTCCTGATGACCCGTTCACCCTATGGCAGCGGCGTCTATGAGGGTGGGCAGTCGCACTATGGCGTGGATTTCTACCCGCAATCACTCGGTCCATCCAAGGAATTCGACCAAAGTGGCTATATCTTCGTCAAGCAAGACGTGCGTGGCCGTTATATGTCTGAGGGCGTCTGGCAAGAAATGACGCCGCATATCAAGGCCAGCAGGCTGGCGGGCGAGGGTGTCGAAAGCCAGGACATGCATGACACCGTCGAATGGCTGTTGAAAAACGTCAAGGGCAATAACGGCAAGGTCGGCATCTGGGGTATTTCCTACCCTGGCTTTTATGCCTCGGCCAGTATTATAGACTCACATCCGGCGATCAAGGCCGCTTCACCGCAGGCCCCCGTCACCGATCTGTTCATGGGGGATGATTCCTATCACGGCGGTGCCTTCATGCTGGCAGCCAATTTTGGGTTCTTTTCCAATTTTACGGTAGAAAAAAATCCTACGACCTTGCCCAAACGATGGGAAGAGTTTGATTTTGGCACCTCCGATGGCTATCAATATTTTCTCAAGTATAAAACCCTGAAAAACATTACTGCCCAACTATCAGATAAACAGCGTGAATTGCTGATGCCTACCATTGAGCATAGCACCTATGATGAATTTTGGAAGAGCCGCAATATCGCCGCGCATCTGAAGAACATCAAGGCAGCCGTGTTGACTGTTGGTGGCTGGTATGACGCAGAAGATCCTCAAGGCCCATTCACGACGTATCACAGCATCAAAAATAATAACAAGGGTTATTACAATGGCCTGGTCATGGGGCCCTGGTCGCATGGCGGCTGGGCGGGTGCCGAGGGTAAATCATTGGGGAATGTGAGTTTCGATGTCAAAACGGGCGACTATTACCGCAAGAATATCGTTTTCCCTTTCTTTGAACAGCATTTGAAGGGCGCCACTGGCAAGGCTTTGCCGGAAGTGACCGTATTTGAAACCGGCACCAATGTCTGGCGTGAATACCCAAGCTGGCCACCGCAACAGGCACAAAAACGCACCCTGTATTTTGGCAAGGATGGTAGCTTGAGCTGGAAGGAGCCGCAGGCAGAATTCAATACCTTTGACGAATATGTCAGCGACCCCAACAAGCCCGTGCCTTTTATCTCTTACGTCGCCACTGGTGCGCCGCGCGAATATGTGGTCTCTGACCAGCGCTTTGCTTCCACACGGCCAGATGTGCTGGTTTATCAGACTGAACCTCTGGAAGAAGACGTGACTATCGTCGGGCCAGTCAATCCCAAATTGTTTGTGTCAACCTCTGGAACGGATGCTGATTGGGTCGTCAAACTGATTGATGTTTATCCATCGGCTTATCCGGATAAACAGGTGGTGCGCGAACGTGCCAATGATGTGCCGCCACCTTCTGTCGCCATGGCTGGTTATCAGCAACTGGTCAGGGGCGAGCCTTTGCGGGGCAAGTTCCGCAACAGCTTTGAAAAACCTGAACCTTTTGTACCTGGCAAAGTGGCGGCCATCAGCTATAACATGCCGGATATCCAGCACACCTTCCGCCGAGGTCATCGGATCATGGTACAGGTGCAAAGTAGCTGGTTCCCGCTGGTGGATTTGAATCCGCAAAAATTCATGGATATTCCCAAGGCCAATCCCGAAGACTTCCAGAAGGCCACACAAAGAGTATATCGCTCACCCGGACAATATTCAGGTATAGCCGTGCAAGTAATGCCGTAAAAATCAAGAGACAGGGGCAAAAAAATGAAAACAAAAAATATCTTCAAACGCAGCGTGCTGGCCAGCCTGGTTAGCGTGGCATGTATGGGTAATGCAGTATTTGCTCAGACCGCGACTTCAAACCAGCTTGTACTCGAATCCATGACCATGGATAAAAAGGCGGATCCCTGCACAGATTTCTTCCAGTATTCAAATGGCGAATGGCTGAAGGCCAATCCCATTCCTTCCGACCGTGCACGTTTCAGTGCTTATGACGAAGTGACTGAACGAAATCTGACAGCTTTGAAACTCATTGCAGAAACAGCCGCAAAAGGCGAGGGCAAGAGCAAGGCAGCACAACTGGTCGGTGCTTTTTATGCCAGTGGCATGAATGAAGCGCAGATAGAAAAAGAAGGTATCAAACCGCTGGAGCCGCAGTTTGCGCAAATCAATGGCATCAAGGATAGTACGCAATTGCTGGCTGTGATCGCTGGTTTGCACAAGCAAGGTGTCTCACCTTTGTTTGGCTTTACTGTAGATCAGGATGCCAAAAACACGACCCGCTACATTCCGCAAATCATGCAGGGTGGCCTGGGCTTGCCAGACCGCGATTATTACCTGAAGACCGATACCAAGACCAAGGATATCCGTAACAAGTACGTCGCCTATGTCACTCAGATTTTTACTTTGCTCGGTGATACTACTGACCAGGCAAAGAAAAATGCTGCCGTCGTGATGGCGTTGGAAACCAGACTGGCCAAGGCATCCTTGACCAAGGTTGAATTGCGCGACCCGCAAGCCAGCTACCACTTGTCTGACTTGAATGCCTTGCAAAAGACAGACAAGAAAACTGCCTGGTCCACCTATTTCAATGAACTGGGACTGGCACAACCTGGACAATTCAATCTTGCCCATCCAAAATTCATTGTAGAAGCAGGGCGCATGGTCAATGCCGTCAGTCTTGATCAATGGAAAACTTATTTGCGCTGGCAATTGGCAAACGCGCGTGCGAAGGATTTGAGTTCAGCCTTCGTCAATGCCAGCTTTGATTTTTATGGCAAGACCCTGGCAGGCACCAAGGAATTGCAACCACGCTGGAAGCGTGTTCTGGGGTCTATTGATGCCATGGCAGGCGAAGCCATGGGTGAATTGTATGTCGCCAAATTCTTTGGTCCTGAAGCCAAGGCAGGCGTACTGGAAATGGTGGATAACATCAAACTGGCTATGCGTGAAAGTATAGGTAAGCTGGAATGGATGTCAGACACGACCAAACAGCAAGCCTATAAAAAGCTTGATACCATCCTGGTGAAAATAGGTTACCCCGATGTATGGCGTGATTACAGCAGCCTGCAAATCGATACAGGTCCCTATGCTGCCAACATGGCACGCGCCGCTGAATTGGAATTCAAACGCAATCTGGCCAAGCTGGGCAAGCCGATAGACAGGAATGAATGGGGCATGACGCCACAAACCGTGAATGCCTATTACAACCCCACCATGAATGAAATGGTGTTCCCGGCAGGCATACTGCAACCGCCTCTGTACCATGTGAATGCTGACCCTGCCGCCAACTACGGTAATACCGGTGCAACTATAGGCCATGAACTGACGCATGCCTTTGATGATGAAGGTCGCCAATTTGATGCCCAGGGCAATCTCAAAAGCTGGTGGACCAAGGACGATGAGAAAAAATTCCTGGTCCGCGTCAAAGCCATAGAAAAGCAATTTGATGAGTTTAATCCTATCGACAAATTGCACATCAATGGCAAGCTGACTGCTGGTGAAAATATTGCTGATCTTGGCGGTATGAAGATTGCCCTGCAGGCTTTGCACAAATCGCTGGAGCGCAAGCCTCAGGCCAGGGAAATTGATGGCCTGACGGTGGATCAGCGCTTCTTTGTCGCCAATGCGCAAAGCTTCCGCAGTCTTATCCGTGATGAAATGTTGCGTATGAAACTGGCAACTGATCCTCATTCACCAGACAAATATCGTGTCATTGCGCCATTGGCAAATATGTCGGAATTTTCTGATGCTTTCCAGTGCAAGGGTGATCGTTCGCCCCTGCGCCCAACAGCGACGCGGGTAAATATCTGGTAACAGCGTATACTATGGCTTGAAATGCAGTAGTGGATGCAGGCTAAAGGGGCACTGGATGCAAATCTGGCAATCCCAGGCCTGCCAATATTTCTTGTCATCAGAGTGCATGCCAGCATGTACTCTATGCACTCCAGATATGTAGGGCTATATGGAAACCAAAGTTGTCGAATTTGAACGTCCACAGATGGATGTGGGTAGTAGCTGTACCGCCAATGCCTGGGCGCGCATTCCTGATGCGCCTTCAGCAATAGAAAAGCTGGAACTCAAAGCCAGAATACGCCAGCTCTTGAAAGAAAAGCAGGCTGTACTGGTAGCGCATTATTATGTCGATGCCGAATTGCAAGACCTGGCAGAAGAAACCGGTGGCTGTGTTTCTGACTCGCTGGAAATGGCGCGCTTTGGCCGCGATCATCCCGCCAAGACTCTGGTTGTGGCCGGCGTCAAGTTCATGGGCGAAACAGCCAAAATACTCAGTCCAGAAAAAACCATTTTAATGCCTGACCTGGATGCGACCTGCTCGCTGGACCTAGGTTGCCCGGCAGATGAGTTTGCGGCTTTTTGCGATGCCCATCCTGACCGCACCGTAGTCGTGTATGCCAATACCAGCGCAGCGGTCAAGGCAAGAGCTGACTGGATGGTGACGTCCAGCATCGGCCTGGATATAGTCGCGCACTTGCATGCACAAGGCAAAAAAATACTCTGGGCACCCGATAAACATCTGGGTGGTTATATACAGAAGCAGACAGGTGCAGACATGTTGCTATGGCAGGGTTCCTGCCTGGTACACGATGAATTCAAGGGCATAGAGCTGGATGTACTCAAGGCTGAGCACCCCAATGCCAAAGTCCTGGTTCATCCTGAATCACCAGCTGCTGTCGTGGCATTGGCTGACGTAGTTGGCTCGACTTCGCAAATGATCCATGCAGCACAAACGCTGGATGCAGATGAATTCATCGTCGCTACCGACAATGGCATCCTGCACAAAATGCAAATGGCAGCGCCGACCAAACGCTTCATCGTTGCTCCAACTGCGGGTAATAGCGCGACTTGCAAGAGCTGTGCACACTGCCCATGGATGGCCATGAACGGTTTGCGCAATCTGGTACAGGTACTGGAAAACGGCAATAATGAAATCCAGGTTGATCCGGCAGTAGGGCAAAAGGCCAAAGTATGTATAGATCGCATGCTGGATTTTGCGGCAGCCAAAAAAGCCAATGTGCGCCCTTCAGGTGATCTGGCGAAAGAGGCCAAACTATTCTCCGGCATAGGCCCGGCCTGAGAACCTGTTACGATCTTACTGCTCGAGCGTGATCGGGGCTCATGCGCTGCTCAAAATGCTCATGTACTAGAAGTACATTCCGCTTTTTGCGCTGCGTTTTTGTTACCCTGACCCCGCTGACGCACGCTCGCTACAGATCGTAAGCAGGTTCTGAATGCTGCGCAAGCTCCACCCAATTACACACGAGGTTATCTGGACATGTCTGGTAATTTAAAGAATACGCAATTCCCTTTTGATGCAGATTTACAAAAAGCTCTTGAACGCAATATCAGCGATGCACTGGCTGAAGATGTCGGTGCTGCTGACCTGACTGGCTTGCTGGTGCCTGCAGATGAAGTCGTGCAGGCACAAGTCATTGTGCGTGAAGATGCCGTTCTGTGTGGTGCTCCATGGTTCGACGCCGTTATGACGGCACTGGATGCTACCATCGTCGTGGATTGGCAATATGCCGAAGGCGAGCAGATGAAGGCAAATACTGTCGTCTGCAAAATCAAGGCACCTGCCAGAGCCTTGCTGACAGCCGAACGTTCTGCGCTGAATTTCCTGCAATTGCTATCTGCTGTCGCGACCGCCACCAGCAAATATGTCTCCATCATCGCAGGCACAAAAGCAGCCATACTCGATACCCGCAAAACCTTGCCCGGCCTGCGTCTGGCGCAAAAATATGCGGTGCGCGTGGGTGGTGGCAAGAACCAGCGCCTTGCCTTGTATGACGGTATTCTTATTAAGGAAAACCATATCGCGGCAGCAGGTGGCGTGGCTGAGGCCATGCAAAAAGCCCTGAGCCTGAATGCCTGCGTGAGCATACAGATAGAAGTCGAAACCCTGGAACAATTAAAGACAGCACTGGACGCTGGTGCTACCTCCATCCTGCTTGATAATTTTAATACCGGCATGATGCGTGAAGCAGTAGCTATCACGGCAGGCCGTGCCTTGCTGGAAGCCTCTGGCGGTATAGATCATGCATCGGTGCGAGCGATTTCCGAGACAGGAGTCGATAGGATATCCATAGGCAGCCTGACCAAGGATATCAAGGCGACGGATTATTCTTTGCGGATAGTTTAATTCCTGCATGTCATATGCTGTTTGAAAACCAAAACTTTACATCCAGGTTGAAGAAGCCAGTCAGCCTGGATGAGCATGTTTTTCGCTACTGTGAGTTTTCAGATATTCAATTTGAAGGGGGAGACATCTCATCTGCTTTTCTGGCTTGCAGCTTTACCGGCTGCGGATGGTACTGGGGTTTGTTCAATACCTGCATCCTTGTTGATGTGAAGTTCATCAATTGTATTTTTCGGGGAACGACATTTTCTGGGGCCAGGTTTGTTAACTGCGAATTTGAAAACTGCGAATTCTTGAAGGACAATCTTGGCAGAAATTGTACATTCGATGAGGTGAGCTGGTTTGCTTGCGCGCAGGAAAATTGCACGGGATTGGAGAGTGAATTTCGTACAAGGGATAAAGATCGAAGTTATACCCCTTAATTTTGACCTGCTTGTAAGTAAATCACTAATCCTGAAGTCATAATTTCTGATCGCGATGAAATGATTTATTCTGTGTACCTCAAAACCAGAACATGCTGTAATTCATTATTTCGTTCACTCACTGTTTTTATCCAGACCACAGCTTTTTCACCATAGAGCCTGAGCAGTAATTCTGCCATGCTGCTCATCTGGACTGGGTTCAAGGCTGCTTCCCGGATGAGTGCCAGATAAGATGCACCAATGCCTATGAGCTTGTAGCCGTAATTCTCCCGGAGTTGCTTGCATAAAGCATGGTTCTCAAAGGGGTTGAGGTCTGAATCAAAATAGCCGTTAGGGAAGGCAGCCAGACTATCTTCGGGTTGATTGACGATGGCCCTGAACGCATAAATGGTATCGTCAATGATGGATAGCCAGTTTTCTTGTGCCAGCAGTAGTTCTGCCAGAGATTCATCATTCAGTAGCAGGTTTTTTTCTTGAAAAATCTGTTCCAGTGAGGTTACTCTGCAATGTTTTAAAAAATTTGCGTACCGGATAAAAAACTCAGATGCCGTGCTCAGGTAGCCGACATGCTCGCCATCTTCAAAGCATGCCGCATCAAGCGCACTCAAGTCATAGCCTTCTGTCTCGTCGAGATCGTGAGAACCTGAGCTATGCATGGACGTGTATTGTGCCTGACCGAGGTCATCCAATGTCAGCAGCAAATGTGAGTCAGGAAATTTGCTGCTTAATTCTTTCCAGTCCTGGATTAATTCTTCCTGATTTGCAAATTTATCCGCTACGTATACTTCGCACAAATACTCAAACTTTGTATCTGATAAAGGCTCAAATCTCATTTTCTGCGTGTTCAAAATGGCGGATAAATTTTTTGCTTGCTAGAGTAATCCCGCATTCCGTTTTGCAAACCAGCGCATCAAAAAGGGAATGGCGCAAATCATGCCGAATAGCATAAACAGGCCGGCGCCACCCAATTTCAGCTTGTCACTCAGGCTAAGTCCGAAGGCCAGTAGTGCGACAAACAGCCAGATTCGTAGCACTTGCATGATCTCCAGAGGAATATCTGCTTCGACTACTTCAAAACTGGAACTGCTTTCTTCTATGAAGCGATAACTGGCCAATGGAACAATGGGAATATAGACCAATACCACCCACTTGGTAGTGATGAAGGACTGATCCGGATGAAATTTGCATTTGCCGTAAAAAGTCGTGCCTATGCCATTGATAGTTCTTGCCATGATGTCGTGTATGAAAAGTGATTCGGATTGTAGGAGTAATCAGGGCCAGGTAGCTAAGCTGGCGAGCGATCAATGCATCGGCCAGCGCCTGATTATCCCGCATCAACCATCTGTACGTAAAGCCGCAATTGGATCCAATGCTGCGGCCTGTCGTGCCGGGAATACACCAAAACCCAGCCCGACTGCTATGCAGGAACTGACCGCAATCAACAGGCTCAGCGGTGACCAGGCAACAGACCAGCCCGCCAGCGCGGCGATGCTGTATGCGGCTATTGCGCCCAGCAATACGCCGAGCAAGGCGCCGCTGAACGCAATCACCAGGGCTTCTGCCAGGAACTGTTCTATGACATCACGCCTGCGTGCACCCAGTGCGCGCTTGAGGCCGATTTCGCGGCGGCGTTCCAGTACATTGGCCAGCATAATATTCATGATGCCTATGCCGCCCACCAACAGGGAGACCGCAGCGATGGAACTCATGACGATGGTAAAGATGCGCTGGGTTTGCTGGTTCTGGCGATACAGACCCATGGGTACGATGAGGTTGGTGTCATCAGCACCGGCATGCCTTTGCTCTATGAGGTTTTGCAGCACACGGGCCGCAATATCAGGTGCTGTCTGGCCGTCCAGGCGCAGACTCATGCTATCGACCTCGTTTTCCAGCGCAGTGAAACGGAAACGGGCGCGCCCGGCGAGCCAGGGGACGAACAGGCGCTCGTCATCCAGGCCCAGTTTGACGCCTTCGAATTCGGATTTGGAGAGGGCGCGGTCAGCCAGCACGCCAACTACTTCAAGCCAGGCGTGATTGAGCTTGATGTGCTCGCCAACAGGCTTTTTGTCACCAAAGAGTTGATGGGCAAGGCGCGGGCCTATCACGCAGACAGGGGCGAGGGTGGCATCATCCTGCTGGCTTAACCAGCGCCCCTGGCCGATTTGCAGGCCACCGAGTTCGGCATACGAATCAGATACGGCAAAGGCGCGGGCAGGGACGACATTGCTGCCGCTGACCAGTTGATCTACCTTGATCTCTTTTTTTAGTGCCACTGCCTTGGCGCCAGGTACAACGGACAATGCAGCATCTGCGTCAGCAGCCGACAAGCCCAGTGAGCGTGTACGTATTTCTTTGAGTCGTTTGTCGTCAATATTCTTGCTGTCTATGATGACATTGTCCAGGCCCAGTTCGGCGACCAGGCGCAAAGCTTCGCGGCGGCTGCCTTCACCCACGGCCAGCATGGCAACGATGGCTGCCACACCAAAAATCATGCCTAACAGGGTCAGGCCAGTACGCAGCTTGCGCCTTTGCAGCTCATTGACTGCTTCCAGTATCAGGGCGCGGTTCATGAATGGGTATCCTTGCTTTTTTCTTTGTCTTTTACTTCTGGCAACAGGACTACCTGATTGCCCTGGCTGATACCTGATTTGATTTCACTGCGCACCGGGCCACGCTGCCCCAGTACTACCGCCTGGCGCTTGAGTTGGTCGCCATCCTTGATATATGCAGCAAAATTACTCCCGTCCTGTATCAGGGCGATATTCGGTACCGTCATTGCTTTGGCCTGGTTGATGAGGCTGACCGTGCCTATCAATGCCTGGCCAGGTTTGAGTGCCAGGCTTTGTGCCTGCGCCTTATTGAAAGCGGCTTCGAAGGTGATGAATTTGACTGGCGACTCCCGTGAAGTGACGCTGGCGCTATTGCCAACCTTGGTAATGCTCAATTCAATTTCCTGGCCGTTACCAGCCAGACGTACCTTGACTGGCAGACCTACTTTCAAGCCAAAGGTGCGGCCTTCTTCTATATTGAAACTGGCGACCAGTTGATCAAGGTCTGGCAGTGAGCCAAATTCTTCCCTGGGGCGGAAGCTTGAGCCAACCAGAGGTTTGGCACCATCCCAGTTTGCCTGCAACAAAAATACGCCATCGTGCGGGGCCAGCAATTCCAGTGCATCCAGGTTCTTCTTGTGCTGGCTGGCATTCAGGCTGACACTTTCTTTCTGCGAGCTTAATACTGCCTGCTCTGCTGCACTGCGTGCCTGTACCTGCCCGGTTTTCCAATTCAGGTAGCCGCGTTTGTTCTTCAGAAATCCGCTGTCCTGCAATTCATCCAGTATTTTATTGCGTGAGAAAATAGCCAGATCGGCGTTGGCATAGCGTTCGCTGAGTCGCAAATCTGTCTGTACTTTGGCGCTGTCCGCAGACAGGGCAGAGCGGCTGCTGGCATCACTGGCCTGTATGGTCTCTGCGGCCAGTTCCTTGCGCAATAATTCCATTTCTGCCTGCGATAATTCCATGCGTGACTTTGGGGCATCAAAGAGAGCAATGACCTGGTCTTTTTTTACCAGGCTGCCTTCTGGCAGCATCTTTATCAGGGTGCGCGAATCCCAGCCCTGGCCAGGCACAGTCAGCGGGGTTTTGTTGGCGGCAATGATTTCGCCATCGACGACAATATTCTCTTGCCAGTTTCTGGGCAAGAAGGTTTCAGTTGCATGCTGGGTTTGTTCAGTCTTGTTGCCGCAGCCTGTGCTGCTGAGCGCCAGTGTTGCACAGATGAGGAGTAGCCTTGATTTCATTTATTTGCTGTTCCTGTCGTCGCCGTCTCTATTCCCGATGAGGCTAAAATTGCCTGCACTGCCGCACCGGGTTTGAGCCCTTTGGGCATCTGATCAAATTCCAGCTCTATATCCCGCACGATGATGGGTTGTGAGCTTGATTTGCTATGGAATACGTTGCCAAGTCCGGTAACGCGCGCAGGCACCGTCATATTGGCACCAGGTATGGTGATGCGGGCACTTTGGCCAACTTTGATCGTAGTCGATTGGGCTTCGGGCACTTTGGCAGAAACAAATAATTTGTCTGGGTCTGCCACACTGGCGATGGATAAGCCCATCCAGACCTGGCTGCCAGCAGCAAATTTCTCGCCCTCGAAATTGCTTTTGTAGATCATCATGCCTGGTTTGCTTGCTGTCACAGTCAGGGCTTTTTGCCCTTTGTTCAGTACGTCGATTTTCCCTTGCAGCATGGCGATTTCTGTTTCTAATCCCGTTTTTTCTGCCTTACGGGCACGTGCCTGGGTAATGCGCATACGCAGGGACATGGCAGCCAAGTCGCTATTCAGAGATTTCTCTATCACCAGCTTGTCATAGTCAACACGCCGTATCAATTCTTTGGGCATGGTGGCTTTGCGTGCAGCTTTCTCCGCATTGCTTTGTGCTTCTGCTACAGCCAGATCCGCAGCTTTTTCTGCTTCTGTCTGTTCCAGCTTCAGTTTTTCCAATGCCCTCAGTTTCTCATTGAGCTGGCTTTTTTGACTGGCAAGCTGGTTGGGAACTTCTGCTGCCTGGAACATGGCAAGCATGTCACCTGTTTTGACGGCGCTGCCCTCGGGTGCGATCTGTGCCAAGGTATATTGCCAGATGTAGGGGATGGATGGTGGCCCTATGGACGTGATACTGCGTGACTGTATTTCACCTTCCAGTGTCAACTCCTTGCTTTGGGAGGCAGATTTTTCGCTGTTTTTCTTACTGGCCTGAGCAGGTTCAATCAGCACGCTCATACCAGGTATCAGTTTGAGATTTGACTGCGCTGGTAATTTGATATCGACACGAAAATATCTGCCATAACCCCATATGTTGTGTTCTTCAGGTGCGTTGGAAATACTGTCTATATTGGCCATTACTTCAGTGCCGGGCAGGGCATCAAATCTCAGACCGACAGTTTGCCCTTCCTTCAAATAAATCCTGTCTGCTTCCAGGGCCCATGCCCTGACTTCCATTTGGCCTGAGCCTATGACCTGTCCCGCATTATTGCCGGGAAAAGCGCTTGAACCTTCTTCGAGACGCTCACTACGCCAGTTGCTGTAACCATGAACGACATAGCCATCCTGGCTGGCTCTGACCTCAGAGCGGGTCAATTGCGTTTTGAGGTAATTGATGTTGATCTCTTGTTTTTTTAACTCAAGGTCAGCATCCGATTTTTTCCTGTTGATGGAGGCATAAGCATCGTCAAATGCCAGTTGTTTGACTTGCAGATCACGTTCTGATCTTTCTTTTTCTGCCTGATATTTATCAAATTCCAGCGCAGCAATTTGGGTTTTGGGTAGAGCAGCATCAACCAGGGACTTGGCTAATGCAGCTTTGGCTGTGAGCAGATTTTTTTCCGCATCCAGTGCAGTGACCTCAAGTTTGGCCAGTTCGGCATCGGCTTTTGCCCGGGTTTGTTGCATGCTGATTTCCAGTTGCTCCAGGTTGGACGCATTTGGCGTTTCTATGCGCAACACCAGGTCGCCTTTTTTGACCTGGCTACCCTCGGCAACGAAATTGCGTAAGACTACTGGTGAAGAATTGGATGGCGGTACCAGGATGGCTTGCGAGTCTTTTGCAATGACTTCACCAGTTAATAATACCGGGCGGTTTTTTGCAGGCCAGCTAGTGTTGGCTGTGTTGACAGCGTTGGACGGTGTTGCCGACGAAGCCGGTGCAAGTGCAGGTATGCTGGCGCATGCAGTGAATATGCAGACGCTGAGCTTCGATAAGCTTACGTGTTTGGATAAACTGTGTTTCATGCTGTTATCTCCGCGACCTTGCCGTCAGCCAGGTGTATGGTTCTTTGCGCCCTGGCAGCAACTGCAGGGTCATGCGTGACCAGCACCAGGGTTTGTCCACCTGCATGCAATTCACCCAACAAGCCAAGCACATCGGCAGCGCTTTTGGAATCGAGATTGCCGGTAGGTTCATCAGCCAGCAGCAAGGCGGGCTGATTCAACAGGGCGCGGGCGATGGCAGCACGCTGCAACTGGCCACCAGACAATTCACCTGGCTTGTGATCGATACGTTGTGCCAGGCCTATGCGTTCGAGCAGCTGGCGGGCGCGAGTTTCGGCCTGCGCATCAGGCGAATTGCTATAGCGCTGAGGGAGCAGTACATTTTCCAGCACGCTAAGACGTGGTAATAAATGAAAAGACTGAAAAACAAAGCCTATGCTGCGATTGCGTATGTCTGAGGCTGCATCGTCATTCATGGCGCTGATCTCTTCCTGATTCAGTAGATAGCGACCATGATCGGGGCGGTCAAGCGCACCGAGTACATTCAATAGGGTGGACTTGCCAGAACCTGAGGGACCCATGATGGCAACGAACTCACCACTGGCAATATGTAAATCGATACCATCAAGCGCCCGGATTTCATTGCCGCCTTGCTTGTAGGTCTTGCGTATCTGACTGAGTTTTATCATGCCAATTTTTTTCTGGTTTTAGTGAGGCTGCGCCGGAAAAAATTGGTGCTGATATTGCCCGGCAAGCAAGCTGGGTAGTATCACTGTGATAATTTATTTTGTCAAATGGCTACGAAAAAAATAGATGGAAAATTTGATTCTTGTTACTGCTTATTTGACGGCGTATGAACTGCTTATTTTACTGCTTATCTTCCTGATCAATGTGAATAAACCAATCAAGATGCCAGCATCGTGAACAATGCTGGCGGAAGTACTTATTTTTTACGCTTGGGTGACAAGACGGTAGGCAGAGCTTTGGGCAAAGTGTCAGGATAATCGCGGCTGAAATGCAGGCCACGGCTTTCGCGGCGCGATAATGCGCTGTTGACGATCAGTGAGGCGACTTCCACCAGATTGCGCAGTTCCAGTAAATTATTCGAGATGCGGAAGTTGGCATAGTATTCGTCTATCTCTTCCTTCAGCAGGCGTATGCGATGCTTGGCGCGCTCCAGGCGTTTGGTGGTGCGGACGATACCAACATAATTCCACATGAAACGACGCAGCTCATCCCAGTTGTTGGCGATGACGACTTCTTCATCTGCATCTGAAACACGGCTTTCATCCCAGTCGGGCAGGGCAATGACGCTGACACGTTCCTGGGCTTCTATATGTTTGGCTGTTGCTCGGCCTACGACCAGGCATTCCAGCAGTGAATTACTGGCGAGGCGATTGGCACCATGCAAGCCGGTGTAGGCGGTTTCGCCAACGGCATATAGGCCGGGTAAATCAGTGCGGCCATCCGTATCTGTCACGATGCCTCCACAAGTGAAATGCACGGCGGGCACGACTGGTATGGCTTGTTTGGTGATGTCTATACCGAGCTCAAGGCAGCGCGCATAAATAGTAGGGAAATGTTCTTTCAAGAATTCTGGCGTCTGATGGCTGATGTCAAGTTCAACAAAATCCAGGCCACGTTTTTTCATTTCAAAGTCAATTGCACGGGCGACCACATCACGTGGTGCCAGTTCCATGCGGTCATCATGGCTAGTCATGAAGCGTTTGCCGGCAGAAGCGCCGGCCTCGGCTGGCAGTTTCAGAATGCCGCCTTCGCCACGCACTGCTTCAGTGATCAAGAATGATTTGGCAAATGGGTGGTATAGGCAGGTAGGGTGAAACTGTATGAATTCCATATTGCCGATGCGGCAGCCAGCACGCCAGGCCATGGCGATACCATCACCAGTAGCAGTGTCGGGATTGGTAGTATATAGATAAACTTTACCAGCACCGCCAGTTGCCATCACTGTGTGTTGCGCGGCAAAAGTATCTACCTTGCCAGTTTTTACGTCCTGCACATACAGACCCAGGCAGCGTGGAGTCGGCGAGGTGTCACCGATCTTGGCCGAGGTAATGACATCAATTGCATAGTGATGCTCAAATAGCGTGATGTTGGGATGGTTGCGTACTTTCTGTTCCAGCGTGACTTGCACTGCATGGCCGGTGGCATCTGCCGCATGAATAATGCGGCGCTGGCTGTGGCCACCTTCGCGTGTCAGATGAAAGCCCAATTCTGCATCTTCATCGCGGGTGAAGGGAACGCCTTGTTCTATCAGCCAGTCTATGGCTTCGCGGCCATGTTCTATGATGTAGCGGGTGGCACCTTCATCACACAGGCCACCGCCTGCGATCAGGGTGTCTGAAATATGTTGTTCATGACTGTCATGGGAATCCAGTACGGCAGCGATGCCGCCTTGTGCCCAGTTGCTGGCACCGTCAAGTAATTCACGCTTGGAAATGATGGCGACTTTGCGTGTTTGCGCCAGATGCAGGGCGACAGATAAGCCAGCCAGTCCACTACCTACGATTGCTACGTCAAAATTCTTCATTGTCTTCCGTGTGTGTCTTTATTTGTTTTCGGTTGATCCCGCTTACGGTAGCTCGTCATCTTTTTGCTTGATCCCTTACGGCTTCCTATAACTTAAAGCCATACCAAATGGTGAATCAGGAATGGTCTTGCTGTGTGCGTCGGGCTGTGACAGACATCTTATGATGCCTCGCTTTTTGATGTGGGCTTGTCACATTCTAATTCAGGATGCAAAAGAGGGTGGCTTTTCCATATAGCAAAAATGCGCAGCTACCTGATTTTTTGCACAGTAGCTGTCAGCTTGAAAGGTGGAAAAAACGAATAAGCAAATCACAAATCAGCAAACTTGTCCTTAAAGCTTGCAAACCGCTTGACATAAGGCTTTGCGGCTTGCTCTAATACCGGATGCAGATTTCCTGCTTGCCGTGATAGATGGACGACCAATAAAATAATCGAATACATCATCGCGAAATTCAAATTTTTGTGAGGGGGCTATAAGTGAATAAGACTGAGTTGATCGATCATATTGCGAAAACAGCGGATATTTCCAAAGCGGCTTCGTCCCGTGCGCTGGATGCTGTGATCGGTGCCGTAAAAACCACATTGAAAAAAAATGGCACGGTAACACTGGTTGGTTTTGGTACCTTCTCAGTTGCCAAACGTGCTGCCAGGGCGGGTCGTAATCCTAAGACTGGCGAGCCAATCAAGATCAAATCTGCCAAGGTTCCTAAATTTAAACCTGGCAAAGCATTGAAAGATGCGGTAAACTAACGCACTTTCGTGGCTCAGGACATGGGTCGCGGGGTTTGTTTGTATGCGTGGGGCGCTTAGCTCAGTTGGTAGAGCGGAGCCCTTACAAGGCTTAGGTCGGGAGTTCGAGCCTCTCAGCGCCCACCAGTAGCAAGCAAGCTGTAGTGCCAGGAAGTACAAAAGAAACAAAAGGAGTGGTAGTTCAGTTGGTTAGAATACCGGCCTGTCACGCCGGGGGTCGCGGGTTCGAGCCCCGTCCGCTCCGCCAGAAAATCGAGAAGGCGAACGAAAGTTCGCCTTTTTTTGTATTCGTCAAATTGTTATTGTGATACTTAGCCACGTGATTGGTTGAACATGTTTGAATTTATTCGTACCCATCAGCGCTTAATGCAAATTTTGCTAGCTGTTCTTATCTTGCCGTCATTTGTTCTGTTCGGTAATACTGATGCTTTGCGTTCTATAGGCAAAGAGGCAGGTATCGCAACTGTTGCGGGAGCATCGATTACCCAGGGTGAGTTTGATCAGGCCCTGCGTGACCAACTGGACCGCATGCGTCAGATGTATGGACCACAGTTTGACGCAAAAATGCTCAATACACCTGAAGCAAGGCAAAGTATTCTCGATGAGCTGATTGCTCGCAAGGCGATGGCTGGCGAGATTGCTGTAAAAAAACTGGCTATTTCAGACGCTACTTTGCAAGACAATATTGCCAAGATGCCTGGTCTGGTCAAAGACGGCAAATTTGACAATGCAGAATATACCCGCCTGCTGGCACAGCAAGGCATGACGCCTGCCATGTTTGAGCAACGTTTGCGCCAGGATATGGTATTGCAACAATTGCTTGGCCCAATCCAGGCAAGTGCATTTGTTCCCAAGACGGTGGCAGAGCGTCTTTCTGCCATCAATGAGCAAGAGCGTGAAGTGCAGATGTTGATGTTCAAGCCGGAAGACTTTGCGGCGCGCGTCAAAGTGACGGATGAAATGCTGAAGGCCTATTATGAAAAAAATGCGGCCCAGTTTGAAATTCCCGAGCAAATCAATGCTGAATATGTCGTGTTGAATAGTGAAGTGCTGGCAGAGCAGATCACAGTAGCGGACGCGGATGTCCAAGCTTACTATAAGGCCAATGAGAAATCCTATACGACAGAAGAGCAGCGTCGTGCCAGCCATATCCTGATTGCTGCAGGCAAAGACAGTAGTGATGCTGACAAAGCCAAGGCAAAGGCCAAGGCTGCAGACATACTGGCACAATTGCGCAAGAAGCCTGAAGATTTCGCCAAGCTGGCAAAGGAAAATTCTGAAGACCCGGGTTCTAAAGAAAAGGGCGGTGATCTGGATTTCTTTGGCAAGGGCATGATGGTGCCGCAGTTTGATGAAAGTGTATTCAAGCTCAAACAAGGTGAAATCAGTGAACTGGTGCAGTCCGACTATGGTTTTCATATCATCACTTTGACTGCTATCAGACCTGCCGGCGTAAAAACCCTGGATGAAGTCAAGGCGCAAATTGCAGCAGACATCAAAAAGCAAAAAGCAGCCAAGGCGTATACTGAGGCGGCAGAGACTTTTGGCAATGTCTTGTATGAGCAGGGTGAGAGTCTGAAGCCTGCGGCAGAAAAGCTGAAGTTGAAGATTCAGACAGTGAATGGCTTGACGCGTAACAGCAAGCCTGGGGTGCCAGCAACAGTAGAAACCAATAATCCTAAATTCCTGAAGGCGATCTTCTCTGATGATGTGGTCAAGAAAAAACACAACACAGAGGCGGTAGAGGTTGCCCCAAATACCTTGATTGCTGGCCGTATCCTTGAATACAAGCCTGCATCCAAGCGTCCGTTTGAAGAAGTGAAGGCTGCAATTCAGGCGCAGGTCACTGCGACGGAAGCCGCAGCCCTGGCTGAAAAAGAGGGTATAGCCAAGCTGGCAGCACTGAAAACGGCTGATTCTACGACTGGATTTGCAGAAGCCAAAGTAGTATCACGTTTAAAAAATCAGGACATCCCTGCTGTGGCTCTGGTAGATCTGATGCGCGCTGATGTACAGAAGTTGCCTGCCTTTGTCGGCACGCATCTGGGCAATGCTGGCTATGTTATTTTCCGTATAGGCAAGGTAACTGCTGGTACGCCGGATGCAGCGCGTCGTGCTTCAGAAGCGCAACAACTGACAAGTATGCAGTCTGCTCAAAATCTGTATTCTTATATTGAATTGTTGAAGCAAAAGTCGAAAGTGACTGTCAATAAAGCAGCGGTAACAGCGCCGGTAACAGCCGCGCCGTAATCGAGCTGATTACAACTAGGGTGCGCATTAAGTTATGTAGTCAGCCGCGCAGTTAAAAAAGACATCCTCAGGGATGTCTTTTTTTTTGTGTTTTTGAAAAATTAGTTTTGCTGATTCCTGGACATGTTGTCTTTCACCAGCAATTGCATTGAAACTGGCTGCGTTTGATTTGTATCAATGTAGCTGGGCAAGGTGATTGTTATTCTGGCGGTGTATTTTTACAACAGAGTGAGATCATGACAATAACTAAAGAAAACACATACAACTACCGGGTTGTACGGCAATTTTCTGTCATGGCAGTGGTTTGGGGTATCGTCGGCATGCTCGTGGGCGTGGTGATTGCAACCCAGCTTGCCTGGCCAGAATTTCTTGGGGGGATACCGTGGCTCAGCTATGGACGCTTGCGTCCCTTGCATACCAATGCCGTGATTTTTGCCTTTGGTGGTTGCGCCTTGTTTGCAACTTCCTATTATGTCGTCCAGCGCACATCGAATGTGAGACTGTTTGCAGAAGGTCTTGCTGAATTCACTTTCTGGGGCTGGCAACTGGTCATCGTGGCAGCCGCCATCAGTTTGCCATTGGGTTTTACCCAAGGCAAAGAATATGCTGAGCTGGAATGGCCAATTGACTTGCTCATCGCTGTCGTATGGGTGTCGTATGCCATCGTATTTTTTGGCACGCTGGTAAAGCGCAAGGTGGAGCACATTTATGTTGCCAACTGGTTTTATGGTGCCTTCATCATCGCAGTAGCAGTTTTGCATATCGTGAATAGTGCGGCCATTCCCGTGTCTTTCATGAAGTCTTATTCTGCGTATGCTGGTGTGCAGGATGCGATGGTGCAATGGTGGTATGGGCATAATGCCGTGGGCTTCTTTTTGACGGCGGGCTTCCTGGGCATGATGTATTACTTCATCCCAAAACAAATCGAGCGCCCAGTTTATTCTTATCGTCTGTCCATCGTCCACTTCTGGGCCCTGATCTTCACTTACATGTGGGCGGGTCCGCATCACCTGCACTACACTGCCTTGCCTGACTGGGCGCAATCCATAGGCATGTTGTTCTCACTGATTTTGCTGGCTCCATCCTGGGGTGGCATGGTCAATGGCATCATGACGCTGTCCGGAGCATGGAGCAAGTTGCGCTCTGATCCTATCCTGCGTTTCCTGATCGTGTCGCTGTCTTTCTACGGCATGTCTACGTTCGAAGGTCCAATGATGGCGATCAAGACCGTGAATGCCTTGTCGCACTACACAGACTGGACTGTAGGTCACGTGCACTCTGGCGCTTTGGGCTGGGTGGGTTTCATTACTATCGGCAGCCTTTACTATCTGATTCCGCGACTGTTTGGTCAGACTCAGATGTATAGCAAACGTCTGATTGAAGTGCACTTCTGGGTCGCGACGATAGGCGTGGTTCTGTACATCGCATCCATGTGGATAGCTGGTGTCATGCAGGGCCTGATGTGGCGCGCAGTCAATGAGGATGGCACGCTGACTTACTCTTTTGTTGAAAGCGTCAAGGCAACCTATCCGTATTACGTGATACGCATGCTGGGCGGCTTGCTGTACCTGAGTGGCATGCTGGTAATGGCATATAACGTCGCGAAGACCCTGATGGCTGCCAAGCCTGTCAATAATGCGATCCCGGTTTTGCCTGCAGCCGCAGCGCATGCATAAATCCAAGGAGAATTTGAATGCGTAATTTTACTCATGACCTGATAGAACGGAATGTCGGCCTGTTGCTGGTACTGGTGCTGCTGACCATCAGTGTTGGTGGCCTGGTTGAAATCGTTCCACTGTTCTTTCAAAAATCAACGACGCAGGCAGTGCAGGGCATGCAGCCTTACTCGGCATTGCAACTGGCGGGCCGTGACATTTATCTCAGAGAAGGCTGCTATGGCTGCCATTCGCAAATGATACGTCCTTTCCGTGCCGAGACTGAGCGCTATGGTCACTATTCTGTCGCGGGTGAGTCTGTGTATGACCATCCTTTCCAGTGGGGTAGCAAGCGCACTGGCCCTGACCTTGCAAGGGTGGGCGGGCGCTATAGCGATACCTGGCACAGAGACCATCTGAATGACCCGCGTTCTGTTGTTGTTGAGTCGAATATGCCCGCCTATCCATGGCTGGCGAAGGCCCAGCTCGTGCCTGATGATATCACGCCAAAGCTCAAGGCGATGAAAACTCTGGGCGTGCCATACAGCGATGAGCAAATCAAGGCAGGGCCTGCCGAGCTGGCTAACAAAACTGAGCTCGATGCGGTGATCGCATATTTGCAAGTGTTGGGCACTGCGGTCAAAAACAAGAATTGATTGAAGAAAAAGCCAGCGCCAGACAGTGCCTGAATGGACTGGTTTTTCGGGGAGAAGAAAATGAATTTCACAATACTGAGCAGCATCGTGACGGTCATCAGCCTCATCGTATTTCTTGGCATTATTTACTGGGCTTTCAGTGCCGGTAATAAAGAAAAATTTGAAAAGATGGCACGCTTGCCAATTGATAATGAGAATGGGAAATAGCCATGGCTGACTTTTTTAATGAATGGTGGAGTACTGGTATTGCCATCGTCACGGCCCTGTCCATGCTGGCCTGTGTTTTACTGTTGTGGTCGCAATCCAAGGTCAAGGTCAAAGTCGGTAGCGACGGTAAACCTCTGCCCGCAGAAACCACTGGCCATGTCTGGGATGGCGACTTGATGGAGCAAAACAATCCGCTGCCAAAATGGTGGATGTGGCTGTTTTACCTGACAGTAGTATATAGCGTCGGTTATCTGGTTGTTTACCCGGGCTTTGGTAAATGGCAGGGTACTTTTGGCTGGAGTCAAAAAGGTGCCTATGAGAAGGAAATGAGAGATGGTGAAGCGCAGTATGGTCCCATCTTTAATAAATTCCTTGCCATGGATATCAAGGCGGTTGCCAAAGATGCGCAAGCACATGAGATTGGTCAGCGCCTGTTCCTGAACACTTGCGCGCAATGTCATGGTTCTGATGCACAAGGCGGCAAGGGTTATCCTAACCTGACTGACACTGACTGGTTGTATGGCGGTGATCCGCAAACTATCCTGACTACCATACGCGAAGGTCGTCATGGTCAGATGCCACCGATGGGCGCCGCACTTGGCACTGACGATGATGTCAGGAATGTTGCCAACTATGTGTTGAGTTTGTCCAGTTCTGCACATGATCCTATCAAGGCAGCCTTGGGTAAATCCAAATTTGCCGCTTGTGCTGCCTGTCATGGTGGTGATGGCAAGGGCAACCAGGCCTTGGGTGCACCAAACCTGACAGACAAGGTCTGGTTGTATGGCGGTGGCATTGAAAATGTCATGGAAACCATCAACAAAGGCCGCAATAACCAGATGCCAGCTCACAAGGCAATTTTGACCGAAGGCAAAATACATTTGCTGGCAGCCTATGTCTGGAGCTTGTCAAATAATTCTGCTACTGCGCAGGTAAGTGATGCGGATGTCAGTGCTGTCAAGCAAATTGCCGCCAGCGCTGCTGAAGCTGCACCAGGTAAATAATTAGTTGAAAACCATGAATGTGCCAATCAAACTGAGGGAGGGGAAATGATCATACAGCACGCTCCGCCTGCACTGATTGGCGCTGTCATTTTGTCTTACTAAGAAAAACAGAATCAAGATGAAACACATACCCATAATCCCAGTGCCCATAGAAGAAACTGAACTGGCGCTTTTTGAAGAACGTCGGAAAATTTATCCGCGTTCACAAATTGGCTGGTTCTCTTCCTGGCGCTGGGTGCTGGTGTTTTTTACCCAGGCTTTGTTTTATGGCACAGCCTGGCTGAACTGGAATGACAGGCAAGCAGTTTTATTTGACCTGGTTGCCCGTAAATTTTATATTTTTGGCCTGGTTTTGTGGCCCCAGGATTTTATTTATCTGGCGGTATTGCTGGTCATTTCAGCCTTGAGTTTGTTCTTGTTTACTGCCATCGCAGGTAGGTTATTTTGCGGTTATGCATGCCCGCAAACTGTATACACCGAAATTTTCCTGTGGATAGAACACAAGATAGAAGGTGAGCGCAACGCAAGAATGAAGCTGGATGCCTCACCTATGTCAGCGCGCAAATTCTCGCTCAAGTTCATCAAGCATTTCATCTGGATAGTACTGGCATTGTGGACAGGTTTTACCTTTGTCGGTTATTTCACTCCCATACGTGAGCTGGCGATAGAGGTGGGTAGTTTTACGCTAGGTCCATGGGAGACTTTCTGGTTTCTATTCTACGGTTTTGCCACCTATGGCAATGCAGGTTGGATGCGTGAGCAAGTCTGCAAATACATGTGTCCTTATGCGCGCTTCCAGAGCGCGATGTTTGATAAGGACACGTTGATTGTTACTTACGATACCGCCCGTGGAGATCCACGTGGCTCAAGGAATAAGAAGACTGATCACAAATCCCAGGGCATGGGGGATTGTGTGGATTGCGGCATCTGTGTGCAGGTTTGTCCTACGGGCATTGATATCCGCCAGGGTCTGCAATATGAATGCATCGCCTGTGGGGCCTGTATTGATGGTTGTGATCAGGTCATGGACAAGATGGGCTATGAGCGTGGCTTGATACGCTATACCACTGAACATGCCTTGACTAAAAAGCTGGATGACAAAGCCATGTGGAAACGGGTATTCCGTATGCGTACCCTGATTTATGGTGGCTTGTTGGGCTGTATCATTTTGGTGGCGGCTGTATCCCTTGCAATGCACACTCCCTTGAAAGTTGATGTCATCAAAGACCGTGGCATGCCTAAAATAACTGAAGCGGGTGCAATTGAAAATGTCTATCGTCTGCAAGTCATGAACACCCAGGAATCGGCGCGACATTACAGTGTGGCAGTAGAAGGCGCCGCCGGCGCGGTTATCGTCAACCCTGCGAATCTGGAAGTTGGCTCTGCGAGCACAAAAGCGTTTCCGGTCAGGGTCAGGGTGCCAGCCAATGTATTGGCAAGCGGCTCCAACCGCATACGTTTTATCGTCAAGGATATTGAAACACCAGAAGTAACGGTGACTGAAAAAGCCGTGTTCACTGTTCCACGTTAGGAGAATAAAATGGAAGCCAGTCTGATGCCCCCAAAATCCAGGCGCGATACCTGGTACAAAGAACCCTGGTTACTGCTGGTGGCAGGCGGTCCGGCCTTTGTGGTTTGTGCCAGTCTGTATACTGGCTACATTGCCATGCATGGTGCCGACAAGGTCGTCGCCGAAGATTATTATAAGCAAGGTCTGATGATCAACAAGGATATACAGCGCGACGCCAAGGCCAGGGAGTTGCAACTGAATGCCTATATCAATGCAGACTTCGCCAAAGGCAAGATCGTATTGCAAGTCAGTGGCAAGGGCGATTTGCCCGAAACCATACAACTGAGACTCGCCAGTGCGGCAGTTGGCGGTAATTCGGTCAGCGAGGTGATACGTCGCTTACCGATGAAGCGAACGGCCACCGGTCAATATGAAGGTGACCTCAAACTGATGCCAAATGCCGGAGAGCAAGCTGTAAAACTGTTTCATATCAAACTGGAGACCACAGACTGGCGTCTGACCGGTGACTGGTTTGATCCAGGACAAAAACCAGTACAGCTGAATGCAGCAAAATAAGTTCAATCCCTGAATTTTGCTGACCTGAGGCTGGACAATCACTAGAAGGGGACAGGATTTGGAAAATAGCACTCTCACATCACGTAAACCACAATTGCGTTCTATGTTGATGATCGTTTTGTGGCCAGCGTTTTTGATGGCCTGTGCGGCAACCGGCTTGTTCTTTAGCCTGGTTGACCCGATGGAATTGATTGTGCTGGACAGGCGCCTGCAAATGCATGAAACAGGTGTTTATACCATAGGCTTTTTTGCTTTCTGGTTACTGGGAATTCTGTCTAGTGGTCTGACGGCCTTGCTTGTGCAAAAAGCACATTGAGACCCATCATGAAAATGAACGAACCGGCTGCATTTCCAGCAATAGAAATTCCCGAGGCGCTGATACGCCGTTTCGACAGCCTGGGCCCCCGTTATACGTCTTATCCCACGGCAGACAGATTTGCAGAAACTTTCACGGCAGAGTCTTACATAGGCTATCTGGAAGAGCGCAGCCGTCTGCTGAACAAACCACCACTGTCGCTATATATACATATCCCGTTTTGCGCTTCACTGTGTTATTACTGCGCCTGCAATAAAGTCATCACCAAAGACCATGGGCGTTCGGCCAAGTATCTGGAATACCTGAGCAAGGAATTGAAGTTGGTGACAGCCCATTTGCATGCGCGTGAAACCCTGAGCCAACTGCATCTCGGTGGGGGTACGCCGACCTTTCTCAGCCATGCTGAGTTGCGCCAGTTGATGGACCTGCTGCGCGAGCAATTTGACTTCACTGATGATGCCGAAATCTCCATAGAGATAGATCCACGCACTGTTACTACAGAAACCCTGCAATTACTGGCAGAGCTGGGTTTCAACCGCACCAGTCTCGGTGTGCAGGATTTCAATGAGGAAGTACAAAAGGCAGTGCACCGCATACAGCCTTACGAAATGGTGGCTGCTACAGTTGCAGATAGCCGGGCCTGCGGTTTTCAATCTATCAATTTTGATTTGATCTATGGTTTGCCGAAACAGAATCTGGAAAGTTTTTCGCAGACGCTGGACCAGGTCATTGCACTGTCTCCTGCCCGCATTGCGCTTTACAATTATGCACACCTGCCCACGCGCTTCAAACCTCAGCGCCGGATCGCCGAAGCGGATCTGCCGTCTGCGGAGCAGCGTCTGCAAATTTTCCTGATGTCGATACGGCGCTTGCTGGCTGAGGGTTACGTGTATATAGGCCTCGATCATTTTGCCAAACCGGACGACAGTCTGGCACTGGCGACTCTGGATGGCAGCCTGCACCGGAACTTCCAGGGTTACACGACGCGCGCAGACTGCGATCTCATCGCTCTTGGTTTGTCGGCGATAGGCAAGGTGGGTGCATCTTATAGTCAGAACCTGCGCACCCTGGATGAATACTATGCCAGTCTGGATAAAGGTATATTACCTGTAGAAAAAGGTTATCACCTGGATGTGGATGATATCTTGCGTCGCCAGGTCATCATGAGCCTGATGTGCAGCAATACCCTGAATTTCAAATTCCTTGAAATGCAATATGGCATTTCTTTTCCTGACTATTTTGCTGACGAACTGCAGAGGCTGCAAGACTATGAGCAAGAAGGCATAGTGTTGGTCAATGAAAGTAGTATCAGTATCCCGCCCAAGGGCCGCTTGTTCGTGCGCGCACTGGCGATGGTTTTTGACCGCTATCTGTCGCAGCAATCAGGCGCCAGATATTCCAAACTGATCTGAGATGCTGACCCTTCCTTTGGTCTTTGCTGCAATGACAGCTGGTGCCGTAGGAGGGGTGCATTGCGCTGGCATGTGTGGTGGCATCTCTATGCTACTGACACAGTCCGGGCAAAAGTCTTACGAGAGCGGTGGCAGGATCATTCCTATTGCCTTGGCAGGGCAGCGGGCGGCAAAACAGGCGTCTTTTAGTTTGCCAGTCAGTTTGCAATATCAAGTCATGTTGCAAGGCGGGCGCATTTTTACCTATATGATTGCTGGTGCTGCACTTGGCGGCCTTGGTGCCGCCGGCATATTGTTCAAGCCTTACCTGCCAGTGCAGCAAATCATGTTTGTCATTGGTAACCTGATGTTGATATTACTTGGTTTGCGTATATTGGGGTTGTTGCCACGCCTGGCTATTGTGCAAAACCTGCTGGCAGAGTTGCATGCGAGATTGACTGGCAGACTGCCTTCATTGCGCCAGGTGGCGCGACATCCATTTTTTGTGGGCATGGGCTGGGGATGTCTGCCTTGCGGTCTTTTGTACGGCGTTGCACCGTTCGCCTTATTGTCTGGCGATGCCTGGTCTGGTGCTGTGCTGATGCTGGTGTTTGGCCTGTTTGCCTTGCCACATTTATTGTTGACCCAGACTGTCATGCAACAGGCGCAAAATAAAACCATCATGCGTGGCTTGCGCTACCTGGGCGCAGCAATTCTGTTGGGAATAGGTGGATTTGGACTTTGGTATTTTGATATGAAGGATATGCCATCCTTCCTGTGTTTGGTACCAGCGGCTTAGCTGGCAGGTCCTGCTCAGGCCTTGATGTCGATCAGCGTGCCGAGTAACGCATCTTGCGTTTTGATAATTTTCGCAGACAGGTCAAAGCCTGCCTTGAATTGTATCGATTGCACAATTTCGCTGCTCAGATCAGTGCCGCTCTGTTCTTGTGAAGCCAGACTGCTGCCTTCTTTACTGATATTGGCAATCACACCACCAGCAGGCTGCTCTTGAAAACTGACCTGCTGTGGAATAAAACCTGCCGTACTGGCATTTGCCACATTATGTCCCGAGCTGTCGAGCGCACGAGCGTAAGCCTGGATTCCTGAAAGGCCGCTATTGAGTGCTGAGACTGACATTAAAATGCTCCTGCCGCGATACGATTTTCCGTAAGCTTATACTGGATTCGCCCTGTCTGCACGCATCTTCTGTTTGCTTAACATATTTGCTTGATGTATTTGCCTTAATTTATTGAATTAACTTAATGGCAAATTTATTTTCAGTTGGGTTCCTTCGCCCGGCTGGCTATCAACCAGGAAGTTGCCGTGCATGGCTTTGACGCGCTCACGCATGCCTACCAGGCCAAAGGAACGTGATTTGCGCATCTCATCGGCTTCTATACCTTTGCCATTGTCGGCAATGCGGAAGCTCAGTGTGTCAGGGGTGCGCTCGAAAGAAATTTGCACCTCTGTGGCACCTGCATGCCTGACTACGTTGGTCAGTGATTCCTGGACGATACGGAAGATCGCAGTGCTGCGAGCATCGTCAAGTGCCAGTTGTTCTTCGTTTGCCTGCAAGTCGCAGGCAATACCATGGCGCTGGGAAAAATCTTTTTGCAAAGTCTGCAGCGCAAAATATAGTCCTCCTTCATCCAGTGCACGTGGCCTGAGGTCGGTGGCTATGCGTCTCAGCGTGGTAATTGAAGTCAGCAATAATTGATCCATGCTGTTGATGGTTTGCTGGGTCTTGCCTGTCAAGACACTGTCTCTTTGCAGCAGTGATAAATCCATACGCAGCGCGGCCAGTAACTGACCCAGGTCATCATGCAGTTCACGGGCAATATGCTTACGTTCTTCTTCGCGTATGCTTTGCAGGGCTGCTGATAACTGCGTCAATTCATCGTGATAAAGCGCCATTTTTTCTTTGGCGACCTTGCGTTCGGTAATGTCGCGGAAGATCACAGTATAAAAACGCTTGCCATTTTCTATCTGGCTGGAAATTGAAGCTTCGATGGGAAATTCATCGCCATTGGCTTTGACGCCAGTGACATAAAAATCATCAAAGTTGCCCCCCATTTTCCTGCGGGTTTCGCCAGTTTCACCAAATTGCTGTACATGTTTGCCATGTACCTTGCGGTGGCGCTCTGGTAATACAAGATCAAGTGAAGCCCCCATCAGATCATCGACTTCGTAACCAAAAGTGGCAGCGGCCGCAGGATTGACGAGGATGATGGATTGCGATTCGTTGATGGTGATAATGCCGTCTATGGCGGTATCTATCATACGGCTCAGGCGCTCACGCTCCATGCTGAGTTCGGCTGCGGAGTTGGCCAGGTTCTGGCTGGTTTCTGCCAGACTGGCATACGGGGTATGGATGTTCACCGAGACCATGCCGCGATAAATGGCAATGGCAGCCAGCAACTGAAACACATGGCCGATCGCTACGAAGACATCATTGCCGTCCGTATAGATGGCAAAATACACCTCTGAAGTGGCCAGCAGGGTAGCCGCAAGAAACAGGGGCGCACGTTCTATCTGCAAGCGCTCACCTTGCTTGCCAGGCCCGGCAGACTCTGAAATGGCCTTGCCCCGTTTGTTCAATTGATAGGCGGTGAACAGATTGATGGCGATCAGACCTGCTTCACACGCTATTTTAAAAGAAGTTTGCCCTTCACCCTGGATATAGGTTAGCGGCAGCAGATGCGGTAGTGCAAACACCATTATCATCCACCCGGCTGTGGCTATCAATCCTGCAATCAAGACTAAATAAGCTTGGGTTGGGCTGACTTCTGAGCTCTCAGGTGCCAATGCCAAGCCCAGCAGTGTAGTGGCAATGAATGAGCGTGACAACAGCCAGAACAACAGGGATTTATGCATGTCTGCCGCATCAGGAAAGCCAGGCATGCCCTGAAAGCTGATCGCATGCATGAAACCGAGAATGGCAGTACACAAAAATGCCACGGCGAGGATGACACTGCTCTTTTTTCTGGCGCCGCCAAAGGCATTCCAGCAAACAATGAATACCGATGTGAAAATCACAATGGTGATGGTTTCCAGTACAGTATGTACCGGCAAGGGGGCTGGCATCTGTATGGTGGACAGGGTTGCGTGGTTCAACCATAAAACGATTGATAACAGGGCCAGCAAACCTGCTGTCCATCGTGCTTTTACCATGCCAGGATTATCATGTGCCATATGGTTTAGTTTTATTTAATTTAGACCAGTATTCTAATTCGTAAATGCCCGGTTAAAGCTTGGTCGAATTGCTACAAAAAAGAAAATGGCACTCCTTTTTGCAAGGAGTGCCATTTGCCAGGCCTCAGATTCTGATGAGCAGCCTAGTGCGACATCAGCACTGGCAACGTCATGCTTTGCAAGATGGTTCGGGTGACACCGCCCATGATCATTTCACGGAAGCGTGAATGACCGTAGCCACCCATGACCAGCAAATCATTGTCCTGATCGTGTGATAGTGACAGCAGCGCATTGCCTATGTCAGTCGAAGTTTTATGCACGCCAACTTCTACCTTGATGCCATGTCTTGCCAGGTACAGGGCAATATCGGCACCTGGTTGCTCACCATGGCTGTCTGGTACGGCCTTGGGATTGAAAATCGCCACATGTACAAGCTCTGCGCGGCGCAGCAAGGGAATTGCATCGGTGATGGCACGGGTGGATTCACGGCTGGCATCCCAGGCAATCAAGGGGCGTTTTGCAACTGAAGTGATGTCGCCAACATAAGGAACGATCAGGACAGGGCGGCCTGAATTCATGATCAGATACTCAGGAAAGTCGGGCAAAACCGAAGGTGAGGGTTCGTCACGGTTGGTCTGGCCTATGACCACCAGATCGCTATACCTGGCTTGAAGGCCAACGCCACCACCGGCTTCATCATTGGCGATCATGCTTTCATAGGAATTGACGCCTAAAGCCTGGGCTTGTCGGTTAAAGTTGGCAACAGCTTTTTCTGCGCGTTCGTGCAAATAACTGAGGTGTATGCTCAGATTGGGATCGTTGGTGCTGATATTGCCATCCTGATAGATAAAACGGGAGACACCGGTGACGGCGGTTCCTGTCAGATGCGCTTCGTCAGCCTTGGCAATTTCTGCCGCAACACGGATACGGAAGTTGGAACGTTCAGATTCATCAACATGAACCAGTATGGTTTTGTACGGCATGTTTTACTCCTTGATGTGCAATCCGGGAAAGAAAACAAATACAAGTTCAGCAATCTTTTTGCCTTGGCAAACATGGCAAAAAGATGATGCTACTTGTTAAAGCTTACACTAATTTAAGGTAACAGCAACTTCTTTGCCCCATTGCGGCAGTAAATTCTTACCAACTAAAGCCGACACTTTTTCGCTGACCTTGATACGTGCCTTGGCTGGAGGCAGGCGACGCAGAGTTTTCAGTGCGGGCACATCGTTCAGGGCGATCTGACGCTGATCTACGCTGATCAGCCCCATTTCATTGAAGGCTGACAAGGTACGGCTAACAGTTTCCAAAGTCAGGCCCAGGTAGCTGCCTATTTCATGACGGGTCATGCGTAGATTGAAGGACTTGCCAGAGTAACCCAACTGGCTGAATCGTTCGCCGAGTGTCGTCAGGAAGCGGGCAACCTTGGCTTCTGCACTCAGGGCGCTGAGCATGCCTATCATGATCTGTTCACGTACCAGTTCGCGGCTCATGACGCTGAACATGGCTTGCTCTAGTTCTACATAGGTGCGGCCCAATGCAGAGAATGTCTTATAGGGCAGCAATATGATGTCACAGTCGGACAGGGCCACTGCTTCCGAAGCGTGGTGCTGGTTGTGTATGCCATCTATGCCGAGCAAATCGCCTTTCATGGGGAAGCTCAAGACTTGTTCGTTACCGTATTCGTCAAGCAGCACCGTTTTTAAAAAACCTGAATTGACAATGTAAAGAGTATCAAAATCCTGGCCTATGGTATGGATTCTCTGACCAGCTTTGAAGCGCACATGCTGAAACAGTACTTCTTCATCTGCTGACGCGGCTGGGGTAGGGATGCGCAAGAGTTCGCATACTTCACGCAGATTGGACCAAAGATTGCCATGACAACGCCAGCCAGCCTCATTGGAAATGGCCGGGAAGGCAGTTTTGCTGGCAACTGAAGGCAGGCTGCTGTTACTGGTAATGAAGGCTGCAGTAGTCATGATATTTCCCTTATAAGGTAAGGACATTGATTAATTGATTTGATGATTTGAATCTGGTTGCTGCCAGCGCAGCAGATAATCTTGTAACAGGCTAAAGTCCGTCGATTTATCAAGGAAGCCATCTGCACCAGCCCGCATTGCATGCAGACGGTTGTCTTCGGTCACATGATTTGTCAGTACTACGACTTTAATTCCGGGCTTGCTTTGCTTGATATTTTTCAATAATTGCAGTCCATTACCATCAGCAAGTTGTATGTCGAGTATCAAAGCGTCTGTATCATTGCCTAGCAGTGCCTGATAGGCGCTAACCATATCGCTTGCCACTCCCAGTACATGCATGCCAGGCACTTCTTCGACTATCCGTATCAGGCGGTTCTGAATCAGGACTGAATCTTCAAGGATGTACAGGTTCATTTGTCAATGCTGTGCTTGTTTGCTTAGGCTCTATTATCGTCAGCATTGGCTTTGATTTAAATCAGGAGATGCTGATTTGAACTGTCAGATTTGGCGCTGCCGGGGTAGGAATATTCCTAGAAAGCAATTTGCATGACGTGATACAGCGCCACTATCCCGCCTGGGATGGTGGTGCTGTATCAGAGGTAATTCAGATGTACTGCGGAAGAATGCGGAGGGATGGGCTGCTTACGCCTGTGGCTGCAGGAGATGGTGGGCAATGGCGTACTGCACCAGGTCGGACAAATTACTCATGTTCATCTTTTGCATGATACGGGTCTTGTGCGTGCTGACAGTCTTCACGCTCAGATGCAGGAGTTCACCGATTTCGGTAATCGACTTGCCTTTCACCAGATGAGTGAACACTTCAAATTCACGGTCAGACAGGCTGGTGTGCGGCTGGCTGTCATCCGCAGGCATGGCGCTCATGGCCAGTTGCTCTGCCACTTCTATGCTGATGTATGGGCGGCCAGAAGCAACTTTGCGCAAGGCGGTGACCAATTGTGTACCTGCACTTTCCTTGGTCAGATAACCACGTGCACCAGCGCGTATGGCGCGCACCGCATACTGTTCTTCTTCATGCATGGTCAGTATCAGTATGGGCAGTTTGGGGAATTCATCCTTGATCTGCCGTATCAGATCAACGCCGCTACGGCCAGGCATGGACAAATCCATCAGCAAGACGTCAAATTCAGTAGTCCGTACTTTTTCCAGGGTATCGAAACCATCTACTGCCTCGGCAACTACCTGTATGTCTTCTATGCCATCAAGTATGCGTTTCAATCCTTCACGCATGATGGTGTGGTCGTCAGCAATCAGGATACGGGTCATCGTTGTTGTACAAAGCGTTAGTCATGTTGAAGCTTGTCAGGTGTTGTGCCTGAGCAAGGTGAAACGCTATTGTACTGCAAGCCCCCGCTGGCGCGGGCTTAGTGATCGTCTTCAGTGATGCTTGATACGATGTACCAGTACAGGTATCAGACACAATGACAAGACTTTGGTGGTGACACTGCCGAGTATGAATTGGCCCAGACCGCTGCGGCCATGTGAACCCATGAAGATCAGGTCGCAGGCATATTCTTGCGCAGTGTGGACGATTTCCTTCGCGGTGGAATCGTTGAATTGTATGACTTCCTGATAAGCCAGACCAGCGGCAGCGGCGCCTTCCCTTAAAGGTTGCAGATAACTCTCTGCCAGGGTCTGCATGGCAGCCTGATATTCTTCTTCGGTCGGTCCGTTAGGCGGGAGTATATCTACATACAGCGGATACTGATAATTGCCCGCAACAAAAACAGCAACCACTTCTGCCTGTAATTGCTTGGCAAATTCCAGTCCTGCCGCAACGCAGGCATGTGACAATTCAGAGCCGTCAGTGGGTAACAAGATTCTGGAGTACATATCCTGTGCCTTTCATCGTTGAGCTTGTAACAAGTATGCTTCTTGATTGTTGCACCAGCTTTGATTTCAAACAAGCTATTTGATGAATTATTCAGCAATCATTGCACACTTTTTGCACACCCTATTGCATTACTATTGCGCACTCAAGTGCTGTTTGAGAAACAGCAGCATTTCTTTGTAGGCAAGTTCTTTGGCTGCCGGGTTGCTGCCCGTCGTCACCCCTTGTCCGGGATGCACGCCATTCGGCACATCCATGCGTTTGCGCACTGGCAGGTCTGGGGCATCAAAATCATGATAACTATCGGCAAAGACGCTGACCTTGACAGGCGAAGGCGCGAGCATTTTTTCAAAGCTCACGCAAGGGGCCGCAGGTGTCCAGTCATCTTCTGCGCCTATAAGGATCAACAAAGGTGACGCCAGGCGATAAGCAGGACGTGCTTTCAGGTAGCCCTGGCAGCCTGGGTAAAACGCCACGGCCGCCTTGGGGTAAAGATCATCCTTGCCTGCCGCTTTATGGGCAGTATTCAGGGAGTTCAGCGTGGTAGAACCACCATTCGACCAGCCGAGAAGGGCTATGTTTTTTGCATCAACAGTAGCTTGCTTGCCTACCCATTGCAAGGCGGCTTGCACATCCAGACGGCGGTTGTTGGTGCTGATATCGCGGTTTTTGTAGGCGCTGCTACAGATGCTATTTGTGCCGCGCGGGCGAAAACTGTCAGGCATCAACACGTTGTAGCCGTTCTCCTGCAATAGCCTGGCCATATTGTGATGTCTGGCATTCAGTTCCTGCTCATGTCCCTTGCGGGAGCTATACAAGCCACCACAACCATGCAGGGCAATGACGGTTGGCGCAGTGGCAGCATTGCCCCTGGCATGGAACCAGAAGGCCTCAAGCTGAACAGTCTGGCCGTCTTGCAAGTCCAGGCTGGGGAAGCTGATTTTCTCAGGAGCCTCACCAGCCATTGTCATGGAGCTGGCCAGCAGCAGGCTGATTAATAATGCGTATCGTGGAGACATTTAAATCAGTGCCTCCAACAAAGGTATCAACTCCGCTGAGCTACACCAAGTCAATTGCAAATCATGGCATTCATGCCATATGGCGAATTCGCGCAAAGTTTTTGCCAGGTCAGCCGCCAGGGCTTGAGAAACGCGTACGCCCGGTTCGAGATGCAGGGCCTTGATTTCCAGTATGCCTTCCTTGCGATGGGCTTTGGCGTCCATGCGCCCAATCAGGGCACCCTTGCGCAAGATCGGCAGGGTGAAATAGCCATAACGCCGTTTTGGCGCTGGCGTATAGCATTCAAGTTTATAGTCAAAATCAAACAGGTCTATCGCGCGTTTTCTGTCCCACACCACCGGGTCAAAAGGTGAAAGGATACGGGTGGCGGTAGCTTTCAGTTTGTTTTCGCCTGCCTGTTCCAGCAAATCGAGGCGATCGGGATGCGCATAAAACAGGGCCTCGTGCTGATCAACCGTAACAGGTATCAATAAGCCTTCTTTGACCAGTTGTGTTGTCTGGTTGCTGGCATCGGGTTTGCCCATGCGGAAATAATCGCTGATCCAGTTTGCCTTGCAAATACCAAGCGCACGGACGGATTGCAAGATCTGGGTGCGCTCGCAATGCAGGATAGGTTTCAGATGTTTTTTGTCATTCCATTTGGGATGTACACGTTCGCGTAAATCATAAATGCGCTGGAAATTATGGCGTTTGGCAACCATCAGTTCGCCAGTCGTGAACAACACTTCCAGTGAGCGTTTTTCCGGCTTCCATTCCCACCAGCCACCACTTTTGCCATCGGTGCGTTCAAAGTCTGCCGAACGGCTGGCACCATTTGCATGAATATGCTGGCGCACGGTTTCTACCTGCGCAGCATTTTCCTTGAGCCACTTGTGATTGTATTTCCAGCCCAGACCCTGTGGTGACACCATCTGATGCCGGTATAGACCGTAGTCTTCTATCGGTAAGAAGCAGGCTTCATGAGACCAGTATTCAAACAGATGGCCTTCTTCCAGCAATTCATGCAGCCATGCATGTGGATAATTACCCAGGCGGCTCCACAGCACCAGGTAAGGGCTGCGCGCAACCACGCTGATAGTGTCAATCTGCAATGCCTTCATATTGCGTATGCAGGCCAGCACATCCTGTTTGCCAGCTTTGCGCGGCGAAGGATTTAACAAGCCCTGTGCGGCCAGATGCAGGGCGCGAGCGGAACTGAGTGTCAGATGGAAATCAGTTGCGCTCATAAAATTTTCGCCCAGGATAACAGAGAGAACCGGGGCGAATCCCCCCCCGCAGATCAGAAGTGTTTCAAGCCGATTGCTGCCCTGACTTCATCAGTCGTTTGTGCAGAGATTTCACGTGCCTTGCGTGTGCCTTCTTTCAGTATTTGCAAAACCTGGCCACGGTCTTTGGCAAATTCTTCGCGGCGTTCACGTATCGGTTTCAACATGTCCTGCAAGATACCTTCCAGACGCGCCTTGACGATGCTGTCGCCCAGACCGCCACGGACATAATGGTCTTTCATTTCTTGCAGGCCGGCCTTGTCTTCATCGAAGGCATCGAGGTACATAAAGGCAACATTGCCTTCCAGGTGACCAGGGTCAGCCACGCGCAGATGCAGCGGGTCGGTATAGACATTGCGCACTGCAGCCTTGATTTCGGCGGGTGAAAAATTCAGGTTGATGACATTGCCCAGTGATTTGCTCATCTTGGCCTTGCCATCAACACCAGGCAGGCGGCCAATTTCAGGCACCAGTGCCTGGCATTCCACCAAAATCTCTTTATTTGCCAGACGGTTGAAGCGACGGACGATTTCATTGGTCTGTTCTATCATCGGTATTTGGTCTTCACCGACCGGCACCAGGCTGGCCTTGAAGGCGCTGATATCTGCTGCCTGGCTGACAGGGTATGTCAGGAAGCCGGCAGGAATATCGCGCTCAAAATTGCGCAGGGTGATTTCTTGTTTAATCGTCGGATTGCGTTCAAGGCGCGCTACCGTGACCAGATTGAGGTAGTAGAAAGTTAATTCTGTCAGTTCAGGAATTTGCGACTGGATCAGGATAGTTGATTTGGCCGGATCGATACCAACAGCCAGGTAATCAAGCGCCACTTCCATGACATTGTCATGAACCTTGGCCGGGTTTTCCATATTGTCGGTCAGGGCCTGGGCATCAGCCAGCATGATGTATTGTTCATACTGGTTCTGGAATTTGACGCGGTTGCGCAGGCTGCCTACAAAGTGGCCAAGGTGCAGGGGGCCGGTAGGGCGGTCGCCTGTCAGTATCAGGTGTTTTTTATCTTCGGTACCAGGGAGCATGCTAAATCCAGTTGGGTGATGCGGTGAAAAATAGCTAGTATACGTAAAAAAGCCGCTGAATCATGAGCGGCATGACGTATATCAAGGCGTGTTCTAGGGCTATGATGCCGTTTTCAGGCTGACTATGTCAAGTTTGACCAGGTTTGATGTGCTTCTATCCCCATTTCGCCGCTGCATTTAATTTAATTCACGCAAAACTATCATCTTGTCATCTGAATTACTTATAAAGTCATTTCCTGCAATGATAAAATCGTGCCTGGTTTTTGTATCCAGCTTTTACAGTTGAAAGTAGCCTTATTTTGACATCTTCAAGTTCTAAAAAATTGATTATTGCCTCACGCGAAAGCCGTTTGGCAATGTGGCAAGCCGAACATGTGCGTGACCGCCTGGCTGCACTGTACCCTGATTGGCAGATAGAGATTTTGGGCATGACGACCCGTGGTGACCAGATACTGGACCGCGCTCTGTCCAAAGTGGGAGGCAAAGGCCTGTTCGTCAAGGAGTTGGAGGTCGCCATGGCAGAAGGCCGCGCTGACCTGGCCGTGCACTCTCTCAAGGACGTACCCATGGATTTGCCCGAAGGCTTTACCCTGGCGGCAATTCTGGAACGTGAAGATCCGCGCGATGCCTTTGTTTCGAATGACTATGCTGGTCTGGACAGTTTGCCTGAGGGAGCAGTAGTCGGTACCAGCAGCTTGCGCCGTCAGGCCCTGATTTCCGCCCGTTACCCGCATCTGGTGATACGCCCGCTACGCGGCAATCTTGATACCCGCTTGCGCAAACTTGATAATGGCGAATACGCTGCCATCATCCTGGCTGCAGCGGGTCTCAAACGTCTTGGTGTACCTGAACGCATACGCGCCTGCCTGGCCCCTGAAGAAAGCTTGCCGGCAGCAGGGCAGGGCGCAATGGCAATAGAAATACCCGATAACCGGCCAGAGTTGCGAGCCATGCTGGCGGCCCTGAATCATACTGAGACTGCGCAGGCAGTAACGGCGGAGCGTACAGTATCCAAGGCCTTTGGTGGTAGTTGCCAAATACCGCTGGCAGCTTTTGCGACTGTCAGCCAGGGCCAGATGCAGATCCGGGCTATGGTTGCCACGCCGGATGGCACACGCATCGCCATGGCCGAAGTTGCTGGTGCCGCTGATCAGCCGCATGCACTGGGCCTGAAATTGGCACAAGCGCTATCTGCGCAGGATGCAGAAGCCATACTTGCAGTGTGCAAAGCTGAGATCACTGAGTGATATAGCCAAGACATGCAGAATCAAAAGGTCATACTGACGCGCCCACTCGCACAGGCTCAGGATTTTGCCAGGCAGGTGATAGCCATGGGGCGTGAGGTGGAACATTTCCCTTTGCTGGAGATAGCAGCACTGGAAGACAATACCGCCTTGATTGCACAATTAGGTCAGTTGCAAGACTATGCTCTGATAGCCTTTGTCAGCCCAAATGCCATAGAGGCTTTTTTCCGGCATCTGACGAACTTGCCAGAGAAGCTGACTTTTGCGGTCATGGGTGAAGGCAGCCGGGCAAAACTGGCCGAATATGGCGTGAACGACCAGACCTCGACCATTTTGCGCCCACGTAATCAATTGAAGACAGATTCTGAAACTCTGCTTGCCGAGTTGAATCTTGATGCGCTGCGCGGTCAGAAAGTATTGATCATCCGGGGTGAATCAGGCCGGGAATTATTGGCCGATGCCTTGCGTGCGTATGGTGTGGAAGTGGTGCAGGTAGCTGCTTATCGCAGGGTCAAACCAATATTGAATGATGAAAAAGAAAAGCATTTAACACAATTGCTTGAAACCGGGAATGACTGGGTCATCACCAGTTCTGAGGCTTTGCGCAATTTGTGTGACTATGTAGAGGCGTTGAAATTAAATAGTGGCGTGGCAAAAATGCAACGACAACATTTGCTGGTGCCACACAGCCGTATCGAAGAAACCGCACAATCTCTGGGGTTTCTGCACATAACCTTAACAGCTTCTGGCGACGAACAACTGCTTGTCGCGTTACAATCTCGTCTATGAGTGAACAGCAATCAAATCCCGACGCCGTCGTGACGGCAAATCCTGTCGATGCCCAGGTGCGACAGACCGCCCCAACTTTACCTGCAGAAGCGGCCAGGGAACCAGGCTGGGCCAGTCCGGCCTATCTGGTATCCGGTGTGCTCGCAGTTTTACTGGCAGCTAACTGGTGGTCATCGCAAAACCAGATCAGTGGTTTGCGTGAAGAAGTCGCCAAGAGACTGCAAACTGCCGATACCAATAGCAGTGAAACCAAATTGTTGGCGCGCAATGTGCAAGAGACTGCCAAGGAAATCCAGTCCAAGGTCATTCTGCTGGAAGGCAAACAGTCTGAGGCGCAAAGCCAGCAACTGGCTCTTGAACAGTTGTATCAGGACTTGTCCAAGAATCGCGATGACTGGGCACTGGCCGAGATTGAGCAGGTATTGGCAACGGCGAGCCAGCAATTGCAACTGGCCGGTAATGTGCAAGGTGCCCTGATTGCTTTACAAAATGCTGATGGCCGCCTGGCTAAATCGGACAAGCCGCAATTTATTTCCATACGCCGTGCGATTGCCAAAGACATCGAAAGACTGAAGTCTTTGCCTGCCCTGGATTTGCCTGGTGTCGCATTGCGCCTGGATAGTGTGATTGCCCAGATTGACCATATCCCATTATGGTCGGATGAAAAATCTGTGGTATCAGCAACACCACCAAAAGCGCCATTGCGCGTTTTGCCAAAATCTTCAGTCACTGCAAAAACAGAAAAGAAGACTGTCGATGATGTTGAAGAAATTACCTGGAGCATGCGCCTGCAAGATGGCTGGCAGAGTTTTTCCAGCGAAATGTGGAATGAAGTCAAACAGTTGATACGCGTGCGTAATGTAGAAACGCCGGATGTGCTGTTGCTGACACCATCTCAATCCTATTTCGCCCGCGAAAACCTGAAGCTGCGTCTGTTGAATGCGAGGCTGGCACTGTTGTCCAGGAATGAGAGTATCTTCAGGAGCGACATGATTGCTGCACAGGATGCCATCGGCAAGTATTTTGATACCCGCGCCAAGCAGACGCAGACTGTGCAAGCCTTGTTGCGTCAGGTGCAGGGTAGTAATCTGTCGATAGAAATGCCGACGTTGGGCGAGAGTCTGAATGCGGTACGTAACTATAAAGTGAAGCCATAAGAGTATGCGTATCTTTATCCGGCTTCTGATTCTTTTTGCGCTCGCTGTTGGCCTGGCCGTGGGCGCACGTTATAACCCTGGGAATGTGGTTCTGTTCTTTCCGCCTTACCGGATAGACTTGTCACTGAACTTCTTCCTGTTCCTGTTGCTGCTTACTTTTGTCGTTATTTATCTGGTTATACGCGCCATCGTCACCACCAGAAAAATGCCACGCAAAGTTGCCCTGTACCGTCAAAACAAGCGTGAAAAAGACAGCAACAAGGCCTTGCGTGAAGCCTTGAAGGCCTTGTTTGAAGGTCGCTTTGGTCATGCCGAAAAAGCCGCCATGCGCGCCACTGATTTGCCAGACAATGCTGGCGTTGCTTCACTCATCGGCGCGCGTGCGGCCCATCACATGAGCCAGTATGAGCGGCGTGATTCATGGTTTGCCGGTCTTGAGCAGGATGGCGCATACAAGGTTGCCCGCTTGGTGAGCATGACAGAATTGCTGGTCGATCAGCATCAGGCTGGCAAGGCACTGGAAGCAGTGCGTGAACTGAATGCTAATGGTACACGCCATATTCAGGTCTTGCGTTGGGCCTTGAAAGCCAATCAGCAGGCACAGAAGTGGCAGGAAGTATTGAAGCTGGTGCGCACACTGGACAAGCACCGCGCCCTGCATCCGGCGCTGTCGCAACGTTTGCGTGAGCTGGCTTATGAAGACTTGCTGAAGAACCAGGGGCATGATGCCGAATCCCTGCGCAGGGTCTGGTATGAAATCCCTCAGGCAGAGCGCAAATCGGCTTTTATCGCTAGCACTGCCGCAACCGCGTTCAACTCGCACGGCTTGTTTGACGATGCCCGTGGCATAGTCGAAAAAGCATTGGCAGAAGAATGGGATGATCGCCTCATGCGCGCTTACCGTGATGCCGCAGCATCAGAGGGATCTGCTGCCTTGTTATCACAAATTGAACATTGTGAAAAATGGTCAGAGCAGCATCCGACGGACCCAGAACTGGCACTGACGCTTGGTACACTATGCTTGCGTCAGAAATTATGGGGCAAGGCACAAAGGCATATGGAGCAAGCTCTGTCCGATGCAGTAGATCCGCGCACTGTGCGCGAAGGCAATCTGAAGCTGGCGCAGTTGCATGAGGCGCTGGGTCAGGCAGAAGAAGCTGCCAGCCATTATCGCCAATGTGCGATGGCAACCATGTTATAAGGATGCGGATTGTATAAACAGGCTGAAAGTTAAATTGTCATGCTGCCCTGTTGCGGCGCACAATTTTGCCTTGAAAAACTATATAATCCTGTTCAAACCATTTCTTCTATTGATACTTATACAGAAAGTGCAAGATGAGCTTGAATAAAGTACCAGCAGGTCGTGATCTGCCAAATGACTTCAACGTTATTATCGAAATCCCTATGAATGGCGATCCGATCAAGTATGAAGTCGATAAAGATACTGGCGCCCTTTTTGTCGATCGTTTCATGGGTACTGCCATGCATTATCCTTGCAACTATGGCTATGTCCCACAAACTCTGGCTGGTGATGGCGACCCGGTTGACGTATTGGTAATCACTCCTTTCCCGCTGATCCCTGGCGTGGTAGTGCGTTGCCGTCCTATCGGCATCCTGAAAATGACAGATGAAGCCGGTAACGATGCCAAAGTATTGGCTGTACCAGTAGATAAAATCCTGCCTATCTACACACACTGGCAAAAACCAGAAGACCTGAACGAATTGCGTCTGCGCCAGATCCAGCATTTCTTTGAACACTACAAAGATCTGGAAAAAGGCAAATGGGTTAAAGTTGAAGGTTGGGGCGGTCCTGACGATGCCAGGGCAGAAATTTTGGCCGGTGTAGAAAGTTTCAAAAAAGCTGAAGCCGAAGCTTAAGAGCTAGCAATCAAAAGGTAGTAACTAAGAGCTTTAGAATTAAAAAAAGGTGCGATTTGATCGCACCTTTTTTGTTTTTTACTGACTCATTCCGCGTGCATCACCACCATGCTCATATCCTGTGTATCAGATAAGCTGCCACACCGACGACGGCAGCGATCAGCGCGGCCCAACTCAACCAGGAACCAACGTGCGGACTATCGTCATTGGAATAGTCGCTGGTATCACTACCTTGCTTCTGACGCTTGCGCTTCAGTTTTCTGTCGCGCTCAAGAAATTTCTCTAATGCCAAAGACATTTCAGCGGCACTTTCATAACGTGCTGCAGGGTCTTTCTGCATCGCCTTCATGACAATTTTGGATAATGAATCCGGTATGCCAGGGCGAATTTCTGAGGGATATTTCGCTACTTTATTTACAATCTGTTGCAATAATTTGTCAACATCTTGCGACTGAAATGGCTTTTGGCCAGTCAGCATTTCATACATGACCGTGCCCAGCGAATACACATCCGTCAAGGCATTGACAGGTTTGCCATTAGCCTGCTCTGGTGACATGTAGTTGGGTGTGCCCAGAATATTATTGTTGAACAGGGTGTGGGCTTGTTCCCTGGTTTCATCCAATACGCGATTTGGTGCGCGGGCGATACCAAAATCCACCACCTTGGGTTGCTGGTTGGGTAAAACAAAGATATTCGCAGGCTTGATGTCGCGGTGTATCACGCCATTGCTATGGGCGTAGGCAAGAGCCTCGGCAATTTTTTGTATGATATTCGCGGTCTCTATGATGTCGAATTGCTTGCCGTCTGCCAGGATATGTCGCAAATCCTTGCCCTGCAGAAATTCCATCGCGATAAATGTCGTACCACCCTCACTGGAAGCATCGAATATCGTCACGATATTTGGGTGGGATAACCTGCCAGCTGCGCGTGCCTCATTGATAAATTGCTGCTCGCGTTGCTTCTTGTCGGCAGCATTATTGCCTGCACTAAATATTTTAATGGCAACATCCCGGTCTATGACAGGATCGTGTCCCAGATACACGGCACCATTTGATCCCATGCCCAGACGCTCGCTAAGGTAAAAGCGTCCGACGCGTTTGCTTGGCAATGCAGCAGGTGGTGCATTCGGTGTCGAGAGAAAGTTATTTTGCATGGCGACAGGATGCCTTGAACGAAGCAAAATTTCAAGTAGCGCTTACTCCATTGTGTTTCAGCGCTTTATATGGTGTGTGTTGATGTAACTCATCTAAATATAGCTCAATATCTTGTGTTTCACGTACAAGGAAATTTGATACTGCGTCAAAAAATTCTGGATGACTCAAGTAATGTGCCGACCAGGTCGTGGTTGGCAGAAAACCACGTGCCATTTTGTGCTCGCCTTGTGCCCCACCTTCGAAAATCGCAATTTTTTCCTGTATGCAAAAATCGATGGATTGGTAATAAGCGGTTTCAAAATGCAGGCAGGGATGTGTTTCCAGGCAACCCCAATAGCGGCCATACACGCGCTGCTGATCATGAATGAGTAGGGATGCAGCGATCTTATTGCCGTCTCGCAATGCAATAACAAGATGGATGTTTTCTGGCATGGCACGACCTATGCGCAAGAAAAAATCCAGATTCAAATATGGCGTTGAGTGATGTTCTTCATAAGTCTGGTCATAACAGCTTTTGAAAAAGCGCCAATCGTCTTCTTGTATGTCTTTGCCGCGCACATGCTGGAACTGTATGCCGGCATCCTGCACTTTCCTGCGCTCAGCACGAATATTTTTGCGTTTTTTCTTGTCCAGTGTATCCAGAAAATCATCAAAACATTGGTAGCCCTGGTTTTTCCAGTGAAATTGCACGCCTTTGCGCAAAAGATAGCCTTCTTCACTGAGCATGCGCGCCTGATCTTCCGGCAAGAACAGCAAATGGCTGGAAGAATATTCACCGGCATCTCGTAGCTCCTGCAGGGCAGCGATCAATGCCCCTTGTGCTGCCGTATTGCGTGCCAGCAGGCGGCTGCCCGTGATGGGAGAGAAAGGGATGGCGGACAACAGCTTGGGATAATAGTCATGGCCATGCCGCTCAAACGCCCTGGCCCATGCCCAGTCAAACACATACTCGCCATAGGAATGGCTTTTTTCATACAGTGGCATCGCAGCTTCAAGCTGCTCTCCATCCCAGATGGTAATAAAGCAGCTTTGCCAGCCAGTTTTTTCAGTGGCAGAACCTGACTCTTCCATGGCGCTCAAGAATGCATACGATAGAAATGGATTGGCAAGCGTCTGATCTGCAATCAGGCTATCCCATGATGATTGCGCTATCTCGCTCAGTGAAGTGACGATACGCATGCGATAATGTGGGGCTGGAGATTCAGATTTCATTTTCGATTTAATACAGATTTGCAAATATGACCGTAAAAGTTGCCATTGCCCAGATGAATAGCGTTGTCGGTGATCTTGCCGGCAATGCTGCCCAGATCGCAGAATATGCCCGCCGTGCCGCAGAGCAGGGAGCAGACATACTCGTCACACCGGAATTGTCCCTGGTAGGTTATCCACCAGAGGATTTATTGCTGCGCCACGCGTTTTATCATGATACCGCTGTCGCACTCGATACCTTAAAGAAACAGCTTACGCTATTTCCCGGCATTGCGGTTTTGGTCGGTCATCCGGGTGAGGCCGATGGTAAACGGTATAATGCTGTTTCTGTGCTGCAAGGTGGTGTGGTATTAGCAAGTTATTTTAAGCGTGATTTGCCAAATGATATGGTGTTTGATGAAAAACGCTATTTTTCATCAGGTAATCAGGCTTGTGTATTCACTATCAAGGGCGTGAATTTCGGCATCAATATCTGTGAAGATACCTGGCTGCCAGATGCGCCCGCAAAAGCCAGGCAGGCGGGCGCAGAAGTGCTGCTGGTGCCAAACGGTTCACCCTATCACATGGGCAAGCAGCATCAGCGCTACGATGTCATGCGCGCCAATGTGATCTCTCAGGGCTTGTCCCTGGTGTATGCCAATCTGGTCGGTGGCCAGGACGAATTGATTTTTGATGGTAATTCATTTGTCATGGATGTCCAGGGTCAGATTTGCGCTCAAATGAAGCATTGCGAAGCTGATTTGCAAGTAGTCGAATTTGACGGCGCGCAGCCTTTGAATGCTCGCGTGGAAGCGGCCTTATCGCTGGAAGCCGAGGTTTATCAGGCACTGGTCATGGGCGTACGTGATTATGTAGGCAAGAACGGTTTCCCCAGTGTTTTGCTGGGTTTGTCTGGCGGGGTTGATTCTGCCCTGGTGCTGGCAATTGCAGTCGATGCGCTTGGTGCAGAGAAGGTCAGGGCGATCATGATGCCTTCGCCTTATACTGCCGATATTTCGTGGCAGGATTCGCGTGATATGGTGGCACGCATAGGTGTGCGCTACGATGAAATCGCCATCAGCGATTGCTTCAGCGCATTCCGTTCTACCCTGAGCCAGGAATTTGCTGGCTTGAAGGAAGATACCACCGAAGAAAATATACAGGCCAGGATACGTGGCACACTGTTGATGGCCTTGTCGAACAAATATGGTTCCATCGTTTTGACGACGGGTAACAAGAGTGAAATGGCAGTTGGTTATTGTACTTTGTACGGTGACATGGCAGGTGGCTTTGCCGTTATCAAGGATATTGCCAAAACCCTGGTATATCGCCTGTGTGCCTATCGCAATACCCTGTCAGCCGTAATACCCGAGCGGATACTGACGAGGGCGCCATCAGCTGAATTGCGACCTGATCAAAAAGACCAGGATTCTTTGCCGCCCTATGACATCCTGGACGGCATCATGGCCATGTATATGGAAGAAAACAAGGCGCGTGCCGAGATAGTTGCGGCAGGCTATGCGGCAGAGGATGTGGAACGCATCACGCGCCTGATCAAAATTAATGAGTACAAGCGGCGTCAAGCGCCCATAGGTATCAGGATTACCCATCGCGCTTTTGGGCGTGACTGGCGTTATCCTATTACTTCGAAGTTCAGAGACTAGTTTGATCCGTATTAATTATATTAATCGTATTAACCGTAACAATTTAAGGAGAGGGAAATGAAACAGATTACCGCTATCATCAAACCATTCAAACTCGACGAAGTGCGTGAGGCACTGGCAGACGTTGGTGTGACAGGATTGACTGTGGTCGAGGTAAAAGGTTTTGGCCGTCAAAAGGGGCATACGGAACTGTATCGTGGCGCTGAGTATGTGGTCGATTTCTTGCCCAAGATCAAGGTGGAAGTCGTAGTAGATGACAAGATTGCCGACAATGTAGTCGATGCAATTATTAAAGCAGCCCATACCGGCAAGATCGGTGATGGGAAGATTTTTGTACAAAATGTGGAGCAGGTAATACGTATTCGCACTGGCGAGACGGGTCCTGATGCGGTTTAAATATGACGATGTTTAAGAAGTTTGCAGTAAATGAATTTGTTGGTGTTTCAAAAGTAAGAGCAAAAACAAAAATAGGGGTGGCACTGGTGTTGATGGCGATGGCAAATGCCCAAGCCGAAACCGGTGTCACAGATAGAAAAATTTTATTGGGGCAGTCAGCTGCATTTTCCGGCCCTGCAGCACAACTTGGCTTGCAGCTCAATTCAGGTGCCAAGACTTATTTTGATCAGGTCAATGCTGCTGGTGGTGTATATGGCCGCAAGATTGAAATCATACAAAAAGATGATAAGTATGAGGCAGATCTGGCGGCTACCAATACCAAGGCCCTGATTGAAAACGATGGTGTATTTGCTTTATTTGGCTATGTAGGTACAGCCACCAGTAATGCAGCCTTACCCATTTTCACGCAAGCAAAAGTCCCTTTCTTCGCACCTTATACCGGTGCACAATCCCTGAGAGAACCTCTCAACCGTCAGATTTTCAATATCCGGGCAAGTTATAACGACGAGACTGAATATCTGGTCGATCGTCTGGCTAATCTGGGAACAAAAAATATCGCCGTCTTTTACCAGAACGATGCTTATGGCAAGGCAGGTCTGGCTGGTGTGGAGCTGGCGATGAAGAAAAGGAATTTGCGTATAGCCGAGATGGCAACAGTGGAAAGGAATAGCACTGATGTCTCAGCTGCTGTTGCCAAGCTCTTGCCAAAACGGCCAGATGCCATCATACAGATCAGCACCTATGCGGCGAGTAGTGCGCTGGTCAAAGAAATGCACAAGGCTGCCTATACAGGCATGTTTTACAATGTGTCTTTTGTCGGTAGCCAGGCTCTGGCAGATGCGCTGGATAAAGATGGCGTTGGTGTCGTGATTTCACAGGTGGTTCCATTTCCATGGTCACCGTCAATACCTGTGGTTGCCGAATACACGAAAAGTATGGAGAAGGCCGGAAATAAAAATCTGAATTTTTCCAGCTTCGAAGGTTATCTGGCTGCCAAAGTATTTGTGGAAGGCTTGAAACGCGCCGGCTCAGGTCTCACCAGAGAAAAACTGGTGTCTGCACTGGAAAGTATCAACCGCAGCAGTTATGACGCTGGTGGTTTTGATGTGAGTTTTTCGCCTTCGAATCATAACGGTTCAAAATATGTTGATATGACCGTTATTTCGAAGGACAAGAAGTTCCGCAATTAAGTTTGTTGCGCCTGAGCCCCGGTTCGTCGGGGGCTCAGGCTGCATAGCCATCGTCAAGATTTCAATAGCACGATCAAGGCACCAGAGCCACCGTCAGCTGCAGTCGCCTGGCTGAATGCCAATACTTCATCTTTCTGTATCAACCAGTTCCTGACTTTTTGCTTCAGTACAGGTTCCTTGTTGACAGAGCCCAGACCTTTGCCATGAATGATGCGCACGCAACGTGTGCCATTGCGCATGCACTTGCGCAAAAATTCTCCCAGACTGTCCCTGGCTTCATCGCGGCGCAAACCATGCAGGTCAAGTTGTGCCTGTATGACCCAGTGGCCCTTGCGCAGCTTCCTGACAACATCCTGACCTACGCCTGACCTGGTATAGCTCAGGTTTTCATCGGTTTCCAGCAGGGAGTCAGCGTCAAACTCATCCGACAAAGATTCCTGTAGCGCTGCCTGTTCATCTGCAATGTGTTGAAATGGCAGGGGTTCAAGGCGAGTCGGGGCAGGGTGATGTTTCACCGCGGTTTTTAAAACCTCTACCTTGCCTACGCTGCAGCGAAAAATATTCGCCTCTTCTCTGGCTTTCTTTTCCCGTTCCAGACGTTCTGCCTCTGCACGTTGTCGGCTTTCTTCTTGTTGCTTTAATTGCTGACTGAGTGACTTCAGGTCAGCAAGGTTTTTAAAAGACGACATGCTTTCCATCCTTGGCGTTTGACTTATTCTTCCAGGAAGCGCTGTGCATCCAAAGCTGCCATGCAACCAGTACCAGCACTGGTAATCGCCTGGCGATAGATATGATCCTGTACGTCACCAGCGGCAAACACACCTGGTACATTGGTCGCTGTTGCCATGCCCTCGGTGCCGGTACGGGTTTTGATATAGCCATTCTTCATGTCGAGCTGGCCATCAAAAATGCTGGTATTTGGTTTGTGGCCAATCGCGATAAATACGCCATGCAGGGTGATAGGGGTAACTGTTCCATCTGCTGCCTTGACATTAATGCCTGTCACGCCAGAGTCATCACCAATGACTTCATCCAGCGTATGGTTCCATTTGACTTCGATCTTGCCTTCAGCAACCTTGGCCATCAGACGGTCAATCAAGATTGCCTCTGCACGGAATTTGTCGCGACGGTGGATGACGGTGACCTTGCTGGCGATATTCGACAGGTAGAGGGCTTCTTCCACCGCTGTATTACCACCACCAACGACAGCCACTTCCTTGCCGCGGTAAAAGAAACCATCGCAAGTGGCACAGGCAGACACGCCTTTGCCCATGAAAGCCTGTTCAGATGGCAGACCCAGGTATTGGGCGGACGCACCGGTAGCGATGATCAGGGAGTCGCAGGTGTATTCTGCCTGGTCGCCGATCAGGCGTATCGGTTTTTCATCAAGCTTGGCAGTGTGGATGTAATCAAAAATGATTTCTGTATTAAAGCGCTCTGCATGCTGCAAAAAACGCTGCATCAGTTCCGGGCCTTGAACGCCCATGGGGTCGGCTGGCCAGTTCTCTACATCGGTGGTAGTCATCAACTGGCCGCCTTGTTCTACACCAGTGATCAGTACAGGTTTCAGATTGGCGCGGGCAGCATACACAGCAGCGGAATAACCTGCGGGGCCAGAGCCAAGAATTAATACGCGGGCATGTTTGGGTGTGGACATAGCAGACCTGATAAAAAAGTTGATGATGAGCTGAATTGCAGATAATAGATGGCGTTTTTCATGCAAATTTCAAGTTTTTTGCTGATTTTGCATCGCTATCCTGAGGTAAGCCTGAATTATAGACTATCCTCCTAGTGGTCGTCTTCCTGCCGTGGTGCGCCAGACGGGCATATCTGTTTCAACTGTTACAGTGCACAAGTTTGGCGCATACACGGCTTCATGCTATCTTGTCAGCTTTTGATAGCTGTCCGAATGAGGTTGCTCTCTGTTTTATGACTACTGGTAACGAAGCTTATACTCGAAGCAAGAAAACTGCAGCACCTGCAGCGCCACCTAACCGCTTTCTGGTCCTGTTGATGGAAGCGAAATGGATAGCTCTGGCCGCATTTTGCATTTGCCTGATACTGATCATGGCAAGCTACTCCACGCAAGACCCGGGTTGGTCCAGGTCAGTGGATATCCCTCGCATACATAATATTGCTGGCAAATTCGGTGCCTGGCTGTCTGATGTGCTGTTTTATGTATTCGGCATTTCGGCATGGTGGTGGTGCATATTCGCCTGCCGCCAGGTGTGGATTTCCTATAGCAGTCTGTCACAGAGGGTAAAGCTCAATCCTGAACCGGAAGCGGATGTCGGTTTTTCTGAAATCCTGGTCCGTAATATTGGTTTTGGCCTGTTATTGGCTGGCAGCATGGGCCTGGAATATTTGCGCATGCACAGCCTCAAGGTGGCTTTGCCGCTGGGGCCGGGCGGGGTGCTGGGTGAGTTGATAGGCAAGACCGGTTTTGCAGCGCTTGGCTTTACCGGTGCGACCCTGGCTTTGTTGCTGATGATCGCTTTAGGTATCAGCCTCTACTTCCACGTATCCTGGCTGACCATAGCAGAGCGCATAGGCGCAGGCATAGAATGGGTATTTGTGTTTGTGCAAAACAAACATGCCGATGCAGAAGACAGGCGCGTTGGCCAGACTGCCGCCGTCAAGCGTGAAGAAGTCGTGGTGCAAGAGAGAGCCAAGATCGTCGAGGCTGCACCAGTACGCATAGAACCGCAAGTAGTTGCCGTTCAGCGTTCTGAACGTGTCGAAAAAGAAAAGCAAGTATCCCTGTTCAATGAGCTGCCGGACACCAATCTGCCGCCTTTGTCTTTGCTGGATGAGCCGCCACCAGTGCAAGAAACTGTCAGCGTACAAACCCTGGAATTCACCAGCCGCCTGATAGAAAAAAAACTCTCAGACTTTGGTGTCGATGCCAAGGTAGTGGCAGCTTACCCGGGCCCCGTGGTTACCCGCTATGAAATTGAACCTGCTACCGGTGTCAAGGGTAGCCAGATCGTTAACCTGGCGCGCGACTTGGCGCGGTCATTGTCACTGACATCCATACGTGTGGTTGAGACCATTCCAGGTAAAAATTACATGGGCCTGGAATTACCAAATCCCAAGCGCCAGATTGTACGTCTGACCGAGATTTTGGGCTCCAAAGTCTATAACGACAGCTCATCAAGCCTGACAGTGGCATTGGGCAAAGATATAGGCGGCCTGCCTATTTGTGCTGATCTTGCCAAAATGCCACATTTGCTGGTCGCGGGTACCACAGGTTCTGGTAAGTCTGTGGGTATCAATGCCACCATCCTGTCATTGCTGTACAAGTCTGACCCGAATGATGTGCGCATGATACTGATTGATCCAAAAATGCTGGAGATGTCGGTGTATGAAGGCATACCGCATTTGCTGGCACCTGTGGTCACTGATATGCGCCAGGCAGGCCATGCCCTGAACTGGGCGGTGGCAGAGATGGAGCGCCGCTACAAGCTCATGTCCAAGCTAGGTGTGCGTAATCTGGCTGGCTATAACGCCAAGATTGCCGAGGCAGCCCGTAAGGAAGTGCATATCCCAAATCCTTTCAGCCTGACGCCAGATGCACCAGAGCCCCTTGAAAAACTGCCAACCATCGTCATTATTATTGATGAGCTGGCAGATTTGATGATGGTGGTCGGCAAAAAGGTAGAGGAATTGATTGCCCGTATCGCGCAAAAAGCCCGTGCTGCAGGCTTGCACCTGATACTGGCGACGCAAAGACCATCGGTAGATGTGATCACTGGCCTGATCAAGGCGAATATTCCTACCCGTATCGCCTTCCAGGTCAGCAGCAAGATAGATTCACGCACCATTCTTGACCAGATGGGCGCAGAAGCCTTGCTGGGCATGGGTGACATGCTCTACATGCCACCGGGCACCGGTTTGCCAGTGCGTGTTCATGGTGCTTTTGTCTCGGATGAAGAAGTACATCGCGTTGTTGAATATTTGAAATCGCAGGGCGAGCCAAATTACGTAGAAGGCATACTCGAAGGTGGCACGCTGGAAGAGGGGGGCGAAGCCGGTGGTGAAAGTGCTGGCGCAGGTGGTGGCGAATCAGATGCCTTGTACGATCAGGCGGTTGCCATCGTCCTTAAAAATCGTCGCGCCTCGATCTCGCTGGTGCAGAGGCATTTACGCATAGGCTATAACCGTGCAGCCCGCTTGCTGGAACAAATGGAACAAAGTGGTGTCGTATCTACCATGCAGTCTAACGGTAACCGCGAAATCCTGGTTCCTGCCGGGAATACAGCTGAATAAAGCAACAGAATAGCAGCGACAGAATAGGATAAATCAGTGAAGAAACAATCTAACATGATGGCAAAACTGGCGGCAGGTGCCTTTGCACTTGCCTTGATACCTGCATGGGCATCTGCTACTGCGGTTGATCAGTTCAAATCCTTCGTGACGAACAATAAAAGCGCCAAGGGTGAATTTACCCAGCAGCAAGTCAAAATGGTCGATGGCAATCCCAAGATCAGCAAGACTGCAACAGGCAATTTCGTGTTCGCCCGCCCAGGCAAGTTTATCTGGTCATATGTCAAACCTTATGAGCAAGTCTTGCAGGCAGATGGCGATAAACTTTACATCTATGACAAAGACCTGAATCAGGTCACGATACGACCACTTGGTAATTCTCTGGGCTCCAGTCCCGCAGCCATTTTGTTTGGCAGTGCTGGCTCGGCTGATCTGGACAAGAACTTCAATTTCAAAGAGGTCGGTGCCAAGCAAGGGCTTGAATGGCTGGAAGCCACGCCCAAAGCCAAGGATTCACAGTTTGAAACCATAGGCATAGGCATGAAAGATGGCGTGCCTGTCGCTTTGGAATTGCACGACAATTTTGGTCAGTTTTCTACCCTGACCCTGAAGAATCTGGAAAAAAATCCTGCGCTGAAGCCTGAGCAATTCAAGTTCGTCGTGCCTGCTGGTGCAGATGTATTTCGACAGTAGTAGCAGTAGTAGCGTTCAATGAATATGTTGCACAATAATCCGCGCAAAAAGCCTGCCCCACTGGCAGAGCGCATGCGTCCAGCTACGCTGGACGACGTCATCGGTCAGCAGCACATCCTGGGCGAGGGCAAGCCTTTGCGCGTGGCTTTTCAATCTGGTGAGCCACATTCGATGATATTGTGGGGGCCGCCAGGCGTAGGCAAGACCACGCTGGCACGCCTGATGGCTGATGCCTTCCATTTCGAATTCATTGCCTTGTCGGCAGTCTTGTCAGGTATCAAGGACATACGCGAAGCAGTAGAGCGCGCACAGATATTGCAGGCGACTTCCCATCGTCGCACCATATTGTTTGTTGATGAAGTCCATCGCTTCAACAAAAGCCAGCAAGATGCTTTCTTGCCGCACGTGGAAAGTGGCTTGTTCACGTTCATCGGTGCGACCACAGAGAATCCTTCGTTTGAAGTCAATAGCGCCTTATTGTCACGTGCCTCAGTGTATGTGTTGAAATCACTGACGGATGAAGACCTGCAAGCCATGGTAGTACGCGCCTGCGAGCGTGAACTCGATGGCTTGACGCTGACACCTGAAGCCATGGCCAGCCTCGTTTCCAGTGCTGACGGCGATGGTCGCAAATTGCTGAATAATCTCGACATCGTTGCCCATGCAGCAGTCGCCAAGCATCTCGACACGGTAGACCAGGGTTTACTAGGTGAGTGTCTGGGTGACGCCTTGCGCCGCTTTGATAAGGGTGGTGATGCCTTTTATGACCAGATTTCTGCCCTGCATAAGTCGGTACGTGGCTCCAACCCTGACGCAGCCTTGTACTGGCTGGTGCGCATGCTTGATGGCGGTGCCGACCCGCGCTACATGGCCAGACGCATAGTCCGCATGGCATCTGAAGATATAGGTCTGGCTGATCCACGCGCACTGCGTATTTGTCTCGATGCGGCAGAAACCTATGAAAGACTGGGCTCGCCAGAAGGCGAACTGGCCCTGGCAGAAGCGGTAATCTACTTGGCTTGTGCAGCCAAATCAAATGCGGTTTACAAAGCCTATAACGCCGTGCGGGCCATGATCGCCAAAGACAAGTCCCGCATCGTGCCTGAGCATTTGCGCAATGCGCCGACCAAGCTCATGAAAGAACTGGGCTATGGTAAATTGTACCGCTATGCCCATGATGAGCCAGATGCCTATGCCGCAGGTGAAACCTATCTGCCTGAAGGCCTGGAAAATGAATCCTGGTACCACCCCGTACCACGCGGTCTGGAAATCAAGATAGCAGAAAAACTCGCGTATTTGCGCAGCCTGGATGATCAGGCCAAGTAATTGCAGTTTCTTCTGAATTTCAATTGTTTAAGCTTCGTTCGTTTAGATTTCATTCGTCTGAGTTTCATTCTTTTATATCTCATTGCAAATCAATAATCATAATAAGGACTTTCATGAATAAAACATTTACCGCAAGCGCAAGCCTATTGTTATTCTCACTGGCAGGCTCTGTCTATGCACAAACCGAAGAGCAACGCAGCACTTTGGCAGACCAGAAAGAAGTCGCCGTCACGATCTATAATGAAAACCTGGCCCTGATCAAGGACCAGCGCAAGCTGCCATTGAAACGCGGCGCAAGCGCACTGGCTTTCCGCGATGTCAGTGCCAAGATGCGTGCTGAAACTGCCTTGCTGCGCAGCCTGTCTTCTCCTGGCAGCTTGTCTGTCGTAGAGCAAAACTTTAATTTCGATTTGCTGACACCGCAAAAATTGCTGGAAAAATATGTAGGCCGCAATGTCAATATCATCCGCACCAACCCGGCGACTGGCGCAGAGACGACGGAATCGGCCACAGTCTTGTCCGCCAATAATGGCGTGGTGTTGAAGATAGGTGACCGCATAGAAACCGGCCTGCCAGGCCGTATCATTTATCCTGATGTGCCAGCAAATCTGCGTGACCGTCCCACCCTGGTCATGGCACTCGATAACAACGGCGCACAACAACAGGATGTGGAACTCAGTTACCTGACCGGTGGTTTGTCCTGGAAGGCAGACTATGTCGTTGAGCTGAATGCGGCTGATGACAAGCTGGATATCTCAGGCTGGGTTACCTTGGGTAATACCAGCGGCACGACTTACCGCAATGCCAAGCTGCAACTGGTCGCAGGTGATGTGCATCAAGTGTTGCAAAAAGTGGAAATAACCGGTAGTTCAATAAGAAGACTGGATGCCCCTCAGCCCATGATGGCTAAAAAAGCCATGGCGGAAGAATCTTTGTTTGAGTATCACCTCTACACACTGGACAGGCCAACCACCATTGCAGAAAACCAGACCAAGCAAGTGGCCTTGCTGTCTGCTTCTGGCGTTCCCGCCCGTAAGGAATTGCTGCTGGCGGGCAGTGATTATTATTACCAAAGCAGTTACGGTGATCTTGGCCAAAAAATGAAAATAGGTGTCTTTGTTGAATTCGACAATAAAGAGGCCTCTCAACTGGGTATGCCTTTACCCAAAGGTGTCGTACGCGTCTATAAAAAAGATGGTGCAGGCAATGCCCAGTTCATTGGTGAAGATAGCGTAGATCACACGCCCAAGAATGAAAAAGTCCGACTGAAACTGGGCGAGGCCTTTGATGTGACAGCCGACAAAAAACAAACAGACTTTAAAAAACTCGCAGCGAGCGGCAAATACAATTACGTTTCTGAAAGTGCCTACGAGCTGGTGTTGAAAAATGCCAAGAAAGAAGCCGTCATCGTCACTGTGCAAGAACCCATGCCTGGTGACTGGCAAGTCTTGAGCAGTAGCCATCCTTATACCAAGAGCGCCAGCAATACGGCAGTATGGAAAATCAGCGTACCTGCAGAAGGTAATACCAAGCTGGTTTACCGTAGTCTTGTGAAGTATTGATACGTAGATTTTGCTGTAAAAACGGCATTTCTCCTTGTCTGAAAATAGGGGAAATGCCCATCCCTTGATACAATAGTCGATTAGCTTAGTTCACTGCACTTAAAATCATGATAGATATTCAACTTTTGCGCAAAGATATTGCCAGGGCGGCAGCGCGCCTGGCTACCCGTAAGTTCCAGCTGGATGTAGAAACCTTCAATGCACTCGAAGCCGAACGCAAGCAAATCCAGTCCCGCACTGAAGAGCTGCAAGGCAAGCGCAATACCTTGTCCAAACAGATCGGTAATCTCAAAAGCAAAGGTGAGGATGCATCTGCCTTGATGGCAGAAGTTGCCAGCATTCCAGAAGAGTTGAAAGCATCAGAAACGCATTTGAGTGATGTGCAAGTTCGCATGAGTGCGTTCCTGCAAACCATTCCTAATCTGCCGCATGAATCCGTCGCTGTCGGTGAAGATGAAACCGGCAATGTGGAAGTACGCAAGGTCGGTGCGCCACGCGCATTTGATTTTGACGTCAAAGACCATGTCGATATCGGTTCCGCACTGGGCCTGGATTTTGAAACTGCAGTCAAACTCACAGGTTCGCGTTTTTCCGTCATGAAAGGTGGCATGGCACGCCTGCATCGCGCACTGGCCCAGTTCATGCTCGACATGCAAACACTGGATCATGGCTATACTGAAATGTATACGCCTTACATGGTCAATGCTGATTCCATGCGCGGCACAGGCCAATTGCCTAAATTTGAAGAAGACTTGTTTGCAGTGAAAAAAGGCGGACAAGAAGGTACAGGCGAAACGTTTTACCTGATCCCTACCTCAGAAGTCACTTTGACCAATACCGTGCGCGACGAGATACTCGCTGCCGATGCATTGCCCATCAAAATGACGGCGCATACTCCATGCTTCCGTTCTGAAGCCGGTAGCGCAGGCCGCGACACTCGCGGCATGATACGTCAACACCAATTCGACAAAGTCGAAATGGTGCAAATCGTTCACCCAGAAAAATCCATGGAAGCCCTGGATGAAATGGTCGGCCATGCCGAAGCTGTTTTGGCCAAACTGGAGCTGCCTTACCGCGTCATGAGCCTGTGTACTGGCGACATGGGCTTTGGTGCCTGCAAAACTTTCGATCTGGAAGTATGGCTGCCGGCACAAAACACTTACCGTGAGATTTCTTCCATCTCGAATATGTTCGACTTCCAGGCGCGCCGCATGCAAGCTCGCTTCCGCAATGCCCAGGGTAAGCCAGAACTGGTGCATACACTGAATGGCTCCGCGCTGGCAGTTGGCCGTACCCTGGTGGCCGTGCTGGAAAATTATCAGCAGGCTGATGGCTCTGTCGTCATCCCTACAGCTTTGCGCCCATACATGGGTGGTCTGGAAAAACTGGCACCAGCAGCTTAATTGGCTCTGGCCCAATAAGAAAAGCGCTTCACTACATAAAGTGAAGCGCTTTTCTCGTTTACAGATTACGTTTAACCTACCAGTAAATCCATTTCAGAACGACGATCTACAAACAGACTATTGCCATGTATCTTCTTGGCCTGCTTTTTGGCGTCTGATGCAGCAATGGAAATCTGGTGATGTGAGTAATAGCGGTTTGCTCTTGACTTCACTACACCCAGGGACAGACTCACGAGTGGGTAAAAGACTTTCTTGCCCTGTCTGTCTTCACTGAGGTAGCCGCCTCGTTCGCGGTCTTCATTACTGTAAAAGTCGTAGATCGCAGCAGAAAAACTCGCCAGTATGGCCTGGCAGCGTACTTCCCAATCCTCGCTGCGAAACAGGATGATGAAATCATCACCTCCGATATGGCCGATAAAATCCAGCTGCTGGTCGCAATGCTGCTTTAATACATCACTGGTCATTTGTATGATGTCGTCACCGCGACGATAGCCATAGACATCATTAAACGGTTTGAAATGATCAAGGTCGCAATAGCAAGCGCAAAAAGACTGCTCTTTCTGCAGCAAGACGTCAATATGCTCATTGATGGGCACATTGCCCGGCAGTTGCGTCAATGGGTTGGCATAACGCGCCGCATTGATTTGCATTTGCGTGATTTCGCGCATCAAGTCCGGCCCGCTGCCCAGGCCTATATAACGCCCCTGATCAGTAATGATAATACCGTTGATTAACTGCTCAGAGTTAGCTTCCACGATAATGTGGCTGACATCCTGCATACTGGTATTTTTATCGACAATAACAGGATGCGCTTCCATGAAAACTGTGCATGGCTTTTTGCCATACAACTCACGCTGGTACGGGCGGGCAAAGCGGTCTATCATGTGATAACGGTTGATCAGGCCCACAGGTATACCATCATCCACTACAGGGATGATTTGCAGTTTGGGATGCTGCAAAAAGATATCATCGACCTGGTTATTCAACATGCGTGAAGAAATCGTCGGCGGTGTCTTTAAAATCTTTTCTACCGTCGCAGCCTGCTCAAAACTGCCAGAGGTACGCCGTGCTGCCTGATATTGATTCGGCGTCAAAATTCGCGCCACTTCAGCCGATACTGCACGCGCAGGAGTAGGGTGGGGGCGGGCAATATGATAACCCTGGCCACAGGCCACACCCAGATCACGTACAGCCAGCAACTCAGCCTGGGTTTCTATGCCTTCAGCAACCACCCGCGTACCAGATTTTTCAGCGATGCTTTGTATGGAGCGCACAAATTGCGCCTTGACCGGATCATGATCTATACCCTGGATGAAATGCATGTCGATTTTGACATAGTCAGGCTTTAATTCTGACCACAAACGCAGACTGGAGAAGCCTTCACCCAGATCATCAATCGCAATTTCAAAACCCATCTCGCGATAATGGATAACCGCTTCACACAGCAAGGCATAGTCATGCGTGGGCTGGTATTCAGTCAGTTCTATAATGACGCGTTCAGGGTTGATACCAAGCTCGTGGATATAATCCAGCGTCTCACCGTAACGCACATCTCTCTGTAACAGACACTCTGGGCTGACATTCAAAAATAATTTGCCAGGCAATTTCTGCGCAGCGAATTGTTCCAGCACGATACGGCGGCACAGGTGCTCCACCGTTACCGTCAGATTATTATCCCATGCGGCTTTAAACAAATTGACGGGCGAGTGCAGCGGGCTGTCTGATGGGCCGCGTATCAGCCCTTCGTAACCCAGAATATCACCATTCTGCATCTGTACGATGGGCTGGAAGCGTGCAGTAAGCAGGCGCTGCTCAATAATACGCTGCAAATGCGCCAGCATCAGCGCCGCAGACTGCGCACCAAACTGGCTGATGTCTTGCTCTGATACCAGGTTTTGCTGAGACAGATAATCCACAGTATCCCCCGCTAAACTACTTTCCATTGAAGCTGATCCTAATATTGAAATGCCAAGAGCATTCACAATTGCAAACGACATCTTGCCGCATTGCATCAGAATATAGTCTTGCTTTGTGACATCTTCATGTCACGGTAGCAGTGATGCTGACCATATGTCTTATGGACTTGTTAATCGTGTAATTTTGAATTGAGCAAGTTCTTTGCTATAATCACAGGCTTCGTTTATAACGAACAACCAAGCCGGAGAAGTGGCAGAGTGGTTGAATGTACCTGACTCGAAATCAGGCGTACTAGCAATAGTATCGGGGGTTCGAATCCCTCCTTCTCCGCCAGAATAAAAAAAGCCCTTGATAATTTATCAAGGGCTTTTTTGTTTTTTCGCGGTGTGGTGAATGTTGGAATGTTAGAAATGACCCCGGGGTTTTGTATAGAATTGTGCGAATGTTATACCTGACTCCGGATGTTAGTTGCTTCAAAAAGCGACAGAAATTGACAAAATGTTTGGCTCTCAATTTATTCCACCTCTGAAGTGAGAAACAAGATGAAAAATTTTTACGTTGTAGAGCCCGAAGTTGCTGGCGGGTTTGGTGATCTTACCGTGATAGATAGATCCTCCGGGGAAATGGTTGTTAAAGAACTTCATTACAAGTTTGAAGGGTGGTTCGGGGATCATCTCTTAGAAAGTGCGCCTTGCTATATTGTTTCGGAGGAATTGGCAGATGAAATTAAGAGTGAGCAGCTGTTAGGCGTTGAATTCGATAGAGTTGACGTTTCAAAGTCAGATCAGTTTTGCGAACTTTATCCGGATCGGGAGCTACCAAAATTTATTTGGCTAAAAGTTACTGGAATACCAGGGCATGACGACTTCGGAGTTGCATCTGGGCTCAGATTGGTTGTTTCGGAGCATGCACTCGATTTATTGAAGCGAATTGGCATTTCGCATGCGGCATCAATCTTACCATTTTGAGCTTTGCAAATACTTTAATAACTGTTGGAAATGAAAGAGTGCTAACAGTACCTGTCACGCAGCCAAGTGACGGACGAGAATTTCGCTACGTTTTTAGCGGAGACAAGGATGAGTTCGGGATCTTTTTAAAGAAAATTATTCGTTATGTTTCTCCTCTGATTCCTAAAAACGGAGGAGCTATGATTGAAGGTTTAAGATAACTTTGCCTGACGGCAAAGCATTCCATGCAATTTCTTACAAAGGTGATATTCAAGGGTGGCAATTGCAGGTTGAGCAAGGGGCTAGAGGCTTAAATGCGAGGGTGGCTAAAATTGACATTGATTCCATCTTGCTCGACGATGCTCAATCGTTTCGCTTAAAAGACTGCAAAGTCGAATTCGAGTAATCATTTTCTACCAAAGAAATGCCCAGACTATAACTGCTTTCAAGCCATACTGAACCTAGGGAATACAACGACTGCCAAAAATGATAACTCCTTGCTGATGGATATCGCCTTGACTGAGGTATAAAGTGAGCGAAGAAATTTAAAAAAAATGGGCTGCTATACACGCAAATGACGAATTTGTTTGTGTCCAGACTTGTTCGGGATTCCTCAGTACAGCATGCGATCCGTAACGAAAATTGCTTTTTCTGAGTACAACACCGACGCCGCTTGAGCTTGGACAGGCGTTTCACGAAGCACTTTCGATGAGTCGAATGCTTAAACTCGAGGGGATTGGTCAATTTTTGATCTTGTTGTTAGCGATAAGAGGTATGGTGGATTGGGTTTGGAAAGGCGTTTCCAGAATATAGAACCAAGGGAAGTACTTGTTTTTGCGAAGACTCAAATGTGAGCTCGTGAAAGGCAAAAGGAAGAGTAGTAAATATGACGACTTTGAATAATGCAAAGAAAATGGCGTTGGATTATGTCAATAAGGATTTTGATTTGTCAGAATTTGATGATCGGATTGAGATATTCGACGAAAAAACTCTGGAGCTTCCACAAGGCTGGGTCTTCTACTATAACTCGGTCAAATTTAAAGAAACGAATGATTTCCAATTTATGCTGTTAGGTAATAGCCCAGTATTTGTTAGTCAAGAAACAGGCATACCTTCCTACATTCGTGGCGACTTAGAAGCTCACGAGGCTGTTGAGAAGTTAATTGCGACAAAACTGTAGAGATGATGGGGCCCTCATTTTTCTCTAGCGCTGGGGAATGAGATTGACGTGCATGTATATTAAAAATGAAAAGACCAATTTTTTACTGTAAATCCTGGTTTAGGGTAAAAAAAAGACCAACCGAGCTATGGTCGGAAGTAAAAATTGGGGTCACCCATTAAACTGGCAAGAGCTTGCTTTCATATGCTGAAGACTGGAGAAAGTTTTTCGGTGGAGCGTTGTTTCACCTGAGAGTTGGCAGCACTGCGTGAGCCAGAGACTGGGGTTGGATCACAAGCCATCAGAACTGATTGGACACGCAGTATCTGCCATCATAATCGATGTTTTACAATGAGTCGTCTGCAATGCGAGCCACAAGGGGTTGGAACCGAATCCGGTAGCCACAGATCTGCCCATCAATTGGACGCAACGCGGTACTGAGATGCTTCTGGAGTAGCTGGGCTACTTGGGCGAAATCCAGCTTGATGTTTCGCTAGATCCACATGGGTGACTGGTGCGATTCACGCAACCACACGTTGAAGCAAAAGGCACGACGACATTTTGAAACAAGTATGTGATGGCGCAGTAAATACTATCGCGGTGTGTTGCGAGTATATTGTTCGGCTACATGACTACCGGGGGCTAATGGGTGACCCCTGCTCCTTTGTGAGCAGACATCGCGTGTCAGCTTTAGGGCAGCCTCCCTTACCACACAGTCAGTCATTTGAACGCTGAAGATAGCCGAAATGCGAAGTTGGAAGAACTGTCGTTGATATCGTTGTCTAAGCCCTCTGGATGACAATTACTCGCCACGGCCAGAAATTAGGTTCTCATTGATCCACGATGTCACGTCCGTAACCGGAAAGGCGCGATGGCTATTGAAGGTTCCACTCTTATCCCAAGCGACACCTCGTCCTTGGGCAAAGGCTGCACGATACTTGCGCATCATATTCTGCGGCTCGCGGGCCAATTCGCACAGCAAATACTCCTCGCTCCACTCCGAACGGCTGAAGGGACGGCCAAGCGCCATTTGCAGCTTGTCGGCCACCTCCCCGTACGTCACGGTGTCGCCCGCTAGATACATGATCTCGTTCCGGATACGGGGTTGCGCGAACACGATCTCGGCAGTCAGTGCGCCGATATCATCCGGAGTCGTCAGCGTCACAGCAGTGTCGAGGCTGCCAAGGGCGTGAACTGCGTTTTCTTTAAGATTGACGACGCCGAATTCCGGCTCAAACAGGTAGCTCATGAACATGCCGGTCGAGATAATGACCCATTCAGTCTGGTGCTGACTACGCAGCAACTCTCGAACGTCCAACTGTGCGTCGAAGATATCCTGCGGACTGCCACGACCGATCGCATCAAAATCGACACCGAACTGCCATGGGAAGTACCTCGGGATTCGCGCTTGCAGAGCAGCTCGTGCTAACTTCATTGGCGTGTCGGTGCCCGCCGCATAGCCCGCGCACCCGATAACTGTCTCATATTGCCCGAATACTGCGGCGAGCTCATCGATGGAGTTCTCCACAAGATCGCCGAGGACAATCTCGATCCCAAGACCTCTGATCTCGGCGATATCATGTTGCTTGCATGGCAAACTGGACTCAACGGCGCTTGAGCGCAGCAGCACACTGATCTTCACACCGTCGATGTCCTTCGCGCGTTGAGCAAGACTACGCAGCACCGGTAGGCCGAGTTCTCCAGCACCGAGCACGAGAATGGTTTGAGACATAACGTTAGGTTCTACTTGGTTCATTTTTAACGGCACTAGTATTTGGCGGTCTTGCTCGGACATTGTTGATTTCTCCTTTAGGTTTGATGTTTGCACTGTAGCGAGTGCAGCGACGAAGAAAAAGTAGCCATGGAGGTTTTCATCATGCAGAAAATGCGAACAATGTTGGGTTATAGTGCCGTTTTCACTATCGCTATCAGGAAAACACATGGATCGCGTACAAGCAATGCAGGTATTTCTTCGCGTAGTCGAAAGCAGGAGTTTTGTACGCGCAGCAGAGACGCTGGGCTTACCGGCGTCATCAGTCACAGGCATCATCAAAAGACTCGAAAAACACTTGCAAATACGCCTGCTGAACCGTTCCACAAGAAACCTCAGCTTGACGCCGGAAGGTGAAAGGTACCTCGACCGCTGCCGCGAGATACTCGACCTGATTGATTACACGGAATCTAGCCTACACGGCTCTGCCGAGCGTCCGCAAGGTCGGCTGCGCGTGGATATGCCGGGGGGAATTGCGCATGCCTTGATCCTGCCGCAGTTGGATAATTTCCGGCGGCGCTACCCCGATATCTACCTGATGATCGGCATAAATGATCGTCAGGTGGACTTGATCCAGGAAGGTGTCGATTGCGTCATCCGCACTGGCAGCCTCCATAACTCGACGCTGGTCGCGCGCCGTTTGGGGAAGTTGCGTTGGATCACCTGTGCGGCACCGTCATATTTGGACGAAAAGGGTATTCCCAAGGTGCTGGAGGATTTGCAACTACACCGGGCGGTCCATTATTTTTCCAGCACGACGCGGCGAGGAAGTGAGCTGCATTTTGCCGAGGACGGAGACAGCGTCACTGTTACGGTTCCTGGCACGGTGGCAGTTAACGAGACTGGGCTGTACATCAAGCTTGGCCTCCAAGGACGTGGCCTGATGCAGTTAGCTGAGATTCTTGTGGCGGACCAATTGCGGACCGGAGAATTGGTCGAAGTATTGTCCGACAGGCGGCCGGCACCTGTGCCGGTATCACTTCTCTACCCCCATCACCGTTTTCTCTCTCCGGCGATGCGGGCGTTCGCCGATTGGACGGCCGAGCTGTTCAGCAATGTCGGCTAAGGGGCGGGGACTGCCGGTCGTCGGACATCTTATGTTAAGTCTGAGCTATAACACCTGACACCATATGTCGGTCAACCGGCACCTTCCGTGTTGATTCGCTCTGAAAATTGACAAGCTGAAAGCAGCTTCATCTCGATTTGAAAGAACTGGGATTTGAAGGAGCGTATGACCGGGTGGCCGCCTTCGCCAGGAAGTGGAAGGTGGATCAAATTGAAAGGTTCAATTAAGCTAGCAAACGCACACACATACAATATCTATTTTAAGAGTACGATAAACTTTGCATCCGTTTGCAAATGATTTCAGGCCTCTTGCGGTCACCTGAGCCCCGTTTTGGAAGCTCTAGGAGTATGTTGCCAGCCCGTACTGCCAACGCCTTGCCAACCGCGGCGGGCTCTGGGATCACGGCTTTGAATACATTGTATATATTAACCATGGGTTTGTACCTCTATTGTCTGATGTCTCTGCTGGTAATGTAGATACTGAACAACTCTGCTTGTTTGAAAAACGCCACCCTAGTAAAATGCGATGCGTCCATAAATGGTGTCCGCCTGTCCTAGCTTTTTAGTACTCCTATATTTTCGGTTGACTGCCAAAAACAATGTGGGACAACGGTTACGAAGGAAATGTCTCTCAAGGATGGGCGGACAGACCTCCAGGTTCGGCGGGATTTTCATGTTATTTGAAATTAGGCGTTATAACGTGTTTTAAGTCGTTCGCAACGAACAGCAAAACGCATATTGAAAAATTACGAAAGTAGTTGAAGTTTTAAGGTACCGCTCTTTTGGATTGCTCGCGTCACTCGGTATAAGTGATAAGTGGGCAACTTGATTCTAGGTGCCTCATGATTTCTAATTTCGCAGCTTGGGTATTAGTTGCAGCAAGTGTCGTAGCAGAAGTAGTCGGAACCGTTGCCCTAAAATATTCTAACGGCTTTTCCAATGCTTACCCATCAAGTGCGGCAGCAGCCTGTTATACGCTGGCAATCTGGCTGATGGCAGTAGCAATGAAGCGGCTTGAAATGGGAGTTACTTATGCCGTTTGGGGCGGAAGTGGTATCGCACTAACGGCACTAGTTGGAGTTTATTTTTTTAATGAAGAATGGAATCCGGTTAAGCTATTTGGTCTGGCGTTCGTTGTTGCTGGAGTAGTGATGCTTAACCTCAGCAGTCAACAATAGCACCTAACCAACGGTCATCACACCCGTTGCACGTCCTACGCACGCTGCGGTATTGCAGCTGCGTTGTGACGATACGATTGTAAGCGCTTATGGCAGACTATTTTTCAAATCCTTAACGTGTCTATCACCATTCGTAATGCGGGAGACACATTCCGATGGAGGTAATACAAGTACAACCCAGAGAAACTATGACTGAAGGGTTTCAATACGCAAATCAGTGTACCGAGCTCAAGCTCTTCCGCTACTAGGCTCTCGGGCACAGAGGCCAATCCCAAGCAAGCTTTTGCCGCATCTACTTCCATGTAGCTATCGGAGAATGTCCATTGCCCAAGGGGTTTATGTTTTAAGGGTTTTCCGTTCTCCGAAAACTCCCAGTGATAAAGGCTGCCGTCTGCGAATTGATATGCGATGCATGGGTGAGATATCAAGTCCTTTGGTGTCTGAGGGAAACCGTAGCGTTGAAAGTGTTCGGGAGTTGCCAGAATTCTGTGTGAAATTTTCTCTATAGATTCAAATCGCAATATTCGCATATCAAAAAATCCCATCGTTCTACATGTGTACAAATTGCATACAATTGCACGACACTTGTTAGAAATACTCTTCCTGTCTCCTCCCTATAATCTCCACCTGTCAGAGCACGTCTTAGTATGTCTGTGATGTGCAGTAGATCAGCGCTTGCATGATGTGAGCTTGTACTGGCTCTTGTGCGTGAGTCTGGCATCTGTTTGCCGGACGTGAAAGCAGTGCGCTTAGTTGTGCTGCTCAAATAATTATCTCCACTTGTTCAGGTTTTGAACATTCGTATCCCTATGGGGAGGATGAGTTTCGTCTGTACTTTTTGTGGCTGTGCGCTGGTAGTTGGTGACTCTGAATGTGTCGCGAAATTTTTGAAATGAATTGAATGAATCCACACGCAGTACCGTCCATTACCCCCTTGAGCTTGCTTGCTTCTTTACGGCAGCATCGCAGGCTCATCGTGAGTTTGATAAAGCGGGAAGTGTTGATGCGCTATCAAGGCTCCCTGCTGGGTTTGTTGTGGTCTTTTTTTAATCCTGTGTTGATGCTGGCGGTTTATACCTTTGTGTTTAGTGTGGTGTTCAAGGCGCGCTGGGCTGGCGGGTCTGAGTCGAAGACAGAATTTGCCTTGGTTTTGTTTGCGGGCTTGATGGTGTTTGGTTTGTTTTCTGAATGCGTGAGCCGTGCGCCTGGTCTGGTGGTCAGCAATGTGAACTACGTCAAGAAGGTGATATTCCCTCTGGAGATTTTGCCTGTGGTCGCAATGGGGGCTGCTTGCTTTCATTTGATGGTCAGTTTCGCAGTCTGGTTGATTTTTTATTCGATATTTTTTGGTGTGCCGCCTGCGACGATTTTCATCCTGCCTCTGGTTTTGCTGCCGCTGGTTTTGTTGAGCCTGGGTGTGAGCTGGTTGCTGGCTTCGCTGGGGGTTTTTATTCGTGACATACATCAGGTGGTCGGTGTTGCGGTGTCAGTGCTGACATTTTTGTCGCCGGTGTTTTATCCGATAGCGGCCTTGCCTGATGGTTTTCGTGCCGTGGTTCAAGTCAGCCCTTTGACCCAGGTGATAGAGCAGAGCCGTGATGCCATGATCTGGGGCAAGCCGCTGGATTGGCAAAGCTGGCTGGTTTACTTTTTATTGTCTGGTGTTGTTGCCTGGCTGGGTTTTGCCTGGTTTCAAAAGACGCGCAAGGGGTTTGCCGATGTCCTCTAAGTTTTCCATCAAGGTAGAGCAATTGAGCAAATGCTACCAGCTTTACGACAAGCCGCAGGACAGGTTGAAGCAAATGCTTTTATCCCGCTCCAAGACTTACTACCGGGAATTTTGGGCTTTGCGCGATGTGTCGTTCGAGATTGCACCAGGTGAGACGGTGGGCATCATAGGTCGTAATGGTAGCGGCAAGTCCAGCCTGTTGCAGATGATATGCGGTACTTTGTCACCAACATCGGGAACGGTGACGACGCATGGCAGGCTGGCGGCTTTACTGGAACTGGGTGCTGGTTTTAATACTGAATTTACCGGACGTGAAAACGTTTTGCTGAATGCGGCGATTTTAGGTTTCCCGCAAGAGCAGATGCTGGAGCGCATGGGCGAGATTTTGGCTTTCTCTGAGCTAGGTGATTTTCTGGATCAGCCGGTCAAGACTTATTCCAGCGGCATGTATGCACGCCTGGCGTTTTCGATTGCGATTCATGTTGATCCTGAGATTCTGATCGTGGATGAGGCGCTGGCTGTAGGTGACGCCCGCTTTGTCGCCAAGTGCATGCGCCGCATAAAGGATATACAGAAAACTGGTGCCAGTATTTTGTTTGTCAGCCATGACGTTAGCTCGGTACGTACCCTGTGTGACCGCGCCATCTGGCTGGACAAGGGGCGTATGCTGGAGCAGGGTGACGTCTTTCCGGTGACGGGTCGCTATATGGAAATGATGTTTCATGATGATGATGCCAGCGACGATGACGAGCATGAAGCCATGCATGCTGCCAATGTTCCTGTATTGGCGAATGTGCTGGCTGAAGTGGCGGCGGAAGACATTGCACTTGACAGCCGGCCAGTTACTCACTGGGGTTCGCATAAGGGTCTGATACTTTCCGCTGCTGTGCTGGATGCCGGTCGTGCGCGCCGTGACGTGCATGAGTGGGGCAAAAGCATGGAGATCAGGATCAGCCTGCGCATACCGCAAAGTATAGACAGAGAGCATTTAAGCGTTGCCGTCTCTATCAAAGATCTAAAAGGCAGCGACCTTATCGTCTCGACTACCCATGATTTTGAAACCAGGCGCTTGCCAGAGGATGAAGAATTTGAAGTCAGCTTCACACTCACCAACCCGCTGGTTACTGGCAAATACCTGTTGGTTGCCGCAGTAGAGAACCGCCTGCATCGCGATATTCACTATTACGAATACATAGAGGGCGCACATTACTTTTCTTCACTCGCGGATCAGCGTTTCTTTGGTTTATTTCAACCGCCGATCTCGCAAGAGATTGTTGCGCCTGCTCTTGACCTCAAGCTAAAGAAACTGGCTGCCTGAAGACTATGAAGCACTCTTCATCAAAATTAATCAGTGATAGATAACACGAACATGCAAACAGAAATTAATTCCCGCGCGTATTGGGATGCGCGATTTGAAAATGATTGGGTCGCTTGCAAAGGCGACAAACAATCGCGCTTTTTTGCCAGCATCGCCATTCAGCAATTGCCAGGCTGGTTGCTGGACCAAATCAGGCAAGAGAAATTACGTGTGGCGGATTGGGGCTGCGCACAGGGTGATGGAACTGATGTCTGGGCCAGCCATGTACCTGCTGAACAGATTAAGGGCGTAGATTTTTCTGCTGCGGCCATACAGCAGGCGCATGCGCGTTATCCCGCCCTGGCGTTTGCAAATACGGACTGGCTGACGTCATCGCCTTCAGATCAGGATGTATTTGATGTGGTGTTTTCTTCAAATACGCTGGAACACTTTCATCAACCCTACCAGGTTATGCAAACGCTGAGCCAGCGAGCAAGCAAGGCACTGGTATTGGCCTTGCCTTACCGCGAGCTGGAGCGTGAGAGCGAGCATTTCTATTCTTTCTTGCCTGAGAATATCCCGTTGCAACTGGAAAATGGTTTCAGCCTCGTTTGGGCCAAGGTACTGGATTGCCGCCCTTTGCCAAACAGCCTGTGGCAGGGTGAGCAAATCATCTTGATGTATGCAGATATGAGCTGGCTTAAAAAATTGGGCTTGCGTCTGAGTCATGTGCACTTGACGCAAACTGACGTGCAATCTGAACTGCTTCAATTGCAAAACTCACTGAGCGAATCGCAGCTGCAATTACAGCAGGCACAGCAAACGCAAAAATCGCTAGAGTTGGAAAGTGTGCATCAGGAACACATGTTGCTGCAGCATGAAAAAGCTTATCAACAGCAGCAACTGGATATTGCTGAATTGCTTTTGAAGTGTGAAAAGCTACAGCAAGGCATAGACGAGAAGGTGCAACAGATACTCGGCCTGAAAGATCGACTCATGAGTCGTGAACATGCATTGCAGGCGCAATACAAAGTTCAATCCGGGTTGCAGATTGTGACTGACGATCTGCAAAAGAAAGTGGATGACTATGACAAGCTGCTCCAGCAACTTGATCTGCGTGATGCGCAAATCAGCAGGCTGAATCTGGATGTGCATTACAAAGAGCAAGCTATCAGAGAGATTAAGCAGTCTTATTCCTGGATATTGACGCGCCCCTTGCGTTTTACCAAACAGTTCTTTCAAAGTCCTGGACGTGCCTGTTATGACCTGGCGAAATTCATTTTCTGGCGCTTGCCAGCAAAAATGCGCTGGGCATTGCATGGGCCAAGGCATGATTTCGTGCGCTGGGTGAAAGCATCCGCTTTGCCGCTTAATACACCACAGTTGGTGGCTGCTGGGATTCCAGTCGTCATTGACAACCCAGGTGCGCCAGTAGCTATGAAGTCAGCTAAAAACACAGATTTAAGCTGGCCTGAATTCCAGCAACAGGTCTTGTCGCGTCGTGCAGATTACAAGGGTATCTTTGTACAGGAGCTGGTGATTGACTGGAATGTGCCGCTGTACCAACGTCCCCAGCATATTGCCGCTGCCTTTGGCCGCCTAGGTTATCTGGTCATTTATCGCACCGATAACTGGGCAGGTGATGATGTGCAGGGTTGCAGGGAGGTCGCAAGGAATGTCTGGATCACCAACCGCCATGAAGTCAATCAATTGCAGGGTGTGGTGCGTTCATTGTATTCAACCGCCTATGCCAACACACCTGAGCTGTTATTGGAAAATGGGAAGCGCGGCACTTTGGTGTATGAATACATAGACCATATCGACCCGCAAATCAGTGGCGATGCAGAAAATGTGCGCCGTTTGCTGGCCTTGAAGGATTTCGCTTTCAGTGGTGGCGCAGATTATGTGGTGGCGTCTGCCAAGAAATTGTATGAAGAAGCCATCGCTGCTGTGGGCGTAGATAAAGTCATCCTTGCACAAAACGGGGTCGATACTGCGCATTATCGTCACCCTAAGCACCTGAGCACGCCGCTGCCGCAAAACCTGCAAAAATTCCGCGCCAGGTACAGCAAGGTAGTTGGCTACTTCGGTGCGCTTGCTCCCTGGCTCTGGTATGAGGCAGTGGCTGATCTGGTTAATTGCCGCCATGATCTTGGCTTTGTGTTTATCGGGCCTGACTACTACGGTGGTTCTGACAAACTGGTGAAGGCTGACAATCTTTTGTATATGGGTACGGTGGATTATCAAATCCTGCCAGCGTACGCACGCCAGTTTGATGTTTGCTTTATTCCATTCGCCCCCGGCGAAATCGCGCGCACCACTTCACCCCTCAAATTATTTGAATACTTTGCGCTGGAAAAACCTGTGGTCGTAACCAGGGATATGGCGGAGTGCGTCGCGTTTGAGGAGGTATTTTCTGGCAACAGCGTGGAATCGCTAAGCACCGCGCTGGACGCCGCCTTTGCGGTGAAAGATAACCCTGAATTTACCCAGCGTCTGGCTGATCTGGCAGATGCCAATGACTGGGACTGTCGTGCCAGGGCGATGGAAAAAGCATTTCATAAACCTTCATAGCATTGAAATGCGTGGACAGTAATTTCTGAATCTGAAAGTAATTCATCATGAAAAAAATATTGTGTGTCGTTGGTACCCGCCCTGAAGCCATCAAGATGGCTCCCGTTATTCTGGCCTTGAAGCAAGAGCCCTGGGCGCAGGTCAGGGTGCTGGCAACGGCACAACATCGCCAGATGCTGGATCAGGTGTTGTCATTTTTTGATATTGAAGCTGATATTGATTTGAACATGATGCGCCCCAACCAGTCATTGACAACACTCACAGGTCGCATGTTGCTTGATCTGGATGCAGTCTTGCTGGAAGAGAAACCAGATGTGGTCTTGGTGCAGGGCGATACCACGACTGTCATGACAGTATCGCTGGCCTGTTTTTACCACCGCATACCTATTGGTCACGTTGAAGCGGGCTTGCGTACCTGGGATAAGCAAAACCCATTTCCAGAAGAAGCGAACCGGGTATTGACTGGCCGCCTGGCACAATGGCATTTCGCCCCGACAGAAAGTTCACGCCAGAATCTCTTGCGTGAAGGTGTGGCCGATAGCGACATCATCGTCACAGGCAATACCGTGATTGATGCCTTGCTGATGACGGCGGAACGTGAACTGAACCTGGGCATAGAGCTGGATGCCAGCAAGCGCATGGTGCTCATCACTTCACACAGGCGTGAGAATTTTGGTGAACCATTTGCTCATATCTGCCGCGCCATACTGAAGCTGGCGCAAGATAACCCGGATGTGCAGTTCCTTTACCCAGTGCATCCAAATCCTAACGTCAAGGAAGTTGCCCATGCAACGCTGGGTGAGTGTGCAAATATTCATTTGTGCGCACCGCTGGATTATGCCCCCTTCGTGGCAGCGATGAAGCGCGCTTATCTGATCATCAGTGATTCTGGTGGGGTGCAGGAAGAAGCGCCAGCGCTGGCCAAGCCTGTACTGGTCTTGCGTGAAGAAACCGAAAGGCCTGAAGCGGTAGAGCAGGGCGTAGTGAAACTGGTTGGGGCAAATTACGACAATATCGTCGCAGAGACACAAAAACTGCTGGATGACGAGCTGGCCTACAAAGAGATGGCAAGAGGTGTATCGCCGTATGGCGATGGGCTTGCAGCCGGGCGGATAGTGCGTGTACTCCAGCAATATTACGCAGCCCAGGATAAATTGGCTGATAGCGACAGCGAAGCAGCAGTTGAAGCAGCAGTTGAAGCAGCAGTTGAAGCTGAGCCTGCATGATGCGCCTCGTCTATCTCTCACCTGTTCCCTGGAACAGCTTTGCCCAAAGACCACATCAGTTTGTGCGCTGGTTTCATCAGCAATTTAATGCGAAGGTATTGTGGATAGACCCTTATCCCACGCGCTTTCCAGACCTGAGTGATGTGCAACGCGTGCTCGCATCAAAATTTGTGCAGACATCCACTGTTGTTGGCACTGTCAAGGATAAAGAAAATCCAGAAAAAGCGGACTGGCTAACACTGGTCAAGGTTCCTGCCTTGCCGATAGAGCCTTTGCCTGCTTCCGGGTTTTTACAGCAATGGTTTTGGCGCAAGGCCATGGCAGAGATAGATGCATTTGTCGGTAATACCAAGGCGCAGATCGTTGTCGGCAAACCTTCCAAGCTAGCTCTGCAGGTGCTGGTGCGTTACCCTGAGATGGCATCCATGTATGATGCCATGGATGATTTTCCGGCCTTCTATGAAGGCTTGTCCAGCAAAGCCATGCAATATACCGAAGGCAATCTGGCAGCCAGGGTTAACAAAATTGTGGTTTCTTCCAGCGCTGTCTCACGTTTCTCGGATCAGGCTGACAAGCTGAGTCTGATACTGAATGCCTGTGACAGTGATAACCTGCCGCCTGCTTTGCCAAGATCAGAGCAGTCACCAGTGTATGGTTATGTTGGCACGATAGGTCACTGGTTTGACTGGGATGCCGTGGTCAAGCTGGCCTCTTCCCTGATAAACACTGACCCCCGCGCTCTTGTGCGCCTGATAGGGCCAGTGTTCACGCCGCCACCTTGCGCACTTCCAAAAAATGTACAAATCCTGCCAGCATGTAGCCATGCGCGTGCCATGCAGGCCATGCAAAAGTTTTCTGTAGGCTTGATACCGTTCAAACGCAAATTACTGACTGCCTCGGTTGATCCTATCAAGTACTATGAATACCGCTCGCTGGGGATACCGGTTTTGTCATCTGACTTTGGTGAGATGTCTTTGCGGGCAGATGAAGATGGCGTGTTTTTATACAATGGGGAAAGTGATTTCACGACTTTGCTCAAGACTTGCCTGCGACATCGTAGCAGTGCAGATGGCCTGAGCAAGTTCAGGGCAGACAATTCCTGGGCGGCCCGGTTTGCCGCATTGATACCGCTGTTTGATGCGGGTGCTGATCACAGGGGACGCAGGAGATCGGCTACCAGGCTTGAGCAATTTGCATGGCAGCGTGCCTGATTTTTGTTTTAGCGCTCAAACCGGGTTTTCAAGTTCAGAAACCAGGATTCATAATAACGGAAGCTGATACTGGCGGTGATGGTAGCTACAATCAGCGTCAGCAAGAAAACCGCAATACGTGGTTCATGAATCTGCAAGACAGCAAAAAGTTTGGTGACAAAGTTTTTGCACAACATGTGCAGCATATACATGCCATAGCTGATCGACCCAAGATAGGCGATGGGCTTCAATGACAGTATGGGTGCCAGCGGATGACGTTCCTGAATGACGCAAGCTCCAACCAGACCCGCAAACAATATTGAGGCAATAAAGCCAGGCAATATATTGCCGAGCAAGACTAGCAGCAGGGCTATGAAGAACACAGGCGCTGACCATGTCTGGCCAAGGATACGGTAGAGCCAGCTAAAGTGCCTCTCATTGTTCAAGCCTATCGCCAGCAAGGCACCGATGACTATGGGTAGTTGTATGATATCGAATGCATGTAAATCAGCTACCTGGCTTGCTACGCAAACTGCAATGACGCTGATCAGGATGCTGCTGGCTCTTTTGACTGAACCTGCCAGTAACAAGAGTGGTGGCCACACCAGATAAAACTGTTCTTCCGCTGCCAGTGACCAAGCAAAATAAAAAATGACTCGTCCATCCAGGGCGACAAAAATATTTGATGTGTAAGTCGCAAAGTAGATCAGGTTGTGAAAGAAAGCCTGACCTGGTTCAGAATGTCTTTCCAGTGCATATACCAGGACTATATACAGCGCCAGGGTACCGTAATACAACGGGAAGATGCGCAGTGAACGGCGCAGGTAAAACGCCTTGAGGTCTATCTTGCCATTGCGCTCACGTTCTCTTAACAACAAGGTCGTGATCAAAAAACCGCTGATGGCAAAGAATAATTGCACACCTTGCGCGCCTATGCTGGCCAATATTTCATTGATGCCCGCAGGCGCGGTGTGATGCCAGATGACGGCGATGATGCTGATGGCGCGCAAGCCATCCAGGGATGCAAATCTTTTATTTGACAGGTAATCGGCAAACGGCTTAGACATCCATGCTCCTGGCAGACTGGCTGGTGTGCTTGTCAAATTTCATGTTTGTCTGGTCTCAGTGCGCTGGCTGGGATGAATGGTCTTCGGTTAAGGCAAGTTTACCTTTAAGTAAGAAAGCCCGCATGGAAATTTATCTTTGCGGGCTTTGCTGTTTAATTTGCAGGTGACAAGCAATTTCAGGTTTCTGACCACATGCGCAAGAGATTATGGTACTGGCCAGTCAGGCTCAGTACTTCTGCACTGTCACCAAGCAAGCTGCGCAGGCGGGTGATGTTCTGGTCCATTTCAAACAGCATGGTACGGCGGGCGTCGTCGCGTATCATGCTTTGTGTCCATAAGAACGAACATACGCGTTCACCACGGGTAACTGGCAAGACCTGGTGCAGGCTGGTGGAGGGGTAAAGTATCAGGTCACCGGCAGGCAATTTCACTTCATGGGTGCCGTAGGTATCAACTACTTCAAGCTCGCCGCCATCATAGTCTTCCGGGTCACACAGGAACAACGTAGAAGATACATCGGTACGCAGACTGTAGTTAGCATTGGCAACATTGCGCACAGCGCCATCGACGTGCAGACCATAGTGTTCACCACCAGCATAAGAGTTGAACAGTGGCGGCACGATGCGCAAGGGCAGGGCGGCAGCAAAGAACAGAGGGTTGTTTTTTAATGCCGCCAGAACGATGTGGCCCAGTTCTTGTGCCAGTGCAGAGTGCTCAGGCAGTTGACGGTTGCGTTTTACCTGGGCACCCTGCGCACCTACAGTCTGTTTGCCGTCAACCCAGTTGGCTGCGTCCAGCCTTAGTCTTATTGCGCTGACTTGCTCACGGCTGAGCACGCCAGGTATATGTAACATCATTACGATTGCTCCAGAAAAAAGCCCCTCAGGGAGAGGGGCTAGTTTGATTGCTTTAGAATTTTACATTTGCTGTCAGGCTGACGGCTCTTGGTGTACCTGGAGTATAGCGGTAGCCACTCTTGTTGATGGCAGCAACATAGACTTTGTCTGCAATGTTGTTGATGTTTAATTGCAGGTCTATGTTTTTGTTGATGGCATAGCTGGCCATGGTATCAAATACCCAGTAGGCTTCTGTTTTCGCTGGTGTGCCTACTGCACCATCAGTGCCGCGCAACAGTGCGTCAACGAAGCGTGCGCCACCACCGAGCTTGATGCCCATAGGTAATTGGTAAGATGTCCAGGCTGTGAAGCTTTGTTTAGGCGTGTAGCTCAGGTTGTTGATGCCGCTGGCAGTCACCAGTGGACCACTTTCAACACTGGTATCCATGCGTGTGTAACCTGCGCTGACCAGCCAGTTGCGGTTGATCGCACCTGTGACGCCCAGCTCCACACCTTGCACGCGTTTTTTACCTGTTTGGTAGTACAGCAAGTCTGTCAGGTTTTGCACGACTTCATTGGATACTTCGGTACGGTAAATCGCTGCTGTGAAAGACAGTTTTTGATCCAGCAAATCCCACTTGGTACCAATTTCCATATTCTTGGTTTCTTGCGGATCAAACTTTGGATTGGCGGCGCTGCTGGCAGATGCGCTCAAGGCAAAGTTGGAACCACCAGGTGGCTGCTTGGAAGTCGAATACGATGCATAGACGCTGCTGTCCTTGGTTGGTTTATACAATGCACCCAGTTTGAAGTTGACCAGATTGCCAGCCATGTTCAGGTTGGTAGGGATTGGTGTGCCAACTGGCAAAGTTGGATTGGCCGCTGCCGTGGACAAGCTGGCAGCAGAATAGTCTGTCTTGTAATGGTCAATACGTACGCCTGCGTTGGCTTGCCATTCAGGGCTGAACTTGATTGTGTCAAATACATAAGCACTGGCAGTATTGGTTGCGCCACGGGTAAAGACGGCATTACGTACCGGGTTCAGGCCAGTGACAGGGTCACGGGGATTGGGGTTGTAGAAATTAGCTGCTGGCAAAGTACCCAGGCCATCATTGCCCCAGGTATTTTGTTTTTCGCTGGTGATTTCAATGCCGCCAACCAGGCTGTGTTTCAGGCCGCCCAAATCAAGATCAGCCACCAGGTTAGTCTGGTTGGTCAGGATTTCATTTTCCTGGTCTTTCAGAGTGCGTATTCCGCGTGCCAGTGTCCAGGTAGAGAGATCAGTTGTTGATGGCGTCAGCAGATTGGCAGTGGAACCCATGAAGGATGTCAGCAGGTAATGCTGGCTGGTTTTACCGTAGCGTGCCGTGTTGATCAGTTTTACCTTGTCGCTGAAGTCATGTTCAATGCGGCCAGTCAGCATGTCAGCTGTGACTTTGTCAAAGTCATTGACAGAGCCATAGAAATTCTCTGGATTGACTTTAGGCGCAGTGCCAATGAAAGGGCGTTTGGGGTCAGGGCTGGTATAGCCAGGCAGACCTACAGTGGGCACACCACCGTCGGGCACATTGTCTTGCTGCACATGCAGGTAATTCACATAGATGCGGGTAGGTGACTTCAGGCCAAAGGCGAAGGATGGTGCAACACCCCAGCGTTTGTTTTTAACTTCATTGCGGCCAACCACACCGCTGTCCTGATCCACTACGTTGAGGCGAAATGCAGAACCCTGCTCAGCGCTGATGGCCTTGTTCCAGTCCAGTGCCACACGTTTTTGGCTGCCACTGCCGAAAGTCACGTTGCCGAAGATGGCATCATCAAGAGTCGCCTGTTTGCTGACCAGGTTGACGGAGCCTGTAGGTGCACCACGGCCGCCATCTGTACCAGCCGGGCCCTTGAGTACGTCGATTTGTTCAATGTTGAACAAATCACGGGAGATGGAACCCAGGTCACGTACGCCATCCACATAAATGCTGCTGGATGTATCAAAGCCGCGCATGTAGATACTGTCACCGGTGCTGGTGCTGCCATTTTCACCGAGGAAGAATGCGCCAACGCCTGGCGTATTGCGTAGCGCTTCTGTCAGTGTCAGAGCGCCTTGCTGGTCAATCAGCTCGCGTTTAATGACGCTAATGGTTTGTGTCGTATCAACCAGCGGCTGCGTATATTTGGGGGAAGACGCTTTGTCTGCCTTGAAATCATTCTCGGTTTTTGCCGTTACCTTGACATCAGGCAGGGCAGGGTCAGCGGCCTGTGCTGCGATAGGCAGCAAAAATGCCGCCGCTGCCACCGTCATTGTGTGGTTGATGCGCGTATTGAAATTGGAGTGCTTGCGACTCTTGATGTGAACCATGATATTTCCTGGATGATAATGAAAATAAATACCGCTGGCTTTTCTTCAAGAATGGCTGAGGTAGGAATGTGAAAAATTAGAGCGCAATTGTAATGAAATGAAACGTAAAAGTAAATGATAATAGTTCTTATTTGTATTTGGTCCGCATCAATTTTCACTTAAGCAAAATGAAAATTGTCTATGATGCAAGGAGATATAGCACTTGAAGCGGCTTTTGCTTCTTTGTTTAATTGAATTTTCGTTTTGGCAATAAAACGTAATTATTTGTTACTTCGCGTGATATTTTTGTGCCCGCGGTCAACAATAGTTTGAGTACCGCGTTGATTGAGTACATTACTTTTTTTTCGGAGTTCATTATGCGCAAGCTTACTATCCTGGCCACTATCGCCGTTGCTGTTTCTCTGGCAGGATGTGCTGTCCAGCGTTATCCTGCCCATGCGCAAAACCAGTATCCACAGCAATATCAGACCCAGCCGCAGTATCCTGCTTACGGACAAAATCCCCAGAATTATCCGCAGCAATACCAGAATACCTATGTGGATACAGCAACGATTGTTGCTGTGCGTGAGGTAAATGTCGGCAGTGGCGGTTCTTCTGGCGGTGGTGCGGTGGTTGGTGCACTGATAGGCGGTGTGCTTGGACATCAGGTCGGCAAAGGCACGGGGCGTGATCTGGCTACCGTTGGCGGAGCTATCGCCGGTGGCGTCATAGGCAATGAAATGGAACGTAATTCCACCCCAAGGAACAAGCTGGAGCTGACTTTACGTCTGCCGAATGGTGATCAGCGTGCAGTCCTGGTAGAGCCCAACAACTATTACCGTGTAGGTGACAGGGTCAGGGTAACTTTCCAGAATGGTCAGATGATATTGGCACCCTGATTAGTAGTGAAGTAGTTACCGGTCATGCTTAAAAAATAAATCCGCATGCATTATTGCCTGCGGATTTATTGCTTTCAGATCAGACATGGTTCTTGACTCTCGCCTCATACAGTAAAGCCTGGGGACTCAGGCTACAATGTAGCTTGTCCTTATATTAGCTGAGATGAAATCTGAACCATGTCCAAACCCATGTTGAGTACCCAAGAAGCGCTGGATTTTTTATTGTCAGCCGTGCGCCCAGTTTACGCAGCCGGGGGCAATCAAGAACTCCCCACGATTGCGGCAAATGGCCGTATCCTCGCTGAAGATCAGTCGTCTTTATTGGATGTTCCACCCGCGGATAATACCCAGATGGATGGCTATGCAGTACGCGCAAGTGATTGCGCCAGCGGCGAGACGCGTCTGCGTATCTCGCAAAGAATACCGGCCGGTCATGTGCCACAGGCGCTGGAACCAGGTACGGCGGCACGTATCTTCACTGGTGCCATGATACCTGCGGGCGCAGATGCGGTCGTCATGCAGGAGCAGTGTCTGGCAGACGGTGAATTTGTTGTCATCAGGCACCAGCCACGTAGTGGCGAATGGGTGCGTCGCCAGGGTGAAGATATCCAGACAGGTTCCACCATATTGAAAGCGGGCACGCGTTTGCGGGCGCAGGAACTGGGATTGGCCGCATCGGTAGGCCTGGCGCAATTGCCCGTATTGCGTCAGCCCAGAGTCGCGGTATTTTTTACCGGCGATGAACTGACCATGCCTGGTGAGGCCTTGAAGCCAGGCGCGATTTACAATTCCAACCGCTTTACACTGAATGGCTTATTGCAAGACCTGGGTTGCATCGTCACTGACTATGGCATCGTGCCAGACAGGCTGGACGAAACACGGGACACTTTGCGTCGTGCCAGCCAGGATCATGATCTCATCATCACATCAGGTGGTGTTTCTGTTGGTGAAGAAGACCATATAAGGCCGGCAGTTGAGGCTGAGGGTAGTCTGAACATGTGGCAGATCGCCATGAAACCCGGTAAGCCCCTGGCTTTCGGTGAGGTGGGCAAGGCATTTTTTATGGGCTTGCCGGGTAATCCGGTATCAAGCTTCGTCACTTTCCTGCTGTTTGTGCGTCCTTTCATCCTACGCATGCAGGGTGTAGAAAAAGTGGAGCCAGCAGCTTACCAGGTGCGCGCTGACTTCGACTGGTTAAAGCCGGACAGGCGCAATGAGTTCTTGCGTGCCCGCCTGAATGCAGAGGGGGGGCTGGATCTGTTTGCCAACCAGAGTTCTGGCGTGCTGACTTCGACTGTCTGGGGCGATGGCTTGATCGATCTTGCGCCAAGTCAGATCATACGCAAAGGCGAACTGGTACGATATATCCCTTTCAGCAGCCTGATGTAAGCTGCCCGCTTGAATTTGCTCTTAATCCCGGTGTTTTAGATGATGAATATACAATTACGTTTCTTTGCCAGTGTCCGTGAAAAGCTGGGCATGTCTGAGCAAAAGGTAGCCTTGCCAGATGATATCAGGACAGTGGAAGAAGTCAGAGTCTGGCTGGCAGCGCGTGGTGATGTCTGGGCTGAAGTGCTGGCACCCGGCCGTGCCTTGCGCATGGCATATAACCAGCAGATGTGCGAGCCGGATACCGCTGTTAGCGAAGGTGCAGAAGTGGCATTCTTCCCGCCAGTTACCGGAGGCTGACACAATGACTGACATGATAATCCGCGTGCAAACCGCTGACTTTGATTTGAATGCCGAACTGGCGCAATTGCGTCAGGCGAATCCAGGCATAGGTGCTGTGGTCAGCTTTGTTGGTCTGGTGCGCGATATCAACGATGGTCAGAACATCAGTGCAATGGAGCTTGAGCATTATCCTGGCATGACAGAAAAGGCGCTGGAACAGATAGTCAAAGACGCTGAGGCACGCTGGAAGCTGATCAATGCAGTCGTCATTCACCGGGTGGGAATTTTGGAGCCACTGGATCAGATTGTACTGGTAGCGGTGGCTACACGCCATCGTGGCGATGCTTTTGCTGCTTGCGAATTCATCATGGACTATCTCAAGACCCAGGCACCTTTCTGGAAGAAGGAGCAGACGCCAGAAGGCGCACGCTGGGTGGATGCGCGTGAAACCGATGATCAGGCCTTGCAAAAGTGGGCTGAGGGTGTCGCATGACCTGGCTGGGAGCTTTGGCAGTTGGCATAGGTGCGGCGTTCGGTGCCTGGCTGCGCTGGGCTTTGGGATTATGGTTCAACGGTGTGCTGCCCTTGTTGCCGGTCGGTACCCTGATCGCCAATCTGGGCGGCGGCTATATTATCGGTTTTGCGGTAGCTTTTTTTTCTGCCTATCCGCAGTTGTCTCCTGAGTGGCGGCTGTTTCTGATTACTGGTTTTCTGGGTGGGCTGACAACCTTTTCTACTTTCTCGGCAGAAGCCATGAGCCTGCTGCAACGTGGCGACTATGGCTGGGCTTTGCTGCATAGCAGTGTGCATTTACTGGGCTCCATTATTTGCTGTTTTGCCGGTTTTGCGAGCTACAAGGCGTTCTTTCAGTAAATTGCCTGGTGTTTTTAAAGCCAGGTCTCATGTACTTGCAAATGGCTGGGCAGCATATTGATGTATTGCACGATGCGGGGTTTCCTGCCCCGGTTAGGGCGGCTGCCATGGGGCAGGGCCTGGTGCCAGATCACCAGGTCGCCCGCCTTGCCACCTACAGGTATCGAACCCAGCGTATGTAAATCCTGTTCCCTGGGGCTGGCGTTTGCTGGCAATGCATCCAGCCATGCTGCCAGCTTGTGCTGAAAGCCTGGTACCAGGGTCAGTGCTCCTTGTTCTGGCGGTGTGTCTGTCAGGTAGAGTAGGCCCTGGGTTGCAAATGGTACGGGCTGATGCAAACTCACATCCCAATGCAGGTCAGGCCCCTGGAAAATATGGCCCGCTTTCTCAGGGACGTTAAAGCTGCAGCGATCAGTGGTCGCCCATAAATCTGCCGTCCCCCACAATTGTGCAAATGCCTTGTGTATGCGTAATGCGCGTCGGTTTTTTTCGAAAGCGCCCGATTGGAATAGCTGTACCATGATGTTTGCATGCCCCTTGTGATACCAGCTTGCTTCATCATCTTCCCTTGCACCCAGCGCCTCCCAGATCACTTGTTCAGCCTCAGCACAATCTGCAATTGGCACAGCGTTGGACAAGACCACAAAGCCATGTTCAGACCAATGCTGCAGGTCTTCTGCACTGAATACGTCGGGCATATTGGTGACTTGTCCGAACAGGTCCAGAATCTCATCCGGGAGTGGTACATCTTGATACAGATTGTGCAAGCGTGCGATGGCGTTGCCAGATGGCATACCTGCTGTGGCAAAGGCCCATGTCTGGAAATCGGTAAAACCAGGGCGGTTTTGCAGAAGATGCTGCGTGGTTTGTTCCAGCCCCAATCCCAACACATGCAGGAGCAGGCGGTCTCTGTGGAACTCGGGATTGTGCCCCTGGTACTTGCCATTCAGTGCTGCCATCATGCGCGACCAGTAGTGATACAGGCCCGGTACCTCCGGCTGTTCATATTCGTTTGATTTTGCTTGGGAATCTGATAGTGGCATGGCAGCAATATGGAATATAAAAACAGCATCATAGGAAATAAAAGTCTATACCGCAATACACGCGCAGGTATTGCAATATTGCCTATTGCTTCTTTAAACACATGGGTATAATCCCTGTTAATTATTTAAACTACATCCTCCCGATCATCATGAGTGCTGACACTACTTCTTTGTTTCCTGTCATAGAACCACATCGTACTGGTATGTTGAAAGTCGATGATATTCATACCCTGTACTGGGAAGAGAGTGGCAATCCCAACGGCCAGCCCGTGATTTTCCTGCATGGCGGCCCGGGTGGAGGTACAGCGCCAAATCACCGCCGCTTCTTTGATCCTGCGCATTATCGTATCGTGCTGTTTGATCAGCGTGGAGCGGGTAAATCTTTGCCGCTCGGTGAATATCGCAATAACACGACGGCTTTGTTGGTGGAGGATATAGAAAAAATTCGCGCCATGCTGGGTATAGAGCAATGGCTGGTCTTTGGCGGTTCCTGGGGCTCGACTCTGGCGCTGGCTTATGGCGAGGCGCATCCTGAGCGTTGCCTGGGCTTTGTGCTCAGAGGTATTTTCCTGTGTACCAAGGCAGAGGTGGAATGGTTTGTGAATGGTATGAAATGGTTCTTCCCCGAGGTACATCAGCGTTTTGCTGAAGGTGTACCCGCAGAAGAGCGCAGCGATTTGCTGCAAGCCTATGCCAAGCGCTTGTTCAGTGACGACCCTGCTATTTATACTGAGGCAGCACGTAACTGGAGCCGTTATGAAGGTTCTTGCATCTTCCTGCTGCCGCAACCCGACACAATTGCCGATTTTGAGTCAGATGCTGTTGCCATAGGCCTCGGCAGACTGGAGGCGCATTACATGATCAATGGTGCTTTCATGCGCGAAGACCAGTTGATTGAAGATATAGACCGCATCCGCCACTTGCCCGCCGTCATCGTGCAAGGCCGTTATGATGTGGTTTGCCCGCCAGTGACTGCGCACAGGCTGCACCATACCTGGCCAGAAGCGAGTTTGCAGATGATTGCTGATGCTGGCCACTCTGGTGGTGAACCTGGCATTGCTGCGGCATTGGTAGAGGCAACCAATCAATTTAAAAAATTCGGCAAATTCGCTTGAGATTTTGCCGTCTTTAGTTTGTCGGCTTTAGCTGGCGTTTTTTTGCTAAGCTCTCAATTCAGCATCCCCGCCGGAGGTGCCTCCGGCGCATTGCCCATCATTTCCAGGGTGAAGCCCCAATCCGCTTTTTCCACTGCATCCTGGAATAATTTGCAAAAGCCATGCAGCAAACGCTTGCCCATGGCAATTTCAAAATTCTTGCCACCGGCAACCGTAAATTCCATCCTGAATGGCAGTTTTGCGTGGACGTGGAATTGTATGTTTTCAGGCAACATGGCTTCTTTGCCCAGGGGCCAGCTTTCAACATCATCTTCCAGTGGCGCGTTGAAGTGACCGCTGTCCTTCATTTCAGCCACTGATGCTTCATGTTCCATTTGCACCAGTTCTGAACTGGCATGGGCGGCGCTGGGTTTGCTCATCTTGACTTGCTTGCCCATGGCTTCCAGCAGGCCTGGCCAGAACTTCATGGTCGTGCTGCGGGTAAACAGGAGGTCTATCTCTTGTCGGGCGGGCTTGTCCTTTTCTGCAAACGACAGTTTGAGCAGCAGTCTATCCTGATCAGGAAGATAAGTAATTTGTATCTGATGTAAATCCATGTGGTCTTTGATATAAAACAAACATCGTGAAATGCACTGCGAGTTTAGCTTTGCCTATTCTTGAAATTGGCTGGCCTGCCCCAAATTGTATGCTAACTAATTATTCAGGAGAGAGTCATGCGGCTCGACAAATTAACTACCAAGCTACAAGAAGCACTCGCCGATGCGCAAAGTCAGGCAGTCGGCAATGATAACCAATACATAGAACCTGTGCACGTCTTGTTGGCATTAATCAACCAGGACGATGGCAGTAGCCGTTCCCTGCTGCAAAGGGCAGGGGTAAATGTGACTGCCCTCAGCAATGCCTTGAAAGCCGCTTTGGAGCGTTTGCCCAAGGTCAGTGGTACGGATGGGCAAGTGCAGGCTGGCCGCGAACTCGTTGGCTTGCTGAATCTGGCTGACAAGGAATCACAAAAGCGTGGCGACCAGTTCCTTGCCAGTGAAATGATCTTGCTGGCCCTGACAGATGACAAGTCTGAAGCAGGCAAGCTGGCACGTGAAAATGGCCTGACACGTAAAGCGCTGGAAGCAGCCATTTCCGCCGTGCGTGGCAGCAATAATGTGGATAGCCAGGATGCCGAAGGGCAACGCGAAGCCTTGAAAAAGTATACGCTGGACCTGACCGAGCGCGCTCGTCTGGGCAAGCTTGACCCTGTGATCGGCCGTGATGATGAAATCCGCCGCGCCATCCAGGTCTTGCAGCGCCGCAGCAAAAATAATCCTGTGCTCATCGGTGAACCAGGTGTCGGTAAAACCGCCATCGTTGAAGGTTTGGCGCAGCGTATTGTCAATGGCGAAGTACCAGATAGCCTGAAATCCAAACGTGTCTTGTCACTGGACATGGCTGCTTTGCTGGCGGGTGCCAAATATCGTGGAGAGTTTGAAGAACGCCTGAAAGCCGTGCTCAAGGAAATTGCGATGGATGAAGGCCAGACCATCGTCTTTATTGATGAGCTGCACACCATGGTCGGTGCAGGCAAGGCAGAAGGTGCGATGGACGCTGGCAATATGCTCAAGCCTGCACTGGCACGTGGTGAACTTCACTGCGTGGGCGCGACTACGCTGGATGAATATCGCAAGTACATAGAAAAGGATGCAGCACTGGAACGCCGTTTTCAAAAGATTATTGTTGATGAACCTAGCGTAGAGGCAACGATAGCGATCCTGCGCGGCTTGCAAGAGAAATACGAAGTTCATCATGGTGTCGATATTACTGATCCGGCGATAGTCGCAGCGGCTGAATTGTCGCATCGCTACATCACTGACCGTTTCTTGCCAGACAAGGCAATCGATCTGATCGATGAGGCTGCGGCCAAGATCAAGATCGAGATAGACTCCAAGCCTGAGGTTATGGACAAGCTGGACCGTCGTCTGATACAACTGAAGATAGAGAAGGAAGCCGTCAAGCGCGAAAAGGATGAGGGTTCCAAAAAACGCCTGATCCTGATTGAAGAAGAAATAGGCAAATTGTCGCTGGAGTATGCCGACCTCGAAGAAGTCTGGAAGGCAGAAAAAGCGCTGGTACAGGGCAGCACTCATATCAAGGAAGAAATAGAAAAAATCCGCCTGCAAATGGATGAGGCCAAGCGCCGTGGCGACTGGCAAACCATGTCTGAATTACAGTATGGCCAATTGCCCGAGCTGGAAGCCCAACTCAAGCATGCAGATACCCAGGCGGATAAAAACCAGCAAGACGGCAGCAAGATGAAACTCTTGCGCACGCAGGTCGGTGCAGAGGAAATTGCAGAGATTGTGTCTCGTGCAACTGGCATACCCGTGTCACGCATGATGCAGGGTGAGCGTGAGAAATTATTGCATATGGAAGACGCCTTGCACCAGCGTGTTGTCGGCCAGCATGAAGCGATCACTGCGGTGTCTGACGCTATCCGTCGTTCGCGTTCTGGCCTGGGTGACCCTGGTCGTCCTTATGGTTCTTTCCTGTTCCTTGGGCCTACTGGCGTGGGTAAAACTGAGCTGTGCAAGGCACTGGCGAATTTCATGTTTGATACAGAAGAATCCTTGATTCGTATCGACATGAGTGAGTTCATGGAAAAACATTCGGTAGCCCGTCTGATAGGCGCGCCACCTGGCTACGTAGGTTATGAAGAGGGGGGGTACCTGACCGAGGCAGTCAGACGTAAACCGTATAGCGTGATTTTGCTGGACGAAGTCGAAAAAGCTCATCATGATGTCTTCAATGTGTTGTTGCAGGTGCTGGATGATGGCCGCATGACAGATGGGCAAGGCCGCACGGTAGATTTCAAAAATACCGTGATCGTCATGACATCCAACCTGGGTTCTCATCAGATACAGGCGATGGAAGGCAGTGATCCAGAAGTCATCAAGATGGCTGTCATGGGCGAAGTGAAAACCCATTTCCGCCCTGAATTCATCAACCGTATAGATGAAATTGTGGTCTTCCATGCATTGGATGCAAAAAACATAGGCGCGATTGCCAAGATACAACTCAAGACTTTGGAGCAGCGTCTGCGCCAGATGGACATGGGTTTGCAGGTCAGCGAAGATGCCCTGCAAAAAATTGCCGAGGCCGGTTTCGATCCTGTATATGGTGCAAGGCCTTTGAAGCGTGCCATCCAGCAAGAGATAGAAAATGTCTTGTCCAAATTGATATTGCAAGGCAAATTTGGGCCCAAGGACATTATTGCGATTGATGCCAAAGACCATGAGCTGATATTCAGTAAAGCAGGGGAGCTGGCTTGAAATTAGTGGGAACTTGGGGGTAGATTACCGGTCTATACCAAGGTAGGAAAGCAAGTTGGGGCAGCAATTAAATGCTGCCCTTTTTTTTAGGGCTTTCGCAAAACCGCCCCAGCTGCGTTGCAGCTCCTGTAGTTAGCAAATTCGGTACTAAAGTACTGTCTTCGTCGCTGTGGTGTAGTCGGGATTTCAGGCAACATGTTGCCTGCCGACGAAACGAAGCTCCCTTGCCAGAGAGCTTTCCTGAAGCGATAGGTGTAGTTGGGGTTTCGGACGACATGTTGACCGCCAACGGAACGAACCTCTCTTGCAAGAGAGGTTTCCTAAGGCGATAGCCTTGCTGGGACAATTTTGCGCAAGCTCTTTACTTTTGCTTGAAAAAACTCGATGGCGATTCACCAAAAGTTTTTTTGAACATGGCTGAAAAAGCTGATTGACTGGCATAGCCCAGTTCAGACGCTACTTGTGATAAAGGCATGCCACTGGTGATTAATGGCGATGCCTTCGATAAGCGCATCTGCTGACGCCATGCAGTGAATGACATATCAAGTTCTTGCTCAAACAGGCGTGACAGTGTGCGTGAAGATGCACCTACCTGTACCGCATAATCTTCCATCGTCAGGCCAGCGGCTGGATCTGCCAGCAAAATTTCACACAAGTTCTTGAGTCGTTTATCCCTGGGCATCGGCAGGCGTATCGGCAATGCTTTTGCTGCTTGCAATTCATCCATGATGACAGCGGCAATATGATATTCACGCGGGCTGGCGACTTCTATCAATTCCATGCAGGCGATCAATTCCCTGAGCAATGGAGAGACCTCCAGTACCAGGCAATCCGAACCGCGAAATGGTGCAAAATCGGCATGAATATTCAGCAGCCTTAGATGCGAGGGTTCTATGATGCGTACTTCATGCGCGACATTCGGCGGTATCCAGATTGCCCGTAGCGGTGGCACAAACCAGGCGTTGTTGTTCGCCAGTATCTGCATCATGCCTTGCGGCGTGTAGGTAAACTGCCCCCAGGTGTGACTATGCATACTGATGACTTCTTCTGTCGGCAAGTTCCTGGCTGCCAGGCGCACCGGGCGCTCAGGCGAGGGATGCTTGTCTGGTGCCTGGGGGCGGGTATCGGTGAGGATGTCAATTGTCATGATAAATCCTAGTTTGGCGGAAATGCGATAAAGTTTGTCCATCTATCTTAAATCAGACTGAGCGAATTTGCATACACTCCTTATTAATGGCTGACTTAATACCTGCCTGCACGATTGTTTGCTGCAGGCTGCGAGTGCATTTGGAAACAGGAGAAAACTTTAATGACGACATTAGCGACAAACCAGGCTGCGCCAGAGAATATGAAAAAGGATGTGATGGTGATCAGTCTCGTTGGCCTGGCGCACGGTATTTCCCATTTTTTCCATATGATACTGGCGCCCCTGTTTCCCTGGATTAAAGATGCATTTAGCCTGTCTTTTGCTGAGCTGGGTTTGCTGATGACAGTATTTTTTGTGATTTCTGGCATAGGTCAGGCCTTGTCAGGTTTTATTGTCGATAAAGTTGGGGCCAGAGCAGTACTGTTTTTCGGCATTAGCTGCCTGGGTATAGCTGCTCTGGTATTGTCGATATCACAAAATTACAGCATGCTCTTGATGGGTTCCGTGTTGGCTGGGGTTGGGAATAGCGTATTCCATCCTTCTGATTACACTCTGCTCAATAAAAAAGTATCGAGCCAGCGGCTTGGCTATGCGTTCTCCGTGCATGGCATCACCGGCAATCTGGGGTGGGCGGCCGCGCCGGTGTTTCTGGTGACTATCGCCGGTCTGACAACCTGGCGCACAGCCTTGTTTTGCGCAGCTTTCCTTCCTTTTGCCGTATTGGCTGTACTGGTTTTTTATCGTGAGCTCTTGCATACCGAGGTAGTGCAACATAAAAGCGCAGCACATGCAGCTAAAGCTGCCGAGGGTACGATGGATTTCATGCGCATACCTGCGGTATGGATGTGTTTCGGTTTTTTCTTCATGATTGCCATGGCACTGGGCGGCATACAAAGTTTTTCATCCGCCAGCTTGCGTCAGATGTATGACATGTCGCTGGGTTCAGCCACCACTGCCTACACCTTTTATATGCTGGCTTCGGCTGGTGGCATGCTGTGGGGTGGTTTTTTGGCAGCCAGGACGACGAATCATGATAGAACGATTACCCTGGCGTTCAGCTTTGCCGGGATTTTCTCGCTTATCCTTGCTAGCGGCAATGTGAATGCAAGCATCGCTATCTTGCTTATGGGCGCGATCGGTTTCGGTTCTGGCGTTGCCGGACCTTCGCGTGATTTGATGATACGTGCTGCTGCCCCCAAGAATGCGACTGGCCGTGTGTATGGCATAGTCTATTCCGGTCTTGATTCTGGCCTGGCAGTGGCGCCGCTGATTTTTGGAGCCATTATGGATGCGCATCACCCATCCTGGGTATTTATCTGTGTCGGTTTCTTCCAAGTGTTGGCAATCTTGACGGCTGTCAATGTCGGCAGCAGGACCAGGGCATTGGCGGCCTGAGCATAGCTGGTTAGAATAGGGTTCCACACTAACGAGGATAAATCATGAGCTTTGCCACCTGTGATATTTGTGATGCCAACGAAGACAAGATTGCCACGCATGAGCTGGCAGTTATCCCGCCCATTTTTTTGCGTTATGGCGCGCACATTAAATTCAGCGGCCAGGCAGTGACACTGAAAGTTTTTGAAGACAATGTACTGGTCAGGGAAACGCTGGAAACTCCAGGCAATGGCCATGTTCTGGTGATTGATGGTGGCGGCAGTTTCCGTTGTGCACTGGTGGGCGGCAATCTGGCTGCACTGGCTGAAAAAAATGGCTGGGCAGGTATCATCGTCCATGGTTGTATCCGTGATGTGGATGAAATCAATGCCTGCAATATCGGTGTACGGGCCATGGGACCCATGCCTTTGCGTGCTGCCAAGCACGGTGGTGGCATGCGGGACGCACGCATCAATGTGGCAGGTGTGGCGATCAAGCCAGGTGACTGGATTTATGCTGATGCCGATGGAGTCCTGGTAGCCAGGCAGGCGCTGGTCTGATTGCTACTGTCTTGAACGGTGTGAACGCATACGGCCTGTGGGCAGGTATGCGTTTTTTTGTTTTTCGGGGGAGGGGAATCACAGGCTATGGTATAAAGCGTGATCCCTGTCATTTATTCTATTATTTTATGTTTCTTCGCGTATTGGTTCTTGCCCTTGCTTCTATTTTGTCTATCACTGCGTTGATCACTGCGCCTGCTCAAGCACAAGATAAGCAGAACACTGCATCTGTCAAATCAGTTATTGAGCCATTCCAGAATAAAAAAATCTTTCAAATGACGCCGCAAGAGGTCGATCAGTACCTGGCGTACTTGCATGCCAATGTACCTGACCTGCGCCAGCGCATCGCGCTCGTCGCCAGAAAAAATATAGGCCAGCCCTACAAGCTTAACCTGCTGGGAGAATTCCCTTTTGAACTGCATGACAACTTGCCCATGTATAGCCTGACGCATAGCGATTGCCTGGTGTTTGCTGAACATACCTATGCGATGGCTTTGAGCCGTTCCTGGGAAGAATTTTTCTGGACACTGCAACGCATACGCTACAAAGACGGCCTGATCGGCGTGGTGACGCGCAACCATTACACGGAAGTCGATTGGAATACCAATAACGCCTGGTTGCTTAAAGATGTCAGTGCCGGTTTTGGCGCAGACAAAGTGGCGAGCTATGACATCGTTGTCGATAGGGCAAAATTCCTGCGCGAGCAGCACCATAAAGAGACAACGATCCCAGTGCAAATCAGCCATGAAGCCTATGTCAAAGCCGACAAGGTCAATGCCGTATTGGACCAATTGCGCGATGGAGATTTTGTGAACGTGGTATCCGACAAGGATGGATATCAATCCATCACCCATGTCGGCCTGGTCGTGGTTGATGCGAATGGCAAGCGTAACTTCCTGAACTCTGGCGAACCACAGGTCAAGGAAGAGGGCTTTGATACTTTCATTAGCCGTACCAATGAAAGAACCAGGACCAGCAAGCAGGCAAAGCCACGCCGCTTGCTTGGTTTTAAGTTCTTGCGTTTGCGCGACGATATCATCATCCCGGGTGCCGTCACTTTGCCCAGGCCCAAACAAGCGCAGTAAACTTAAGCTAAGTTACACTAAGGTTTTCTGCGCAGGGCAGTGAAGCTGGCTGGCTCCCATTCACGCATGGCCAGCAATACTGCGGTGCCACGCCTTTTCTTGAGCGGGCTGCTCAAACTCTCAGTATGCAGTTCAGCCAGTTTTTGTCTGAGGTGGCGTATCTCGGTCTGAAATTTTTCAGCGGCCGCATCTGTCAGCATGCCGTGTATGAAATGCTGTGATTCATATTCATGGCTAAACGGTGCATCCAGAAAATCTGCCATGCCTGTGTCGTGGAAATATTGGCGTATCGGGCCATATGGCAGCCAGTCAAAATCCCTGGCGATATTCAAGCGTATGCGATTGTTTGGCATCAGGCTGATCAGGCATAATTTATCCAGGCGCAAGAGTTTGCTCAGGCATTCTGTTTCACTGAGTTGATAGACGTGCAGGATTTCTTCAAACTTCCAGTGATTCAGGGCGCAAACCGCCACCAGCAACAGTTTTGCGTCAGACACCAATTCCTTTTCCTGCGCAGGGCTCAGACTATGGATGCGTGTGTTGCTGGTATTTGCCTCTTGCGTGATCTCCATAAGGCTAAAGCCCAGAAACTGGCTGATTTGTGCCAGCCTTTCTATACTCATATTGGCACCATTATCGGCACTCAAGAGGCGCTTGATACTGGCTTCGGACAAATCCAGGGCCACAGCCAGATCCCTGTATGTTTTGCCTTGCAGCTTCAATTGCTGCTTGATGCTGTTCAATAATTGCCGGATTTCAGTCATGTTTGTGCATGCGCAAGGTTGCGGGATTTAATACTTCGATTGTTCTATGGTGCTACTTTACCAGTATTAGTTACATTATTTGCTGCCTGTCTCCACAATTGCCTATCTCTTAAAACATAGGTGAAGAAAATGAAAGCTGGATTGCGCACGCTGCCTTTGCTGATTTCGGCGCTGGCGGCCCTGGCACTGTTGCTGCACGGGCCAATTGCCCAGCTAGCGCATTATCATGACTTTGCCGATCAGTCAGACTGGGCAGGCATACTACATGCGATTGATGTGCTGACCAATTTTGGTTTTGCGATGGTGGCGATGGTTGGTGCCTGGTTTTTGCTGGAGAAATATCGCAAGGGCGATGTAGGTATCGCATTCCCCGCTTATTGCCTCTTTGTCCTCAGTATCGCTGCCACTACCGTGGGTTCCAGTTATTACCATCTTGCACCTGACGATGCACGCCTGTTCTGGGACAGACTACCCATTGCCTTTGCCTGTTGCAGCTTGCTGGCCGCAGTCAGGGCAGACACTCTATCGGACATGGATGCCCGCAAAGCCTTTATGGAACTGGTGTTGTTATTGATGGCGGCTTTGATGTCAGTGATCTGGTGGCAGCAGACAGGTGACTTGCGTCCCTATTTACTGATACAGGGTTTGACTCTGGTATTGATCCCCCTCTTGCAGTGGATATGGAAAGCAGAACGTGCAGACCGCCTGGCATTTGGTGCAGCGATGTTTTTATACGTGATTGCAAAAATTACTGAAATGCAGGATGGGCAGATTTTGCAGCAACTCCAGTTCATGAGCGGCCACAGTCTCAAGCATTTACTGGCAGCCTTGGCTGCTGGCCTGATAGTCTGGCGCTGGCGTGCTCGCAAGGAAGTGCAAGCAAGAACCCCCGTTCAAAACATTGTAGTCCGCAGGCAAACTGCTTCATAATCAGGTTATTAATCAATTAGCCTGGGTTTGAAGCTATGTGTGGATATTATGTGGATAGATAGCCACTGTCATCTGGATGCAGGTGAGTTTTGCGGCACATCGTTGGCGGTGGCTGAGGCTGCTGCGCAGGCAGGTGTCTCTGCCATCGTTGTGCCTGCCGTTCACAAAAGCAATTTTGACACTGTCATCCAGTTGGGTGCGCAGCGACCCGATTGTTTTTATGCCCTCGGCATACACCCCATGTATGTGCCAACTTCAAAAGAAGAAGACTTGCTGCTCTTGCGCGAAAAAGTAAGTACCTTGATGGCTGGAACAGATGCACACAAAAAACTGGTAGCCATAGGTGAAATTGGCCTCGACTATTTTGTACCTGCACTGACACAGAGCCCTTTGAAGGAAAAGCAGGAATACTTTTATACCGAACAACTGAAGCTGGCCAGGGATTTTGATTTGCCTGTGCTACTCCATGTAAGGCGTTCACAAGACATCATACTCAAGCATTTGCGACGCATCAAAGTGCGGGGCGGTATTGCTCATGCCTTCAACGGCAGCGCACAGCAAGCGCAGACCTTCATTGATATGGGTTTCAAGCTGGGCTTCGGCGGTGCCATGACTTTCACGCGCGCCTTGCAGATACGCAGGCTGGCAACGGACTTGCCCCTGTCCAGCATCGTACTCGAAACCGATGCGCCAGATATCCCGCCTAGCTGGTTGTCAGAGGGCGCGAATACACCAGCACAGTTACCAAAGATAGGTGCCGTGCTGGCAGAGTTGCGTAATCTGAGTCTGGCTGAAGTAGCGCAAGCAACTACCGCCAATGCCATGCACATCCTGCCACGCATGCAAAGGGGCTAGTCTGTGCGGGCGGTGATGTTGGGCCTGGTGTTTGGTGCCGCCATCTTGCAGCAACAGGCAGCGCTATTGAGCTACAACTTGTTGGCGCTGTTGGCGGTTTCATCACTAGTCATCATTCTTCTTCTGGTTAAATATAAACCAGCACCCTGGTTGCATCTGCCCGCGCGCTTTGCGGTTGCTGCTCTATTGGGCTTCGTCTGGGCCAGCGCTTATGCACATTTCTATATGCGCGAAGAATTGCCCAAAAAATGGGAAAACCAGGATGTGGTATTAAGCGGCACCATAGACAGCCTGCCTTTTCAATTTGAACAAGGGCAAAGATTCAATTTTGCAGTAGAGCAGGTGCGTGCTGATGGCGTCGGCGATTTGACTGGCATTGCGCATTGGCCATCCAAAGTCGCATTGTCCTGGTATGGTGCCGACCGCGGCAGTGATATGCGTCAGGTGACGACAGTGCAGCCAGGTGAACGCTGGCAATTCAAGGTAAGGCTGAAACGCCCGCATGGCAATGCCAATCCGCTCGCTGGCTTTGATTATGAGGCATGGCTGCTGGAGCAGGGCATACGTGCCACCGGTACTGTCCGCCTCGATAAATTTGAACCGGATGCAGTTACCTATAACCGTAAGCTGGCTGATTTTGTCTGGAGCATAAACAATGTCGTTGAATACAGCCGCGCCAGATTGCGCGACCGCATCCACGCTGCATTGCCCGGCCAACCCTACGCCGGAGTGTTGGTCGCCCTGGTGGTTGGCGATCAGCGCGAAATCCCTCAGTCTGACTGGACCATATTTAACCGGGTGGGCATAGGTCATCTGATCAGTATCTCTGGCTTGCACATTACCATGGTTGCAGGCTTGTTTGCTGGCCTGGTATTTTACTTTTGGCGGCGCTCTTTCTTTCTCAATCTCTCTTTGCCCCTGCGTTTGCCTGCGCAAAAAGCAGCAGCACTGGCAGGTGCGCTGATGGCACTGGTTTATGTTGCCCTGGCTGGTTTTGGTTTGCCTGCACAAAGAACATTGATCATGCTAAGTGTGGTTGCGGTGGCGATATGGACAGGGCGCATCAGCAGTTTTTCTGCAGTGTTAAGCCTGGCGCTGGGATCGGTCGTATTGGCAGACCCTTGGGCGGTGTTGTCTGCGGGGTTTTGGTTGTCCTTTGCGGCTGTCGGTGTCATTGTCTTTGCTACCGGTGGACAAGAGCGCCACAAACCTGAGGGGAGCCGTGCAGCTGGCCTCATGGCCTCTTTACGTTCGGCATCCCTCATGCAATATGTAGTGACCCTGGGCATGATCCCGCTGACCATGTTTTTATTTGGCCAGATATCCCTCATCAGCCCGCTGGCAAATGCAATTGCCATTCCCCTGGTCAGCTTTGTTGTAACGCCACTGGCTCTGGTTGGCAGCATCTTGCCCGCGCCTTTGTCAGTATGGTTGCTGCAAATTGCCCATGTCTTCGTCGATTTTCTGGCGCGCTTCCTGACTTACTTCAGTGCCTTGCCATATGCAGTGTGGACGGCACCTGCCCCCTCATTCTGGCTGTTTGCGCTGGCCATGGCCGGTGTATTGTGGCTGTTGGCGCCGAGAGCCTGGCCCTTGCGCTGGCTAGGGCTAGTCTGTTGCTTGCCATTGCTATTACAGACTTCGCAAAGGCCAGCAGAGGGAGAGTTGGCCGTGACGGCACTGGATGTGGGGCAGGGCATGGCTTTGTTGCTGGAGACAGCACATCACAGGCTATTGTATGACAGCGGCCCCAGTCTGGGGCTTGACTCTGACAGTGGCAGCCGGGTGATTTTGCCTTATCTGCATGCGCGGGGCATCAATGAGCTTGATGTGATGATGATTTCCCATAATGACAATGACCACTCTGGCGGAACGCTGAGCATACTCAGGCATTTGCCTGTAAGTCTGCTAAGCACGTCCCTGAGTCTGGATAGTCCCATCGTTCAAACTGCCAAGCAGCACAGACGTTGCGTGGGCGGACAAGCCTGGGATTGGGATGGCGTGCATTTTGAAGTCTTGCAACCCGGCACAGCCAGTTATGAAAGTACGAAATGGAAGCCAAATGCCCGTAGCTGCGTATTAAAAGTCTCTACCAAGCTGCATTCTATCTTGCTGGCAGGTGATATAGAGGCGATACAGGAAGATGAGCTGGTGAACAGTATCCCGCAAAAACTGAAGGCGAATGTGTTGCTCGCGCCCCACCATGGCAGTGGGACCTCTTCAACAGAACCTTTCCTGAAAGCGGTGCAACCAGAGCTCGCAATTTTCCAGGTGGGCTACCTGAACCGGTACCATCATCCCAAGCCAGATGTCTTCCAGCGCTACGCTGATTTTGGAATAAAACGTCTAAGAACAGATGAATCGGGTGCAATCAGCATACAATTTGGCGCATCATTGAAAACTTCACAATTCAGACAGGAAAACGCGCGTTACTGGTTTGACCGGTAATGCAATGCCTATAGTTATGAACGAGACTACCGTAAAACCCATCATCCATTTTGTCCATGGCAATAGCTTTCCGTCCGGGACATATCGCGTTTTTCTCGATCATTTGCGATCCTCTTATGATGTGCATGCCACCGACATGGTCGGCCACAATCCGGCATACCCTGTGACAGATGGCTGGCGCAACCTGGTGCAGGAATTGATTGACACTTTGCAAGCAAGTTATCAGCAACCCGTGATATTGCTGGGCCATTCTCTGGGTGGTATTTTGTCTTTAATGGCCGCCAGGGCCAGGCCAGACCTGGTGCGTGGCGTAGTGGTGTTGGATTCGCCAGTAGTCTCAGGTTGGCGGGCAATATTGTTGCGTATATTCAAGTCCCTGGGGCTGGACAAAAAGTTTTCACCTGCGCGCTTTTCAGAGAGGCGACGTCACGTCTGGAAAAATGAAGAAGAGGCTTATCAGCACTTTGCATCTAAGGAGATGTTTGCCATCTGGCCGCCAGAAGTCTTGCGTGATTATATGAAAGCTGGACTTAAACCTCATGCTGAAGGCGTGACCCTGCGCTTTACCCGTGAAGTGGAAACGGCAATTTATCGTACTCTGCCACATGGCCTGGGCCGTTTGAATAAACGTCCACCCAATGTGCCAGTGGGTTTTGTAGGCGGGACTGAGTCCATAGAATGCCGTCAGGCAGGCCCTCATGCGACAAAAAAATTAATGGGTGATAATTATGTTCTTATTCCAGGTGGGCATCTGATCCCCATGGAAGTGCCTGGTCATACAGCCGTTGCTGTGCTGAGCATGCTGGAAAGCATGAAACTAAGCTCCATATAAACACTATCGCGATAAATAAATGAATCAAATCAAGCCTGTATTGAAATTTTCCACCTCACTGGCAGCATTGCTTTTTACTGCCAATGTATTTGCACAAGAGACTTTGCCATCCTGGAATGAATTCACACAGGTGCGGCAGACTGGCAAGACAACCTGGCAAGTGGATATTGATAATGACAGTTTGCTGTTCAAGAAGGATGACGGTTTTTACACCAGCGGTAACAGAATAGGGCAGAGTTTTACCAAAGCGGATGCTGTTCAAGCTCTGACTTATGGTTGGCGACTGGGGCAGGAGCTATATACAGCGTCTGACATCAAGCTGGCACCAAACCAGATTGCCAAAATTGATCACCCTTATGCTGGCTGGTTGTTTGCGGGCGTGTATCGTGAAAAGAATGATGTCAATGGCAGCAGCCAGCGCCTGGGGCTGGACCTAGGATGTCTGGGGCCTTGCGCCGGTGGCGAATGGACACAGACGCATTTGCACAGATTATTGAAGCAGCCTTTGCCACAAGGCTGGAGTACACAACTGCGCAATGAATGGGGTGCAGTATTATCGGGTGAATATTCACCTGGCCGCGTGGTTGCCACGTCCAATGTAGATATCACCCCACGCCTCAAAGGACGTTTCGGTAATATATTTACTGATGCGAGTGCAGAGTTGATGCTGCGTGTGGGTAGCCTGAATGCGTTGCCGGAGCAGATAGCCAGTTATGGCTTCTTGCGTACCGAACTCAAGGCTGTTGCCTACAATGCAAGCATACAGGGCGGTTACTTTAGTAATCAGACTACTGCAGTCAAGCCAAAAAGCCTGGTTGGAGAGTTTGAAATAGGCTATTTATGGCGTGGTGAAAATTTCGGTGCATCAGCATCTTTCATTCGCCGCAGCAATGAAATCAAGGAAATAAGCAATGGCCAGGGCGCGCAGAATTTTGCAAAATTGCAATTTATTTATGCAATGTAAGTCTGCTGGTTTCTGAAATTTCAAGCTAATTGCGAGCGGGAATTCTCGCACATCATGGCTTAGTGATGTATAATTCGAATTTCCCGCTTGTGCCGTTTGGCACCTTCTGCAATGACTAAGTTTGTATTCGTTACGGGGGGCGTAGTCTCCTCTTTAGGCAAGGGTATTGCCGCTGCCTCTCTCGCTGCGATCCTTGAATCGCGCGGTCTCAAAGTCACTATGCTCAAACTTGATCCCTACATTAATGTGGATCCAGGTACCATGAGCCCATTCCAGCATGGCGAAGTTTTCGTGACCGATGACGGCGCTGAAACTGATCTGGATCTGGGTCACTATGAGCGTTTCATCACGGCCAAAATGAAAAAAGTGAATAATTTCACTACTGGCCAGATTTATGAATCCGTTATCCGCAAAGAACGCCGTGGCGAATACCTGGGCAAGACTGTGCAAGTTATTCCGCACATCACCAATGAAATCCAGGAATTCATCCATCGTGGCGCAGCCGGTGCTGACGTTGCCCTGGTTGAAATCGGTGGTACGGTCGGTGATATCGAATCCCTGCCTTTCCTTGAAGCTGCCCGTCAACTGAGTTTGCGTGCTGGCCGCAATGCCGCTGCCTTCGTGCATCTGACACTGGTGCCTTATGTTGCTGCTGCCGGCGAATTGAAAACCAAGCCTACCCAGCACAGCGTGCAAAAACTGCGTGAAATTGGTATTTTCCCTGACGCCTTGCTGTGCCGTGCTGACCGTCCTATCCCTGATGATGAACGCGCCAAGATTTCCCTGTTCGCCAATGTGGCTGAAGAAGCAGTGATCTCTGTATGGGATGCAGATACCATCTATAAGATTCCACAGATGTTGCATGACCAGGGTCTGGATAAAATCGTTTGCGATAAACTGGGCTTGTCACCAAAACCAGCTAACCTGGCGATGTGGGACAAATTGATCTATGCGCTGGAAAATCCGAAAGAAGAAGTCACTATCGGTATGGTCGGTAAGTATGTCGATCTGACAGAGTCTTATAAGTCTTTGACAGAAGCCTTGCGTCATGCAGGTATCCACACTGAAAGCCGTGTGAATATTGAATACGTTGATTCTGAAGAAATCGAAGCGCATGGTACCAAGTCACTGGAGAAGTACGATGCCATCCTGGTGCCAGGTGGTTTCGGCAAGCGCGGCGTAGAAGGCAAGATTCTGGCTGCCCGTTATGCGCGTGAAAACAAAATACCTTATCTCGGCATTTGCCTGGGTATGCAAGTTGCCCTGATTGAATATGCACGTAACAAGGCAGGCCTGTCCATGGCAAACTCGACAGAGTTTGATGCTGAGACAGAGCAGCCAGTGGTTGCTCTGATCAATGAATGGCAAAACCATGACGGTAAAGTTGAGACGCGGGATGAAAATTCTGACCTCGGTGGCACCATGCGTCTTGGTGCGCAAACTTGTGCGGTACGTTCTGGTACTTTGGCATCAGAGATTTATGGCAATGTCGTGACTGAACGCCATCGTCATCGCTATGAAGCCAATAACCATTATCTGGGCCGTGTTGAGGCGGCAGGTTTGATCGTTTCTGCCCGCACGCCAACAGAAGATTTATGCGAGATCATGGAATTGTCACGTGATGTGCACCCATGGTATCTGGGTGTGCAGTACCACCCTGAATTCAAATCGACGCCGCGTGATGGCCACCCCTTGTTTATCTCTTTCGCCAAGGCGGCGATAGACCATAAAAAGGCGCAGGGTAACAAGGCATGAGATGTAAGGGATTTGATGCAGACCTCCAGTTGGGTAGTTTGAATGCTGGTCTGTCTGTTATCTGCAAATTCTGATTAAAAAGGCGAGCCACTTTTGCGGCTCGCCTTTTTTGCAAGATGGTATCTAGTTGCCTGAAAGAATGTTGTTGACATGCCCTAGAGACTGTACTTACAGGTGATATGCCTGGCTTTTTGAGCCTGCTTTTGCATGATTCGATCTGTGGGAAAGGTTTTTTTGCTTATCAGCGTAAAAAGCCGCAAGAATAAAGTTTTGTCCGGCTTGAAGTGTCGCCGTAATGCGGTATCATCTGCACCATCCTTTTGGCTGTAATAAAGTCATTACAGCTGCCAGCTTTATTTATCTGTCGGCATATCCAGCCAGCAGATGTTTTGCAAATCAGATTCGTATTAATTTGTTAGATATTTTGTTCGATATTTTGATTGTTTAGGAGAATTGAATGAGTGCCATCGTTGATATTATCGGTCGTGAAATTCTGGATTCACGCGGTAACCCAACTGTTGAATGTGATGTCTTGCTGGAATCTGGTGTCATGGGCCGCGCCGCTGTGCCTTCCGGCGCATCCACAGGTTCCCGCGAAGCGATAGAGCTGCGTGATGGCGACAAGTCCCGCTATCTGGGCAAGGGCGTCCTGAAAGCCTGCGAACACATCAATACCGAAATCGCTGAAGCCATTATGGGCCTGGATGCGAATGAACAGGCATTCCTGGATCGTACCCTGATCGATCTGGACGGCACTGAAAACAAGAGTCGCCTCGGTGCAAATGCCATGCTGGCTGTGTCCATGGCTGTTGCCAAAGCTGCTGCTGAAGAAGCTGGCCTGCCGCTGTACCGTTATTTCGGCGGTTCGGGCGCTATGCAATTGCCAGTGCCTATGATGAACGTCATCAACGGTGGTGCACACGCTGACAATAATCTGGATATTCAAGAATTCATGATTATCCCGGTAGGCGCGCCAACTTTCCGCGAAGCAGTTCGCTACGGTGCAGAAGTATTCCATGCACTGAAAAAAATCCTGCATGACAAAGGTCTGACGACAGCGGTTGGTGATGAAGGTGGCTTTGCTCCTTCCGTAGATAACCACGAATCTGCCATCAAACTGATCATCCAGGCGATAGAAGCTGCTGGCTACGAGCCAGGCACGCAAATCGCCCTGGGCCTGGATTGCGCTGCCAGCGAATTCTACAAAGATGGCAAATACCACCTCGAAGGTGAAGGCCTGACTTTGTCTTCCGCTGACTTTACCAACCTGCTCGCAACATGGGTAGATAAATATCCTATCATCTCCATCGAAGATGGCATGGCCGAAGGCGACTGGGACGGCTGGGCTATCCTGACTGAAAAACTGGGCAAGAAAGTCCAGATCGTTGGCGATGACTTGTTCGTCACCAATACCAAGATCCTGAAAGAAGGCATACAAAAAGGTATCGCCAACTCCATCCTGATCAAGATCAACCAGATCGGTACTTTGACTGAGACTTTTGCTGCGATCGAAATGGCAAAACGTGCAGGTTACACGGCCGTGATTTCTCATCGTTCCGGTGAAACAGAAGACAGTACTATCGCAGATATCGCCGTTGGTACCAATGCCCTGCAAATCAAGACCGGCTCTTTGTCCCGTTCTGACCGTATGGCAAAATACAACCAATTGCTGCGTATTGAAGAAGATTTGGGCGAAATTGCCAGCTACCCTGGTCGCGACGCCTTCTATAATCTGAAGTAATCTGGTATCGTGCAAATAAAAAGGGGAACTGGGTTCCCCTTTTTCTTGTAGGTCTGCTTTTGGAAACAGATTAGTTTTGTTTTTATTATTTTGCTTTAATTATCCGTGCGTTTGATAGCTCTTTCCTTTGCTGCCCTGTTGATGTTGATCCAATACCCGCTGTGGTTGGGTAGGGGGGGCTGGTTGCGTGTCTGGGAGTTGGACAGGCAGGTAGCGCAGGTAAAAGGAAATAACGAAAAATTAAAAGAACGCAATGGCAAGCTCGAATCCGAAGTACAGGATTTAAAAAACGGTACAGACGCGGTAGAAGAACGCGCCCGCTTTGAACTCGGCATGATCAAGAAGAACGAAATTTTCGTACAGATACTTGATGCCAATTCACCTGCTTCGACGACTGCACAGCCTGACCAGGTCAAGCGCTGATTGTATTGATAGTGACCGGATGCGGCTGCGCTACTGGATTTGTACCTCACTTACGTCCCATTTATACCCCATATACTTATAGCCACATATTTGTTCGTCATGTATGTAGCCAAACAGCTTTCTGGTGTTAGAATCACCAGTCTTTTTTGCATTTACATTTCGTAACAAAATTGCAGATATTGCATTTTCTGAGATGCCAGCTGCGTTTTGTACTTTTTATGCATGGGCGCTTTTGTGCTCAAACTTCCATTACTTCATGAAAAATAACAAGTATCAATTTTTTATTCCCGTCTTATTGTCAGCATTGCTCAGCGCTTGTGGTGGTGGAAGCGGCGGTGCTAGTACAGCCAGCAATAACGCGAACGGCGCCACAGTAGCTGTCAGTAACAGCGGCAGGCAATTCATCGGCATAGTCGCAAAGGGGCGCATCATCGGCGCGCGCGTATCAGCCTTTAATCTTGATCAGTCCGGTAATAAATCTGCCAGTTCTTTTGCGACAGCTACTACCGGCGCTGACGGGAGCTATGTGATTTCGGTACATGGCAGTGTCACCAGCTTTCTCATCGAAGTAAGTGGGGCGCCAGGTGCAATGATGTATGACGAAGCCACTCAGGCAGATTTGCCTTTTCCTGAAGACTTGAAGTTGCGCAGTGTTGTCAAGCAGGGGGCCAGTCCTGAGCCAGTATATTGGGGCAGCGTTACGCCGCTGACAGAATTGATCGTTCAGCTTGCAGAAAAAGCGGGTGGCCTGAACTCATCCAATATAGACAGGGCCAGGGCAGGTGTGCAGGCTTTACTGGGTTTTGACCCGCAAAGGGTCCCTGTCATCCACACGACGGCAGAGTCATCGCAAGATACTTATGTCGATGAAAAAATCCAGGGTCTGAGTCTGACTGCCATTTCGCAACTGGCACTGGACAAGGCACTTTCCTGCGATGCTACAAGCCAGGGTAGCCGTGTAGCTTGCGTGGTAAAACAAATAGCCTCTGCTGGCAAGTTGGATGGCAATGATTTTGTATTGCGAGAAGATGTGCGTGCTGCTTTGCGTGCCAGCTTTGAAAAAGTTGCACAAGATGAAAGTCTCAACAAATCAGGCAAAAACTCGGTGGCTGGTACCGGCGCGTTTACTGCGAATAGTTTGCCAGCACCAGCTCCTGAACAGGACAAGATCGCTGCAACCAAACAATTATTTAGTAGCTTGCGCAATAACATTTATGCGGTATCGAATTCACAGCAAAATGGTGGCCTGGATTTGCGCCTCAATGCTGTCAAGTCCGACTTTGAAAAAGCGACGCAACCCTTGGACAAGGATTTGCTGATCTGGTCCAAAACCATCACCGAAGGTATAGATCAATTCAATAAATACAGAAATGGTCAGACCAATGCAACTGCGGTCAATGGCCTGTTCTATGGGCAAACTGCATTGTGGAGTGGTTATCAGAATATAGGCAATCTGGGCGATTGCACTGTCATGCGTGATGCCTTGAATGTGGCAACTACGCCTGCACAGGCGGCAGGCATAGAGTGCCGTTTCTCGCGCTTTGTACTGCCGGGGACTTATAAATACGGTTACAAATATCAGGTTGAATGGGTGGAATTGGTAGATCGTATCTGGCTGGAACCAGTGGCAAATGACGTCACCCGTTTTAACTACAAATCTGAATTGGTGCAGCAAAAAGCAGTGTTCGTCTGGAATGAAGGAAAGAATGATTTCCTGAGAAGACCAGTTAATCCTGCAGACGTAGTTGCCACGTATGGCAATTCAAGTGATGCATACACTGGTCAGATGAGTATTGCCATGGAAGGCAACAAGCTATATGCCTTCACGGTTGAAGGCAAGATGCCGCCACGTACGAATAGCGCTGGTCAGTTGATTTCAGATTTTGAGCGCTGGAGTCTTCGAACAGACCGCAATCAAACTGTCGATGGTAATTTTCGCTACGATTTCAGCGGTGAGCTTAAATCTTATGTCAAAGATCAGGTAAGTTCGCGCCTGTCACTGGATAAAGGTTCTTACGCAATTGTTGCCTTGAATTACAAAGGTAATCTGCAAAAAAATGGCATCAAAGAATTCAATCTGGCGATTACGGCTGAAGCTGGCAATAGCAAAGTGCACGGTGAGATAAGAATCGGCAATGCATCTGCGGACAAGAATGGCCTCAGCTATCAGCCTAACCGCATAGATTTTATCGGTAGCATCAGCAATGCCACAGGCCTCGCAAATGCACTAGAGATTTTCAATGGGCAATTGACGGTAGAACGCTTTGCCTACAGTAGCTTTGATAGCAGCAAGCCTGAGTCAGCAAATAATTTTGTGCGCAAGGCAGTAGCATTGTCAGGCGTGGTGCAGGTGCCAGAACGCCCTCCATTGAAATTGAATGTGACGGGCAGTAATGACGCCTTCGGCAGTAGCAGCATACTTGCGCAATATCTGGATGGCAGCAGTGTCATCAATGCGCAAATGAGTGAAAGCATTGGCAAGCCCCGCGTTGTGCGTGTCAGTAGCTCGTCCGGTGTTTCTTTTGACGTGTATGGTAAGAATGAAGTTGCCGACATCCTCAAGGATGGCAGCAAGGTAGGCTGGCTGGATATCAAAGCAGGCCGTATCAGCTATGTTGATGGTAGCTTTGAAACCATCCGATAGTTTGTAAATTGATTGACGGCCCGCTGCATGTCAGCGGGCTATTTTTTTGAGTAAACCATGTTTTCATCCCGTCTGATATTTTCCTTGTTCTGCGCATCGCTGACTCAGCAGGTATATGCTCTGGATGTGCTTGCCCCACAAAAGAGTGATGAGGGCTGGCAGGTATTTTCCAGTATCGATTTGTGGGAAGCCTCAGACTTCATGCCCACCCGCAAAATCGAGGGTGACTGGAATACAGATTTTTCTCCCAAGGATGGTCAGAATGTCAGCCTGCGTCGTTTGCGGGCAGAGCTGGGTGTGAGTTATAAAGAGTGGCGATTGAATCTGGAAGCGCGCCAGGAAGGCATGCTTAAAGCCAGCGCATCTACCCTGGCATTTGTCAAAGAATACAAGCAAGCTGGTTTGCCACAGCAAGCTGTCAATTATCAGCTAGATGCTCAGCTGGAAAGCTGGTCAGGCTTTGGTTTGCGGGCAGGGCGCTGGTTTGCATTTGGCGGTGAATATCAGCCACGCTTCTTTGCCAGTGCCGTGTATTACATGAACCCGCAATACCGCGTTACACAGGCAACAGGTGCGGCCAGTTATATCGATAATCAGCACTACAGTTTTTCTGCAACTGAACTGGATGTGAATAGCCGCTACCAATACCTGTTCCAGCAATTTGAACCTGAGGCCAGGGGCTATAGCTCCAGCCTTGCCATGGATTGGCAAGTCAATCCGGCATGGCGTGTGCAATATCAACTGGAAGATGCATACAACCGCTTTGCCTGGAAAAATTTGCCAGAACTACAGCAAAGCCTGAGCTCTGCCGTTGTGCAATATGACAGTAAGGGTTATTTGAATTATCAGCCTTTGTTGCAAGGAGTCAATCGTCAAAGGACGCGCTCAGTCTCAGTGCCGCAAACGCACACGGCGCGACTCGCTTACCAAAACCAGCAATGGGAATTTGCCGCGCAAGTGCGGCATTTTTACGGCGTTAATCTGCCTGAGCTGAGCGTTGCCAATCATTCCGCCTATGGCCGCTTTGATGCCAGCTTTGATACGCGCTACAAATCAGTGGGTATAGGCTGGAGCAATCAGTTTGTGGGTGTGTATTTGCAGACAGATAATTTGAACTTGAGTAGTGCCAAAATACTGGGGTTGGGTGTGCAGGCGCATTATCAATTTTAAGTACCTGCATAGGTTTGTGGCAATTGGAAAATTCAGATAAGATCGGCACTGTCACTATATCAACATAAGCTACAAACATGAACGAACTGCAAGAATTGGCACTGAAGAATCATTTTAATGATAAGGATAAAAATAAAGCTTTTTGCAAAATCGTTACAGAAAGCAATTTGACAGATGCTCAGCTCATGGCTTTTTACAAAGAGCATGACGCGCCTCTTTACCAAATGCTGGGTGTGGATGATCAGACAATCGTAGCATTTATGCTGAAGGAAATGCCATTGGCAATCCAGAAAAAAGATTGGCAATTGTGGCGAGCTTTATATGATATGCATCACACCATGCAGTGCCAGCGATCAAAAGTTGATTTGATGAATCAACTTTTACTCATGCAAGATCATACGAATCATCAGGAGATCACTTGGGAAATTCAGCACTTAGCAGATTCTTCCAGTATCCCTTATATTCAGCAAGTTTTGGAAACGGGTTTTGATCATTTGGCTTACACATGCTCGGAGCATCAAGTGATTGCCAAATGGTTTAGTCATGCACTCGCAAGTATAGGTACACGAGAAGCGAAAGATTTAATACGTAAGTATTCTACTTCAAAGGACAAGGGTGTTGCTTCAGAAATGATGTATCGATTACGTAGTATCAAGCGACAAAGAAAATACTTGTCTCAGCATAAGATTCATGCCTGTAAATAGTTACAAAATCACGTTTTATTGCAGTGTGATTTGACCAGGTTTTTCATTGATGTAGTTTCGTTGTTCCGCAAGTATACCGAGCTTATTTACTTGAAAATGCCAGGACAGGCGCTTGCTCGACCTCAATTCTATACGCCCACATATTTTTGCCAGGTTTCCGGCGACTGTGTCAGGCTGTCGCTATTGCCATGCCAGACTATCTTGCCCCGTTCCATGATGCTGTGTTGGTCGGCAAGTGGCATGAGCTTCTCTACGTATTTGTCGATGACCAGCGTGGTTTGTCCCTGGTCGCGCAATTTTCTCAGGCAGGTCCAGATTTCTTCGCGCACCAGTGGTGACAAACCTTCAGTCGCTTCATCCAGTATCAGTAAATGCGGGTTGGTCATCAAGGCTCGCGAGATGGCTAGCATTTGCTGTTCGCCACCAGATAACTGGTTACCCATATTGCCGGCGCGCTCGGCCAGACGCGGGAATAGCTGGTAAATCTCTTTCAGGCTCCATGGTGTTTTGCTTTGATTGCGATTGGCGGCAAAGGCGATCAGGTTTTCCTTGACGGTCAGGTTAGGGAAAATCTGCCTGCCTTCCGGCACCAGGGCTATGCCCATCCTGGCGATTTTATCCGTCGTCATTTTTTCTATGCGCTGGCCCATGAAGCTGATATGGCCGCTATGTGCCGGTGTCAGTCCCAGTATTGAGCGTAAGGTTGTGGTCTTGCCAGCACCATTGCGCCCCAGCAGACTGGCAACTTCACCCTGGCGTATCTGCAAATCTATGCCAAACAAGACCTGGCTGTGGCCATAGGCGGTAGCGATATGTTCGACTTCCAGTATGGTCTTCATGCAACCTCCTTGAGTGCGATGCCCGCTTCATCACCTAGATAGGCTTTCTTGACTTCCGGGTTCTGGCGTATCTGTTCTGCAGTACCAGTGGCGATGATGGAGCCTGCTACCAACACAGAAATACGGTCGGCCAGTTTGAAGACGGCATCCATATCATGTTCAATCAAAATCACGGCGGCCTTGCCGCGCAAGGCTTCGATGAGTTCCAGCATCTTGCCTGATTCTTCATGACCTGTGCCTGCCATAGGTTCATCCAGCAAGAGCAGTTTGGGTTGTGTCGCCAGCGTTAATCCGAGTTCCAGTTGACGTTGTTCACCATGCGCAAGTTCACAGGCTTTGCTATTGCAGTGCTCAGCCAAACCTATGTCACTGGCGAGTTGCCGGGCTTGCTCAAAAAGTGCCTGATCACCTATGGCCTTGCGCCAGAAGCGCATGCTGCTGCCTGAGCGTGCCTGTATCGCCAGGCTCAGGTTATCGATGACGGTATATGACTGGAAAATATTCGTGATCTGGTAAGAGCGTGCCAATCTTAGCTTGACGCGCTCATGCATGCTGAGTGTCGTGACATCGACGCCATTGAAAATGATCTGCCCCTGGTTTGGAACTATGTCGCCGGATATCTGATGTATCAGCGTAGTCTTGCCTGCGCCATTCGGGCCTATGATGGCGTGGATTTCGCCAGGTAATACATCCAGGCTCAGATTGTTGGTTGCGACCAGGCCACCATAGCGTTTGACCAGGCCTTTAAGCTGTAACACGCTCATGCCTGATCTCCCTGCTGTCTTTTGATGGACATGAATTTTTGCGGCAGGCTGGCGAGGCCATTTGGTAAGAGCATGACGACCAGCAGCAGGATAATGCCCAGATATAACTGCCAGTGTATGGTGTAGCCAGACAGGATTTCTTCCAGCATCAACATGACTACCGCACCTAGGATGCCGCCCGACAGATAACCCACGCCACCGAGTATCACCATCACCATCAGGCTGCCGGATTGTGTCCAGTGCAGCAGGTTAGGGCTGACCAGCATGTTCTGGTTTGCCAGCAAGGCACCTGCCAGGCTGGCGATGCTGCCAGCAATCGCAAAACACAGCAGCTTGTAGCGAAACACTGGGTAACCTATGGCTTCCATGCGTGTTTCATTTTCCTTGATGGCTTGTATCACACGTCCAAAACTGGAATTGATGAGCCGGTACAGAATAAAGAGAAATGCGGTACAGACGGCCAGCACCAGATAATAAAAATTGCTGTCATTGCTCATGTCCAGCCCGGTCACCGAGCGTTGTGCCAAGCTCAGGCCATCATCACCACCATAGTTTTTCAATGACACAAACAGAAAGTACAGCATCTGCGCGAATGCCAGCGTGATCATGATGAAATACACACCGCGCGTCCTGAGTGAGACACTGCCTATTGCCAGTGCCAGCAAAAAGCCAGTTAGCATCGCCGCTGGCCAACTGATCCAGGCAGAAGTGACGCCGTGTTGCATCAATATGCCCACCACATAAGCACCACTGCCAAAGAAGGCAGCATGCCCCAGGCTGATCATGCCGCCAAAACCGAGTATCAGGTTCAGGCTGCTGGCTACCAGGGCGAAGATCATCAAGCGGCTTAACAAGCCTATATAAAATTCCTGGGCGAAGTAAGTCGCCAGCAGGGGGATGGCAATCAGCAGGCACAGCATGCCTGTGCTGAACTTGCGCGAGATAGTGTGATGTAGGCTGCTCTGCATGATTACTCCCTTAGCCGCGCGCAGGGAACAGGCCCTGGGGTTTGTAAAACAGCACTGCTGCCATCAATACATAAATCAGTATCGATGCCAGGGCAGGACCAAGGTTGGCGGCCATCTCCAGTGGCATCAACAGTTTCAGTGCACCAGGCAGCAAGGTTTTACTCAGTGTATCGACCAGGCCTACCAGCAATGCGCCCACCAGCGCCCCTCGGATCGAGCCTATGCCGCCAATGACGATGACCACAAATGCCAGTATCAAAATGCTTTCACCCATGCCCACTTGTACCGCCAGTATGGAACCCAGCAGTGCGCCTGCGATGGCGCACAGAGCCGCGCCAAAGGCAAACAGCAGCGTGAACACCAGCTTGATATTGATACCCATGGTGACAGCCATTTCACGGTTCGATGCCCCAGCCCGCACTAGCATGCCTATGCGGGTTTTGGTGACCACAAAATACAGCAAGCCAGCTACAGCCAGACCGGTCGCAATAATGAACAGGCGGAAAGAGGAATAATAAAAGTCAGGCAGCAATTCCACTGGTTGTGCCAGTTGTGGTGGAATATTTAACATCAGCGGCTGCGCACCCCAGATCATGCGCGCACCTTCGTTGAAAATCAGTATCAATGCAAAAGTCGCCAGCACATGGGACAAATGATCGCGCTGGTATAAATGCCGGAAGATGACTACTTCCAGTATCACGCCCAGCAGAGCAGTCGCTATCACCGCTGCCAGCAAGCCGAGCCAGAAAGAACCTGTCATGGCGGTAAAGCTGGCGGCGAAATAGGCACCTGCCATGTAGAGGGAGCCGTGGGCCAGATTGATGAAATCCATGATGCCAAAGATCAGCGTCAGGCCTGCTGCCAGCAGGAAAAGCATGAGGCCAAACTGCAGGCCGTTTAAGCCGTGTTCAAGCAAAAGCGTGATATTCATCCCCTGATCCCTAAATGCTGATGGTGGTGCAGATGTGAAATTACTTTAGGCCTAAAATATACTATATGCGACGCAATTGAAATTATTTTCTTTGTGAAAAACTGGATTTTGATGCAAAAAAACACTTTACCTAAAAATAGTTTAGGTTTAAAGTAGTTTGGTGTTTTCGGGGTTGCTGTATCTACATTGTGTACCAAAGCCGGAGAAGAAATGAATTCAACTGTGCTACCAGGGTCTGCCCATCTGGATACCTTTGCTTTTGATCACTTGCCGCCACGCGAGCAATGGCCGGAACTGGTTTTTTCTTTGCCTGAATTGCAATACCCTGAACGTCTGAATTGTGTCGCCGACTTGCTCGATAAGATGTGTGCAACCGGCCATGCCGACAGCATTGCCATTTGCAGCCAGACAGAAAGCTGGACTTACTCCCATCTGTTGGCTACCGTCAATCGTATTGCCCATGTCTTGCTGGAAGATATGCATTTACGGACCGGTAACCGGGTGCTGTTGCGCGGTGCCAATAATCCCATGATGGCTGCTAGTGTGTTGGCTGTGATTAAGGCGGGTTGCATTGCAGTACCCACTATGCCCTTGTTGCGTGCTAAGGAATTGGGCGTGATCGCGAACAAGGCTGAAATTGCCGCCGCCCTTTGCTCAGAAAATCTGCGTGAAGAGATGGAGTTGGCCGTGCAAGCCAATCCCATATTGACGCAGGTGATGTACTTCAATCATCAGGGCGATGACGGCCTGGAAGCTCTCATGGCTGGCAAGTCAACTGAATTTGCTGCCGTCGATACCTTGGCAGAAGATGTCTGCCTCATCAGTTTTACTTCCGGCACGACCGGCATGCCCAAGGGCACCATGCATTTTCACAGGGATGTGCTGGCGATCTGCGATTGCTTCCCGCGTTCTACCTTGCAGTCTGCACAAAGCGATATTTTCATAGGCACGCCACCACTGGCGTTTACTTTTGGCCTCGGTGGTTTGCTGCTGTTTCCCTTGCGCGTAGGTGCGACAGCAGTCTTGCTGGAAAAGCTGACGCCAGAATCCCTGCTGAAAGCCATAGACGAATTCAAGGCTACCGTCTGTTTTACTGCACCTACCTTTTATCGCCAGATGGCCACGCTGGCAAAGAATTTTGATTTATCCAGTCTCAAGAAAACTGTTTCTGCCGGTGAGGCCTTGCCTGCTGCAACCCGTGAAGCCTGGCGTCAGGCGACGGGTCTGGTCATGATAGATGGCATAGGCGCGACTGAGATGCTGCATATCTTTATTTCTGCTGCAGACGATGAAGTGCGGTCAGGGGCAACTGGCAAGCCCATACCCGGCTATCAGGCTTGTATATTTGATGAGCATGGCGACATGGCTGGCCCTGGCGTGGTTGGCCGTCTGGCAGTCAAGGGGCCAACAGGTTGCCGTTACCTGGCAGACGACAGGCAAAAAAATTATGTGCATCAGGGCTGGAACCTGACTGGCGATGCATATGAAATGGATGCCGATGGTTATTTCTGGTATCGCGCCCGTACTGACGACATGATTATTTCTGCTGGCTATAACATTGCAGGGCCTGAGGTCGAAGAAGCTTTGCTGAAGCATCCCGCAGTGTCTGAATGCGCAGTCATAGGTCTGGCGGATGAAGAGCGCGGCCAGATCGTCAAGGCTTTTGTGGTGTTGAAAGCCGGTGAGCAGGCATCAGCAGAACTGCGCAAGGAAATCCAGGATTTCGTCAAGAATAGCATCGCCCCCTATAAGTATCCGCGCGCCATAGAATTCATGACGAGTTTGCCGAGAACTGAGACTGGCAAACTGCAGCGTTATAAATTGCGTACACCTGCTGCCAGCTAGGTATTAGATTAAGTATCAGATACAAAAGATTCGCCCATGCCTATTAACCCGAAGGAGACGTTCGTGAAAAAGACCTTGCTGTGTTTATTGTTGTCCAGTATTGCTGCGACCAATGCGACCTGTGCTCTTGCCGCAGATAAAGTCAAAGTGGGCATGGTCACCACCTTGTCTGGTGCGGGTGCTGGCCTGGGTGTTGATATACGCGATGGCTTTTCCCTGGCCATGAAGCATCTGGACAATAAATTCGGCAATTTGCCAGTCGAAGTCATCACAGGTGATGACCAGCAAAATCCCGACGCGACTAAGCAACTGGTTGATAAGCTCATCAAAAAAGACAAGGTCGATTTGATGACCGGCATTGTGTTTTCCAACCTGATGCTGGCAGTGGGGCCAACAATTTTTGGTGCTAAAGTCCATTACATCAGTGCCAATGCTGGCCCGTCTCAGTATGCGGGTGAACAATGTAATCCATACTTCTTTAATGTGGCCTGGCAAGACGATAGCCTGCATGAAGCTGTCGGCAAACAGGTCAATGACAAAGGCTTTAAGAATGTCGCGCTGGTTGCACCTAATTATCCGGCTGGCAAAGACGCACTGACTGGCTTCAAGCGCTACTACAAGGGCAAGGTTGCTGAAGAAATTTATACTAAGTTGGGGCAACTTGATTATGCGACTGAACTGGCGCAGATACGCAACCTGAAACCTGATGCTGTGTATATATTCCTGCCAGGTGGCATGGGCATCAATTTCATCAAGCAGTTTGTGGATGCCGGTTTATCCAAGAACGCCCAGCTCTTCGGGCCAGGTTTCTCTGCCGATGAAGACATTATCAAGGCAGTAGGCGCACCCATGCTGGGTATGTTCAACGCATCGCAGTGGGGGCATGATATAGATAACCCGCAAAACAAACGTTTCGTTGCCGACTTCCAGAAAGAATATGGCCGCCTGCCATCACTGTATGCATCGCAAGGCTATGACGCTGCCATGCTGATGGATAGTGCCGTGCGCGGTGTCAAAGGCAAGATAGAAGACAAGGATGCTCTGGGCAAGGCCATCAAGGCCGCCAACTTCAAATCTGTGCGTGGTGACTTCAAGTTCAACAGCAATCACTACCCTGTGCAAAATTACTATGCACGCATCATCAGCAAGGATGGTCAGGGCAGGGTGACGAATAAAACCCTGAGCGCCGTATTTACCAATCACCCTGACGCTTATGTAGCCTCTTGCAAAATGCAATAAGACAGTGATTGATCAAGTAAAAAATTAATTTCCAAGGTAATTAAATGAACATCCTATGCATAGGCGGTGGTCCGGCTGGCCTGTACTTCAGCCTGCTGATGAAAAAGCAAAACCCGGCGCACCAGATCACCATCGTCGAACGCAATCGCGCTTACGATACCTTTGGCTGGGGCGTGGTGTTTTCTGATCAGACCCTGGGTAACCTGGTCAATGCAGATGAACAGACTGCCCGTTCTATCTTGCAGTCCTTTAATCACTGGGATGATATTGATACCCATTTCAAGGGGCAGGTTGTTACCTCTGGCGGCCACGGTTTTTGCGGCATAGGCCGCAAGCGTTTGCTGAATATCCTGCAAGAACGTTGCGAGGAGCTGGATGTCAAGCTGGTATTTGAAACCGATGTGACAGACGACCAGTCACTTGCGCTGGAATATGATGCCGATCTTGTTATCGCCTGCGATGGCTTGAATAGCCGTGTGCGCACCCGTTACGAGCAAAGCTATCAGCCCGATATTGACACACGTAAATGCCGCTTTGTCTGGCTCGGTACCAAAAAGCTGTTCTCGGCTTTTACCTTTGCCTTTGAAGAAACCGAACATGGCTGGTTCCAGGCGCATGCCTATCAATACGATGGCGATACGGCGACCTTTATTATCGAGACTCCGGAAGAAACCTGGCTCAAGGCTGGCATAGATAAAATGAGCCAGGAAGAGGCCATCGCTTTTTGTGAAAACCTGTTCGCCAAATATCTTGATGGCAATCCCCTGATGTCAAATGCCACGCACTTGCGCGGCTCTGCCAACTGGATCAAGTTCCCGCGCATCATCTGCAAGAACTGGGTGCATTGGACTCAGTTAAATAATAAACGCGTGCCCGTTGTTTTGATGGGGGATGCTGCCCATACCGCACACTTTTCAATAGGTTCAGGCACCAAGCTGGCTTTGGAAGATGCTATAGAACTGGCACGCAGTTTCGAAAAACATGGCGAGCAAGGCATGGATGCCGTGCTGGAAGCCTATCAGGATTTGCGTTCCATAGAAGTCTTGAAGATACAGAGCGCAGCCCGCAATTCCATGGAATGGTTTGAAAACGTCCAACGCTATACCGCCATGGAAGCGCCTCAGTTTGCCTATTCCATGCTGACGCGCAGCCAGCGTCTGTCGCATGAAAACCTGCGGGTAAGGGATGCTGACTATGTGCGCAGTTTTGAACACTGGATAGCACAACAGGCGTATGCCAAGGCTGGCTTGCAGGTTCCTAAAACAAAAACAGCGATTCCACCCATGCTGACGCCCTACAAGCTGCGCAATGTAGTATTGAAAAATCGTATCGTCGTCTCACCGATGGCGCAATACTCTGCGGTTGATGGCGTGGCCGGAGACTATCATCTCGTGCACCTGGGTAGCCGTGCCATGGGCGGTGCAGGCCTGGTGTTTGCCGAAATGACTTGCGTCTCTGCCGATGCACGTATCACGCCAGCTTGCCTAGGGCTGTATGCACCTGAACATACACAAGCCTGGAAGCGCATCGTCGATTTTGTTCATGCCAATACTGATGCAAAGATTGCCGTGCAGCTCGGCCATGCCGGAGCCAAAGGTTCCACCTGCGTGGCATGGGAGGGAACAGATCAGCCATTGAAAGAAGGCAACTGGCCACTAGTGTCTGCGTCTGAGCAGCAATACCTGCCCGGTATTTCGCAGGTTGCGCGTGCTGCGACAAAAGCAGACATGCAACGCATACAGGATGATTTTGTGCGTGCGACCGCGGCAGCAGCAGAAGCAGGCTTTGACTGGCTGGAACTGCATTGCGCACACGGTTACCTATTATCAAGCTTCATTTCGCCACTGACCAATCAGCGTGAGGATGAATACGGTGGTTCACTGGAAAACCGTTGCCGTTATCCGCTGGAAGTGTTTGCCGCCATACGTGCTGTCTGGCCTGCTGATAAACCCATCTCCGTGCGTATATCTGCACATGACTGGGTGGAGGGCGGGATTACGCCAGATGATGCAGTCGCCATCGCCAGGCTGTTCAAGGTAGCAGGTGCCGATATGATAGATTGCTCATCCGGACAGGTCAGCAAACAGGAAAAACCTGTCTATGGCCGCATGTTCCAGACGCCGTTTGCGGACCGCATACGCAACGAAGCACAAATCCCTACTATCGCCGTTGGTGCGATATTTGAGGCCGATCATGCCAACAGCATCATCGCCGCCGGCCGTGCTGACTTGTGCGCCATCGCCAGGCCACACCTTGCTGACCCTGCCTGGACTTTGCATGAGGCAGCCAAACTGGGCTTTAAAGATATGCCCTGGCCCAAGCAATATCTCGCTGGAAAAATGCAACTGGAACGCAATCTCGAACGTGATCGGCAAGTTGCCGCAGCTAGTGCCGGTCTGACGCCGCAGCAAGTTGCTGCCAAATTGCTGGAAGGATGAACATGACAGCGTATCAGGAACGTTTGCAAGGCAGGCATGCACTGGTTACTGGTGGCGGCAAAGGTATAGGCCTGGCGATAGCGCGAGCTTTGCTCAATGAAGGTGCGACAGTAACACTGGCAGGCCGTAGTGAAACGACCTTGCAGGAAGCTGTGGCTTCCCTGGCCCATGCAAAGGTTCAGTATGTAGTCATGGATGTCAGCAATGCGGATTCGGTACAAGCGGCTTTTGAATTATCGCAAGGCAGGGATGGTCGCATCGACATCCTCATCAATAATGCAGGCCAGGCCAGTTCCGCTACTTTCCTGAAAACCGATGCCAAATTGTGGCAAAACATGCTGGACGTGAACCTGAACGGCAGCTTCATTTGCATGCAACAAGCCTTACCTGCAATGCTGGAAGCGGGCTGGGGCCGTATCGTTAATGTGGTCAGCACGGCGGGTTTGAAGGGCTATGCCTATGTCTCTGCCTACTGCGCTGCCAAACATGGCGTCATCGGTCTGACGCGGGCAGTGGCGTTGGAGGTTGCAGCCAAAGGCGTGACGGTGAATGCGGTTTGTCCTGGTTATACCGAAACCGATATCGTCAAGGAAGCCATTTCCAATATCGTTGCCAAAACCGGTCGTACAGAAGAACAGGCGAAAGCTGAGCTGGCTGCGGGTAACCCACAAAAACGCCTGGTGCAACCGCAAGAGGTCGCGAATGCGGTGTTGTGGCTATGCATGGACGGTGCGTCGGCAATGAATGGGCAGTCGATTGCTGTCGCTGGTGGCGAAGTGATGTGATGAAATCTGAAGAGCAGACAAAATCAGGTATGAAAGAAGACAGTAATCCCGTGTTCGACATGGAAACCCGCCTGACGCAAGATGACCATCAGTCTTTGCGCCTGTGGTTGCGCATGCTGTCTTGTACCGTGATGATAGAAGGCGAGATCCGTAGCCGCCTGCGTAGCGAGTTCGGCATTACCCTGCCACGTTTTGATTTGATGGCGCAACTCGAACGGCATCCCGAAGGCTTGCGCATGGGGGAGTTGTCCAAGCGCATGATGGTTACCGGTGGCAATATCACCGGCATTACCGATCAGTTGGAGCAGGAAAAACTGGTGACCCGCGTCGCCGACCTTAAAGACAGACGTGCTTACAGCGTCAAGCTGACACCTGCTGGCCGCCGTGCTTTCAAGCGCATGGCTGCGGTGCATGAAGCCTGGATAGCCGATATGTTTTCCGGCTTGCAGTCTGAGCAGAAAAGTAAATTATTTGAATTATTGTCGCAAGTGAAAACGCATTTGCATGAGCCGGGCACTGATGGTGGCCTGGACAACAAACCTTTGCAGGAACAATCAATATGAAATATCTACCTGGACAAGCCCAGGATTTACCTGGCAATCGCCAGCAGCTGGCAAACTATACAGCTCAGCATTTTACCTATGCCTTCAACGCAGGCGTTGCCACCATTACCCTGAACCGGCCTGAGCGCAAGAATCCGCTGACCTTTGATTCTTATGCAGAGTTGCGCGATTTGTTCCGCACTTTGTCGTATGGCGATGATGTCAAGGCCATTGTCATTACCGGCGCGGGTGAAAACTTTTGTTCTGGTGGTGATGTGCATGAAATCATCGGCCCGCTGACCAAACTTGATATGCCAGGTCTGCTGAGTTTTACCCGCATGACGGGTGATCTCGTCAAAGCCATGCGAGCCTGCCCACAGCCGATTATCGCGGCAATTGATGGCGTCTGCGCTGGCGCTGGCGCCATCCTCGCGCTGGCTTCTGACATACGCATAGGCACGGCACGTAGCAAGACAGCCTTCCTGTTCACGCGGGTTGGACTGGCAGGTTGTGATATGGGCGCTTGTTCCATTTTGCCACGCATCATAGGGCAGGGGCGGGCTTCGGATTTGTTGTATACCGGACGCTCCATGTCTGGTGAAGAGGCAGAACGCTGGGGCTTTTTCAATCGCCTGGCAACACCGGGGGACGTGCTGGCAGAAGCGCAGGCCTATGCAAAAAATCTGGCTGAAGGCCCGAATTTTGCTCACGGCATGACCAAGAAAATGCTGCAACAGGAATGGAATATGGGCGTTGATGAAGCCATAGAAGCAGAAGCACAGGCCCAGGCGATATGCATGATGACCAATGACTTTCATCGTGCCTACCATGCTTTCGTTGCCAAGCAAAAACCTGTCTTTGAAGGAAATTGAGCATGACGCATATAATGTCTGACACCAGTTACCTGGACTGGCCCTTCTTTGAAGACAAGCACCGTGAGCTACAACGCACGCTGGATATCTGGTCTGCAGAAAACCTGCCAGATCATCACGCCTCTGATGTTGATCAGGCCTGCCGCGATCTTGTCAAGCGACTGGGTACAGCTGGCTGGCTCAAAAATGCCATAGGCGGCAGTGCCTATGGCGGTAACGCTGATGTTATCGACACCCGCGCCATTTGCCTGATACGCGAAACCCTGGCCCGTCATTCTGGTCTGGCAGATTTTGCTTTTGCCATGCAAGGGCTTGGTTCTGGCGCGATTAGCCTGCATGGCACAGAAGTGCAAAAGCAAAATTATCTAAGTAAGGTAGCTAAAGGCGAAGCGATTGCTGCCTTTGCCCTGTCTGAGCCACAAGCTGGTTCGGATGTGGCAGGCATGCAATGTGCTGCAGAATTTGTCGCTGATGCAGATGGTGGTCACTATGTCTTGAATGGCGAGAAAACCTGGATTTCCAATGGTGGTATCGCCGACTTCTATGTATTGTTTGCCCGCACTGGCGAAGCACCCGGTGCACTTGGTATCACTGCCTTTATCGTTGATGCTGGTTTGCCCGGTTTTGAAATTGCCGAACGTATCGATGTGATCGCACCACATCCTCTGGCACGCCTGAAGTTTACTAATTGTCGCATCGCGGTTACGCAGCGCCTGGGTGAGGCGGGGCAGGGTTTCAAGGTGGCGATGGCCACATTGGATATCTTCCGTACATCCGTTGCTGGTGCTGCCCTTGGCTTTGCCCGTCGTGCCATGGACGAAGCCATGCACAGAGTGACGACACGCAAGATGTTTGGTCAGACCCTGGCCGATTTTCAGCTGACGCAGGCCAAACTCGCGCAGATGGCAACCATTATAGACAGTTCGGCATTGCTTATTTACCGCGCTGCCTGGCAAAGAGACCAGGGCAGAAAAGTCACTAAAGAAGCTGCCATGGCAAAACTGACTGCGACTGAAGGTGCGCAGCAAGTGATAGATGCAGCGGTGCAGATGTTTGGCGGGCTTGGTGTCGTCAGCGAAGTACCGGTAGAGCGCCTGTACCGTGAAATCCGGTCTCTGCGTATTTATGAGGGGGCGACGGAAGTGCAGCAACTGATCATAGGCCGTGAATTGCTGAAAGAGTTTGCCGCATCATGAGCTTTAATTATGATTTTTACCGCTGAATTAGCTATACGCTTTGCCCATTGTGACCCGGCAGGCATCGTGTTTTATCCGCGCTATTTTGAGATGATGAATGGCGTAGTGGAAGACTGGTGCGCGCAAGGTTTGGCTTGCAGTTTTCATGACATGCATATGCAACGTGGCATAGGCCTGCCTACCGTACATCTGGAAACGGATTTCATCAAACCGGCTGAACTGGGCGAAAGTTTGCTGGCAGAATTGGTCGTGACGAAGTTGGGCAAGAGTTCAGTCGAACTGGAAATTTGCTTTAGCGGACCGCAACAGGATGTGTGTCTCAAAGCGAAGTTGGTGCTGGTCATGATGGATTTGAAATTGCGCAAATCTATAGCCATACCAGATGAACTGCGTACTGCCATGCAGAAGTACTGCGATATATAAGATAGATATAATGGACTTTTCAGACTTTAGGGGCTGAATAGTCATCAATGAAAGGATAGATGATGGACATTTTGCAACCTCCAGGCTGGGCCAGGCCACGTGGCTATTCGAATGGCATTTCTGCCAGTGGCCGCACTGTGTGCGTCAGCGGCATGGTGGGCTGGGATGCGCAATGCACCTTTCAGACAGATGATTTCGCGGGCCAGGTAAGACAGACCTTGCAAAACATCGTAGAAGTCTTGACAGAGGCAAATGCCAAACCTGAGCATATCGTGCGCATGACCTGGTATGTCATCGATAAAAAAGAATATGTAGGAGCCTACAAGGAAGTTGGCGAAGCCTATCGCGATATCATAGGCCGCCATTACCCAACCATGACTGCCGTGCAGGTGGCTGGCTTGATAGAAGACAGAGCCAGGGTAGAGATAGAAGTCACCGCCATTGTGCCGGAGTAAATATGAAGACCAGTATTGCAGATGTCGGCGCTGTTGGCATCGTCGGTGCCGGTGCCATGGGGCGTGGCATCGCCCAGATTGCGGCACAGGCAGGTTTTACTGTGCTCTTGTTTGATGTACAGGAAGATGCCGCCAGCAAAGCCAGCCAGTTGATTGCTGAACAATGGCAAAAAATGTTGAGCAAGGAAAAAATCAGTGCAGAACAATATCAGCGTGCTGTGGAAAACCTGCAGGTCGTCAATAGCATGCAGGAACTGGCTAAATGCGATCTGGTCGTAGAGGCAATTGTTGAAAAGCTGGACGTCAAACGTGCTTTGTTCCAGCAATTGGATGCCATCGTCAGTGACACTTGTATACTGGCGACCAATACTTCTTCCCTGTCAGTCACCGCCATTGCGGCTGGCACAAAAATACCTGAGCGTGTCGCTGGCCTGCATTTTTTTAATCCTGTCCCCTTGATGAAGGTGGTGGAAGTCATCGATGGCTTGCTGACCGATGCTGCGATCGCAGAGCAGCTCATAACATTTTCCACGCAAACCGGACACTTGCCAGTGCGCGCCAAAGATACACCTGGCTTTATCGTCAATCATGCAGGCCGTGGTTATGGCACGGAAGCCCTGAGGATATTGCAAGAGAATGTCGCCAGCTTCCGCCAGATAGACCAGATCATGCGTGAGGCAGCAGGTTTCAAGCTTGGCCCGTTTGAATTGCTGGACCTGACCGGGCTGGATGTATCTCACCCGGTCATGGAAGCGATTTATCATCAGTATTATGAAGAGCCACGTTATAGGCCCAGTGTCATTACTGCACAGCGGGTATATGCAGGTGTGCTGGGTCGCAAGACCGGGCGCGGTTTTTATTCTTATAGTGGCAACCAAGATGTACCGGCGGTTCCTGAGCAACAGCCTGCGTGGATGGGGTCAATATGGATCAGTCATGAAAACGCAGACGCTTTGCCAGCGCTGCTTGCGCTGTTTGAGCGTTGCGGCGCTATCGTCGAAAATGGTGAGCAGCCATCTGCAGAGGCACTGTGCATAGTCAGCCCATACGGCGAAGATGTCAGTACCTGTGTAGCAAGAGCCGGGCTGGATGCACGTCGCACCCTTGGCATCGATGCACTGACTGCTTGTCAGGGTCATCTGAGCCTGATGATGAATCCCGCTACAGATGCAAACCTTGCAGCACAATGCCAGTCCCTGCTGCAAAAAAGCGGGCAGGGCGTCAGCCTGATACAGGATAGTGCAGGTTTCGTGGTTCAACGTATTCTGGCGACCATCATCAATATTGCTAGCGACATAGCCCAGCAAGGAATATGCAGCCCGCAAGACCTCGATAAGGCAGTGGTATTAGGCCTCGCTTATCCGGCAGGCCCGCTGGCATGGGGCGACAAACTCGGTACTTCGCGTATACTATTGGTTTTGCGGAACTTGTATGCCAGCACTGGCGACCCGCGCTATCGCCCCAGCCCCTGGCTGGTGCGCAGGGCGCAACTGGGTTTATCCTTGCTGCATTTGCCGGGTCAGGCAAGTACTTAAGACCGTATAAAACATGACTTGTCACTTCTTATTGTGGGAAAGTGGCATGCAAAAAATAATGAAATACATAATTCAATCAGGAGAAACAGATGGCCAAGGCTGTATTTAGTTGGGAAGATCCCTTGTTATTGTCCTCGCAACTCAGCGATGAAGAACGCATGGTGCAGGATGCCGCACGTGTTTATTGCGAAGAAAAGCTGACGCCGCGGGTACTGGAGGCTTTCCGTCATGAAAAAACAGATCCAGCCATTTTCCGTGAGATGGGTGAGCTTGGTTTGCTGGGTTCCATGATCCCTACGCAATACGGCGGTGCTGGTTTGAACTATGTTTGCTATGGCCTGGTGGCGCGTGAAGTGGAGCGTGTTGATTCTGGTTACCGTTCCATGATGAGCGTACAAAGCTCGCTGGTCATGGTGCCTATCAATGAATTTGGTAGCGAAGCACAAAAACAAAAATACCTGCCCAAGCTGGCGACGGGTGAATGGATAGGCTGCTTTGGCCTGACTGAACCTAACCACGGTTCTGACCCCGGCAGCATGGTGACCCGTGCCAGGACTGTGCCGGGTGGTTATTCCCTCAGTGGAGCGAAGATGTGGATCACCAATAGCCCTATCGCTGATGTCTTTGTGGTTTGGGCAAAAACGGATGATGGCCGTATCCGTGGCTTTATCCTGGAAAAAGGCTGGAAAGGCCTGACAGCACCAACCATTCATGGCAAGGTCGGCTTGCGTGCTTCCATCACTGGCGAAATCGTCATGGATGAAGTATTCGTGCCAGAAGAAAACCTGATGCCGAATGTGGAAGGCCTCAAAGGCCCGTTCACTTGCCTGAATTCAGCCCGTTATGGTATCGCCTGGGGTGCTTTGGGTGCGGCAGAATTCTGCTGGCATACAGCACGCCAATACACCATGGACCGCCTGCAATTTGGCCGCCCACTGGCAGCAAATCAGCTGGTACAGAAAAAACTGGCAGACATGCAAACAGAAATCACACTCGCACTGCAAGGTTGTTTGCGTCTGGGTCGTATGAAGGATGAAGGTACGGCAGCCGTTGAAATTACGTCCATCATGAAGCGTAATTCTTGCGGCAAGTCCCTGGATATCGCCCGCACTGCGCGCGATATGCTGGGTGGTAATGGTATTTCCGATGAGTTTGGCATTGCCCGTCATCTGGTGAACCTGGAAGTCGTCAACACCTATGAAGGTACGCACGATATCCACGCACTGATATTGGGCCGTGCGCAGACTGGAATCGCTGCTTTCTAAAATCGCAGCATTCCAGGCTACTTACAAAACCATAAAAGCCGCTTTGCCTTTAAGGCAGGCGGCTTTGGTTTTATGGCATGGCTTGATTTGCCTGCCTGATTTTTTTACCGCAATTTCTCCCGCCTATTCTTCGACTTTCTATAAAATTTGCGCGATCGCAAGGTGTGTTCAATTTTTTCCATTGATGATTGCCAAAAAGCGATAAAGCAGGATTCAGATCCTACAGATGCTGTCGCGTGTTCGTCTTGATGAGATTTTTGGTGAAAATACAATGAAATTTCCAGTGACTCAACGCTTCTGGACCTGGTTTACCCGTCCTTTGTTATTGGTGGGGTTGCTGTTGACCATCCCGGCATTTTATCTGTTGCTGGGTGGTACTACTGACATCACCGAGCTGGCCGGGCGCAGCCTGTACGCGGCCTCAGCTTTGTTGATGCTGGTCGATACTGGTCTGCAATGGCAAAAGAACAGGAGTCAAAAAAGGCGTAGTGGCAAGCTGGCACTGGATGGCGTGATTATCGCTGGTTGCCTGCTAAGCGTCATTTTTACCGGCGAGGCTTGGGGGACGCTTGAATGGCTGCTGCGCCTGGCGCTGGTAGCCGTCATTCTGCTGCGTCTTGCCACCCTGGTTTTGCAGCACATGAAACCCAGTCATCTGGTGCAGATGATAGTGCTGGCCTTGTTGATGCTAAGTTCCGCAGGTGCCGGGTTTTACTGGCTGGAACCCAATGTGCATAGCTATGCAAATGGTGTCTGGCTGGCTTTTACGACGATAGCTACCGTGGGTTATGGAGATATTGTTCCATCTACACCCGCGTCCAAGATATTTGCCGTCTTCATCGTTTTGCTTGGATATGCCATGTTTTCCATCGTAACGGCCAATATCGCCGCTTTATTTGTGGAGGAAGAAGAAGCGAATCTGGAAAAGCAACTGCATGCTGATATACGCCACTTGAGCAGGGAAGTGGCTGCGCTCAGGGAAGAGTTGCGCAGCCGGGATCGTCTTTTCCTGGAGAAGGAAAAGGCTAGGGAATTGAAACAGGCTGCGCAAACTGAGTAATGTCCGGCAGCCTGTAGGCTAATTGATTTTTTGGTAAGTGAATGAGCGGGCGATGATACGGTCCAGCAGAGCGCTCTTCGCCTGTCCATGCAAGCTTCCATAGACACGACCACATTCAGCATCTGCGCGGCTTTGTATAAAGGTGAGGGCGATATCTTCTTCAGCATATTCGGCCATCAAAAAAGCCTGTGCCGTCAGTACCAGTTTTTGGGTAATGCGGCGGGCGTTCATTTCCCTGAATTCTGTTGATGCCAGGTCTGGTTGTAATTCCTGCACCATTTTCCTGACCTGCTCAGATGCTGAATTGCTCCATAATTGCAACAGTAATTGCAGGCCTTCCGGGTCTTTTTCCATGGCACGCAAGACATCCAGGCACATTACATTACCTGAGCCTTCCCAGATGGAGTTGACTGGCGCTTCACGATATAACCTCGCCATGGGGCCAGTCTCGACATAGCCATTGCCACCCCAGACCTCCATGCATTCACCGGTAAATTCCAGCGCACGCTTGCAAATCCAGAATTTCGCGGCAGGCGTCATGATGCGTTTCCAGGCGCGTTGCAAGGCGTCATCTGGTGCATCCAGGGCTGCCGCCAGGTGCAGCATGAGGCGGGTTGCTGCTTCACTTTCCAGTGCCAGGTCAGCCAGAACATTGCGCATTAAAGGTTGATCTGCCAGCTTCTTGCCGAAAGCCGTGCGGTGGCGTGCATGATGGATGGCCTGCACCAGTGCCTGCCGCATCAGGCCCGCGCTGCCTATGACGCAATCCAGCCGGGTCAGGTTGGCCATTTCTATGATGGTTGGTATGCCCCGGCCGTCATTACCTATCATGACGCTATAGGCATCCTGGAATTCGACTTCGCTGCTGGAGTTGGATTTATTACCCAGTTTGTCTTTGAGTCTTTGTACCAGGATAGAATTCTTGCTACCATCAGGGCGCCAGCGTGGTACGAAGAAGCAGGACAAGCCGGTTTCGGTTTTGGCCAATACCAGATGGGCATCGCACATGGGAGCCGAGAAAAACCATTTGTGGCCGGTGAGTGCGTAGGCCTGGCCCCGTCCCTCAGCACCCAGCGCTACAGCCTTGGTGGTATTGGTGCGCACATCCGAGCCGCCCTGTTTTTCCGTCATACCCATACCGATCAGGATGGATTTTTTCTGGGCTATAGGCAAGTCACGCGGGTCATGTTCCAGCGAGTACAGTTTGTCTTTGAGTTCCGCGAAAAGGGCTGCTTCATTTTGCAACACGGGGATGGAGGCAAAAGTCATGGTGCTGGGGCATAAGGAGCCAGACTCTACTTGTGACTGCATGAAATAACCTGCGGCACGCGCAACATTTGCGCCCATGCGCGGCTGACTCCAGGGGCTGGCATGCAGACCTTGCTTGCGCAAGATCCCCAATAAGTGATGCCAGCTTGGGTGAAAATCTACCCTGTCTATGCGTCTGCCCTGTCTGTCATGAGTATGTAGTTCAGGCAGATGTGTATTGGCCAGCGCAGCAGCTTCCAGTACAGCGCTGCTGCCCAACTCCTGACCGGATTCCGCCAAGGTGTTTTGATGCCAGTCAGCCTGATACTGTGCCAGGCTGGTCATTAGAACGGCATCACTAGTGAAAATATTGTAATCTTGCAGGTCTGCGACCTGATTGCTTATTTCATGGGTTTGCCACTGCATATGGGCCTCATTGAGATGGGAGTATTTATGTGGAGTAAATAAGTAAGCCAGATGAATAGTGTAGTCTGATGAAGTAATCAAGATGTTCGCCTTTTGGCATTTCCCCCAAGTACCTGAACTTATAAAACAAGAATCACCATGAGCGAGACTGCCAGCCCTTTGAAATTACGCCGCAAGCCAGTGCAGCAACGCTCTAAAATGACACAATTGGCAATCTTGGATGCCTTTGTTCGGCTTTTGGTAGAAAAAAGTTATGCCGATCTGACCATGCGCGATATCGCCCTGGTCGCTGGGGTGGGTCTGGGCACCTTGTATGAATACTTCCCCGGCAAGAAATCGATAGCAGCGCATTGCATCCATGAGCGCATGAAGAATATCGGCGCGCAGATGCGCATCTGGGTAGAATTGCAGCATGGTCAGCCCTTGCAAAACATCGTCACGGATCTGTTGGAGCGCATCATACTTTTGCATGCCGACAAGACCGAGGAGTGGTCGGCCCTGATTTTCCTGGAGCGGCAGATTTCCAATATGGAGGCCTATAGCGCCTTGTACGGGCAGGTTGTTGATATCTGGGAATCTGCTTTTGCGGCAAGTTCAGACCGTGCAGCTTACCCAAATACCAGCCCGGCCATAGTCCATGCGGCTGTCTATGGTGTCTTGTATCAGACCCTGATGTTGTCCCCACAAAGCCTGCAAGAGCCTGAATTTCTTGCTCAGATGAAAAACTTGGTGTTGGGATATCTGCAAATCACTGATCAGAGCGCCCGAATAAGGTAAAATCGCGGGATGTCCTATCAAGTCCTCGCCCGAAAATATCGCCCCAAGAGTTTTGAAACTCTGGTGGGGCAAGAGCACGTGGTCCGTGCCTTATCGCATGCGCTAGAGCAGCAGCGGCTGCATCACGCCTATTTGTTTACCGGTACCCGTGGTGTCGGCAAGACGACGCTGTCACGCATACTGGCCAAATCCTTTAACTGCGAGACCGGCATTACTGCCCATCCTTGCGGTGTTTGCGAAGCCTGTACGGCGATTGATGCCGGGCGCTTTGTCGATTATATAGAAATGGATGCCGCCTCTAACCGTGGCGTCGATGAAATGGCCTCGCTGCTGGAGCAGGCGATTTATGCACCGTCCAATGCACGCTTTAAAGTCTATATGATAGATGAGGTGCACATGTTGACCAACCACGCTTTCAACGCCATGTTGAAAACGCTGGAAGAGCCGCCTGAGCACGTCAAATTCATTCTGGCAACGACAGACCCGCAGAAAATCCCTGTCACGGTCTTGTCACGTTGCCTGCAATTCAATCTCAAACAAATGCCGCCTGGCCACATCGTTGGTCATTTGGAAAACATTCTGGGACAAGAGCAAATCGAATTTGAATTGCCTGCCTTGCGTTTGCTGGCGCAGGGTGCCCATGGTTCCATGCGTGATGCCTTGTCGCTGACTGATCAGGCAATTGCCTATGCTGCCGGTAAAGTCAGCCTTGATGCCGTGCAAGGCATGCTGGGTGCGCTGGACCAGTCTTATCTGATACGTCTTCTGGATGCTTTGCTGGCCCAGGATGGCAAAGCCTTGCTGGATGTTGCCGACGAAATGGCAGCGCGCAGCCTGTCGTATAAAGCCGCCCTGCAAGACCTGGGTAGTTTGCTGCACCAGATCGCCGTGGCGCAAATGGTACCTGCGGCAGTGGCAGAAGATATTCCCGAGCGTGAGCAGGTTTTGCGTCTGGCACAAAGTTTTGCCAAAGAAGAAGTACAACTGTTTTATCAAATTGCAGTACATGGCCGTAACGAGCTGGCACTGGCTCCTGATGAATATGCAGGCTTCAGCATGACGCTGTTGCGCATGCTGGCGTTCAAACCTGTCAGTGGTGAGCAGTTGGCGCAGCCGCCTGCCAGTACGCCACCGGCTGGTGGTCGTCCTGCATTGCCAGTTAATACTGTGAACAATGCAGCACCTGCACAAAGTCCTGCGCGTTCTGGCCCTGTTTCCAGCCCTGTTTCTAGTCCCGCAGCTTCCAGCAGTACTGCTAGTGCTACACCTGTAGTAAATACAGTGCTGGCAGCGATGCCTGCACGTTCTGCGGCAGAAGTGCCGAAACCGGCGATACAGGATAATACCGAGACACCCGCCAGTGCACCTGCTGCTGGCACACGGGTCAGCCCAGTAATGGCTGCCCTGGCTGCGGCACGCGCAAATACCAAGAATGGCACGCCAGCAGGAAAAGCTGCTACTGCCGAAGTTGCACCAGTAGCCAAAGCTGCAATTGCACCCGTGACTCCTGTGTCCCCAGTTGCTCCAGTCTCACCTGTAGCTCCGGTCAGGCCCGTTACTCCTGTCGCAACACCGTCAGTCAAAGTAGTACCGCCAGTGGTCAAGCCTGCTCAGCCCGTGTCTGCGCCCGCGCCTTTGATTGCCGAGCAGGACATGCAATCCATGGGCATGGATGATATGCCTCCGCCGTGGGATGAGGGAATGTTCTTTGATGCAGAGCCTGCAAAACCGGCGATGCCACCACGAGTGATTGCTCCTGCTTCTGCCCCTATTGTGCAGCAAGAGCAAGCCGCGCAAGTTGAAGTGGCCGTGCTGGCTGATGCTGCTGCATTTGCTGCATCTGCTGACCAGGAATCGCAAGCCGCCGCTGCAGAAGCGGTCAAGCCTAGAGAATCGATCACCCTGAATGCTGATCGCCTGATCGCGAATGCGCCAGTCCCTGAGTTGAACTGGGATGGTCATTGGCCTTCGCTGGCAGCCAGCTTGCCAGTACGCGGCGTAGCTCAGCAAATGACACAGCAAAGTGAACTGGTCAGTTGCAAGCAGGATGGTAATGCCCATGTATTCCGCCTGCGCCTGCCTTTATCTACACTTTTGTCTTCGGGCAGCGTTGAAAAACTCAGTGCGGCTTTGTCTGAGCGTTTTGAAAAGACCATACGGGTAGAGACCGAGATAGGTGCCGTTGAGCATACTGCCAACGCACAGGCTGTGGCTGAGCGTGAAGTGCGCCAGCAACAGGCAGAAAAATCCATACAGGGCGACAGTTTCGTGCAGACTTTGATGCGTGAATTTGGTGCCACTATCGTCACGGGTAGCATAAGGCCGGTCTGATGTCGGTGATATGCAAAAATAATGCAAGTCCGCGTGACCAAATTTAATCAATATTCCATTTTTATTTTCGGAGAAATTTTATGATGAAGAATCAATTAGCTGGCCTGATGAAACAAGCCCAGGCAATGCAGGACAATATGAAAAAAGCCCAGGATCAATTGGGCCTGGTAGAAGTAGAAGGCCAGGCTGGTGCTGGCTTGGTCAAGGTTGTTATGACCTGCAAGAACGATGTCAAGCGCGTTACCATCGATCCATCTCTGCTGGGTGACGACAAGGACATGCTGGAAGACCTGGTTGCTGCTGCATTCAATGATGCAGTACGCAAGGCTGAAGCTACTTCACAAGAAAAAATGTCAGCTTTGACCGCTGGCATGCCTTTGCCACCTGGCTTCAAAATGCCATTCTGAGTGTGAAAAAACTCGGTAGCCTGGAAGCCTTGTCTGAGGCGCTGCGCCGCTTGCCCGGCGTAGGGCCAAAGTCAGCTCAGCGCATGGCTTATCACTTGCTGCAACATGACAGGGAAGGCGCCGCCATCCTTGGCATGGCGCTGACTCACGCGGTTGAACGCATACAGCATTGCGCATCCTGCAATACCTTTAGCGAGAGCGAAGTTTGCGAAACCTGTCTGGATGCGGTGCGCGATACCAGTCTGCTGTGTGTGGTGGAAACACCTTCTGATCAGATGATGATAGAACAGACCATGACGTACAAGGGACTGTACTTTGTGCTCATGGGGCGGCTCTCTCCGCTTGATGGCATAGGCCCGAAAGACATTCATCTGGAAAAGCTGGTCTCCAGGGCTGCCGACGGTAAAGTGCAGGAGGTGGTGCTGGCCACCAATTTCACCAATGAAGGTGAGGCAACCGCACATTACATCAGCGAAACGCTGAAGGCACGTGGCTTGCGGGTCAGCCGCCTGGCACGTGGTGTGCCGGTTGGTGGTGAGCTTGAATATGTGGATGCAGGCACGATTGCCCGCGCCATGCTGGATAGACGGACTACTTAATACAGTAACTGAGATAATAATAAGCCATCATGTTTCTGATCCCCGCCGAACAAAAAAGCAAATTGCAGTTGCAATGGTCAGACCTGATACAGGGCTTGGCTGGTAGTCCCCGGCATGCCAAGGAAGTGTGGGCCTTGCTGGATAAGCATTACTCTGAACCTCAACGCAGTTTTCATAATCTCACGCATATCCAGTCCATGCTCAGGCATGCTGAAGAGCGGCGCGCAGATATCCAGAATTTCCCTGTCGTGTCCCTGGCGATCTGGTTTCATGACATGGTGTATGACACCCATGCCAATAATAATGAACTGAAAAGTGCAGAGCTGGCAGGGGAGTTGATGATGCGCATGGAGATCAATCCTACCGTCATTATGCATGTGCAGCAATGCATACTTGCCACGGCCAGGCATGAAGTGGCTGATTTTAAAAATCGTGCGGCTGATATTCCCTTGTTTCTCGACATTGCCCTGACTATCCTCGGCGCTCCCAAGGACGTTTATCAACAATATAGCCGGGCTATCCGCAATGAATTCCGCTGGCTGGAAGCGCCAGCCTACAGAGCAGGGCGTCTGAAAGTGCTGAAGCGCTTTGCCGACCGCGAACAATTATATTTTCATCCCATCATGGCGGCGCAATTTGATGCACAGGCACGCGCCAATATCGCATGGGAAATCAAGAAGCTGACTTTTGTATAAGTCTGTCCCGTAAAATTTTTTCTGAGCGCATTTCCTCTTATGCAGTCACAAGCTAAAGCACATGGCCCTTTGGCGGGCATCAAGGTTCTGGAGTTGGGTACGCTGATCGCAGGGCCGTTTTGCTCGCGCATGCTGGCTGAATTTGGTGCCGAAGTGATCAAGGTAGAGTCGCCCGATGGCGGCGATCCTCTGCGTCGGTGGCGTGTGCTGAAAGATGGCACTTCGCTGTGGTGGAGTGTGCAGGCGCGCAATAAGAAAAGTATCACCCTGAATATGAAGCAGGAGCAGGCGCGTGAAATTGCCAAACGCCTGGCCCTGGATGCCGACATCATCATAGAAAATTATAGACCCGGTGTACTGGAAAAATGGGCGCTGGGATTTGAAGATTTAAAAGCGATCAACCCTGCCACCATCATGGTACGTCTGTCTGGCTATGGTCAGACAGGACCCTTGAAAGACTTGCCCGGCTTTGGTGCCATCGGTGAATCGATGGGCGGTTTGCGCTATGTGTCTGGTCATGCTGACCGGCCACCTGTGCGCGTAGGCATATCGATAGGGGATTCTGTCGCCGCTTTGCATGGTGTTATTGGTGCCATGATGGCCTTGCGTCATCGCGATGTTACTGGCGGACGCTGGAATGGCAAGCAGGGTGACGCATGTGTCGCTGGGCAGGGGCAAATGGTGGATGTGGCTTTGTATGAGTCAGTATTCAACTTGATGGAATCGCTGGTGCCAGAATTTGATCATGCCGGTGTCGTGCGTGAACGTACTGGTGGTGCTTTGCCTGGCATCGTCCCATCGAATACTTACACCACGGCGGAAGGTGAAAATATCGTCATTGCGGGTAATGGTGACGCGATTTTCCACAGACTCATGAAAGCCATAGACCGTGATGACCTGGCACAAGACCCAGGCCTGGTGCGCAATGATGGCCGCGTTCCGCGTACGGCAGAAATCGATGCGGCAATTCAAGCTTGGTGCTCAGGCCATGATATAGAAACTGCTTTGCAAATACTTAAAGCAGCCGATGTGCCGGTGGGTAAAATCTACTCCGTACGCGATATGATGAGTGACCCGCAATTCCTGGCGCGGCAGATGTTTGAACAGCATGCATTTGAAGATGGCACGCCAGTCAAGTTGCCTGCGATTACACCGAAGATGTCAGAAACTCCTGGTCAGACACAATGGCTGGGTCCACGCCTGGGACAACATAATCAGGAGGTCTTGAGCGGGCTGGGTTATAGTGATGCCGAGATCGCGCAAATGACTGCGGACAAAGTAATTTAAATCAGTAATTTAAATAAGTAATGTAAAGGTCAACCATGAACCGCCAGATGCTTAAAAATTTCCTGATCGCCCTGGCGCTGTTCCTGCTGGGTTATTTCACTTCTAATTACTGGGCATCTTGATTTAGCTGGCCAGGCTCTCAATGCCTGGTCAGCCAAGTTTGATTAGTTCAGGGTTTTCAGATAATCCCTGATCCCCGCCAGCAGCATTTCGACCGACATGGCTGTCAGTATCAAGCCCATCAGGCGTTCAAATGCAGTCATGGCGCGCACACCAAGAACCTTCTGCATACGTTCCGCACTCAATAACACCACCAGCCAGACCACGGCAACGGCAGTCAATGCCGCCAGATGCACCATCATGTCCTGACGGCTGTCGGATGAAAACAGCAGCACAGTTGCCAGCGCAGACGGGCCAGCCAGCGCTGGTATGGCCAGTGGCACGATGAAGGGTTCGTGACCATCTTCCACATCGCCGAAAATACCACCTTCCTGCGGGAACACCATGCGCAAGGCGATCAGGAACAGGATCACGCCGCCACCTATGCGCAAGGATACTTCAGTCAATTGCAGCGCAGTGAGGAAGTGTTTGCCAAAGAACATGAACAGCAAAAGCAGACCAAAGGCTATCGCGCATTCGCGCACGACCACACGCCAGCGCCGCTCGGGTGCAACATGGGACAGGGCGCTGACAAAGATGGGGACGTTGCCAAACGGGTCGGTGACCAATACCAGCAACATCAGGGATTGAAAAAAATCTTGAGTCATGAAGACCTTGCGTTAAAAATGATACTTTGGGGCTTTGGTGTTTTAGATTAATGCCAGTGTCGCTTTGACGGCAGCTTCTATGCCTGCCGCTGCTTCAGCAATATTTTCCGCCAGCATATAGGCGGGTGTGCTGACGACTTTTCTCACTTTATCGACGACAAATTCTTTAACTGGGCAATTGATGTGCTGGCCACCCATAGCAGTGACAGCAGCAGCTGTGCCCTCGTCATTACCTATGGTGACTTCAATGCCGCTGCCATATACCATTGGCAGCATGGCCGGGGCTATGCAGATATAACACGCTGGTTTGCCAGCGTCGGCGATAGCTTTGGCAAAGCGCAAGACATCCGGCTGTATCTGACAGTCTGCCCCTTTGCTGGCAAAATCAGACAGGTTTTTGGCAGCACCAAAACCACCAGGAAAAAATACGGCGGCATAGTCGTCGGCATTGGCCAGAGCGATATCCTTGATCTTGCCACGGGCGATGCGGGCGGATTCCACTAATACATTGCGGCTTTCACCTTCAGCGACCAGGCCAGTAAGGTGATTGACAACATGGGCTTGCGGGATATTGGGTGCCAGAAATTCTGGTTCTGCGCCGGCTCTGACGAGAGCCAGCATGGTCAGCACACTCTCGTGAATTTCAGCGCCATCGAAGACGCCGCAACCGGAAAGAACAACGGCTACTTTCATGATGTACCTTTATATTTGTGAGGGATAGACAGAAGGCAGCCAATTTTCCCGCTGAAGCCTGTAGGCTGTCAACAAAGTCCCTCTGTTTCTGGAAAAATAGAGGGCAAAATAGAGTGAGGCCACCAACGCAGTAATCAAAAAAACATTTACTATTAGCCGGGGAAAATGCGAACGCTCGTTTTATTATAAAAGCGCCAATCTCTCAGGCAAGATTTTCCTGAAAACAAGAGTACATATATATGTCAGTAATAAAGATGGAAGGCAAAGAACGCCCGGATACACCCTGTGTTGCTGTTTGCTCAACAACATTTGATGATGTCTGTCGTGGCTGTGGCCGCACTGTTGCTGAGGTGGCTGACTGGGTGTTCATGACGGCAGAACAAAAGGAAATCGTCTGGACGAGGATATTGGCAGAAGGTTATCCAAGACGGAATACATAAGTGCGCCAAATATATAAGAAATAATATAAAGGCGACAAAAATAACGGAGACAGCGCATGTCGCAGCTTAAAAAATCAGGACGCCGCCGCTTCATCCTGGGTGGCTTGGGATTGACTGGTGCATTGCTGGTAGGCTGGGGCTTCATGCCACCGCGTCAGCGCCTGAACACCAGTACGCCCTTGCCAGTGTCAAATGGCGAAGTCGCCATGAACGGCTGGATCAAGATTGCGCAAGATGGCACAGTCAGTGTTGCCATGCACAGGAGCGAAATGGGGCAGGGCATACATACTGCACTGCAAATGCTGGTGGCCGAAGAGCTGGATGTGCCCATGAGCATGGTCAAACCCATGTATGTGCCTGCAGATGAAATTTACGGCAGCATGGCGGCACTGGCCGACGGTCTGCCTTTTCACCCCGATGACCATGGCAGCGTGAAGCGTGTCGCCCAATGGGTGACGCTCAAATTTGCCCGTGAACTGGGTTTGCAAATGACAGGTGGCTCATCCAGCGTCAAAGATGCCTGGCAACCCATGCGCGAAGCGGGTGCCACTGCCCGTGCCATGCTGATTGCCGCTGCAGCAAAAAAATGGAATGTGGCTGCGGCAGAATGTACGACCAAAGATGGCGTAGTCAGCCATGCATCCGGCAAGCACGCCAGCTATGCTGAGCTGGCTGCCGATGCTGTCAATAGCAAACCTGGTGAGATACAACTCAAGCGTCCGCAAGATTTCAAAATCATAGGTCAGTCGCAGCCGCGTACTGATGCGGCACCCAAAGGCGATGGCAGCGCCCAGTTTGGTATTGATGCGCGTCCGGAAGGTATGGTCTATGCCGCCATCAAACAAAGCCCGACCATAGGCGGTCGTATCAAGTCTTTTGATGCTGCTGCAGTCAAAGCCATGCCGGGCGTCATTCAGGTTGTTGATTTTTCCATGGAAGGCGCGGTAGCTGGCGTTGCCGTGGTGGCGCAGTCTTATTGGCAAGCCAGACAGGCATTGGATAAATTGCCCATCACTTGGGATGCGGGTGAGCATGCGCAACTCTCTACAGAAACTATTTTTAAGGACTTTGCCAGCAAGCTAGATAGTGAATCTGGTTTTGCCTATCACAATGCAGGGGACGTCGAAGAAACCTTGGCTGGCAAGGGCGTAACAAAAACCGTGGAGGCAGAATATCGTGCGCCGTTTCTTGCACATGCAGCGATGGAGCCTATCAATTGCACCGCACAGCTCAAGGATGGCAAGCTGCAAATTTGGGTTTCTACTCAAGTACCTGGCGTGGCAGCAGATGTAGCTGCTAAAGTCACCAAGCTTAAATCTGAAGATGTCACTCTGCACATGGCCTATCTGGGTGGTGGTTTTGGCCGCAGGCTGGAAGTAGATATGGTCGCGCAAGCCGCGCGTGTTGCCTTGGAAACCAGGGGTGCTCCGGTCAAGCTGATCTGGAGCCGGGAAGAAGATACTACGCACGACATGTATCGCCCGGCCGCCCTGGCACGCTTCAGGGCAGGGCTGGATAGTGCAGGCAAATTGCTGGCTTATGACAACAAGTCCGTGTCGGGTTCAATTACCCATCAGGTATTGGCGCGCACCTTTGGTTTGATGGGGGCAGGTCCTGATAAAACCACGGCAGAAGGTGAATTTGACATGCCGTACGAAATCCCTCATCAGCGTATCCGGCATGTCATTGCTCCAAGCCCGGTGGCGCTGGGTTTTTGGCGCTCAGTAGGCCATTCACACAATGCCTTTTTTAAAGAGAGTTTTATCGATGAACTTGCCCACGCAGCCAATCAGGATAGCCTGACATTCCGCCGTGGCTTGCTGAAAGATCATCCACGTCATCTGGCCGTGCTAGATGCAGTAGTACAAAAAGCGGGCAAGCCAGCGGAAGGCAGGGCCCATGGCCTGGCATTGCATGAATCCTTTGGCAGTATTGTCGCCCAGATAGCTGAGGTCTCGGTGCAGGATGGCCAAATCCGGGTGCACAAGGTCACTTGTGCTGTGGATTGCGGCATCGCTGTTAACCCCAACATCATTGCCCAGCAGATGGAGTCTGCGGTGGTGTTTGGCCTGAGCGCCGCCTTGTATGGCGAGATCACGATCAAGGATGGCAGGGTGGTTCAGAGTAACTTCAACGACTATCAGGTCTTGCGCATCAATGAGGCACCAGAGGTCGAAACTGTCATCATCAAGAGCGCAGAACCGCCGCAGGGAATAGGTGAGCCAGGGGTTCCGCCCATCGCTCCGGCCGTTGCCAATGCGGTATTTATACTAACGGGCAAACGTCTGCGTAGTCTGCCGCTGAAATTGAGTTGACACATACTGGTGGTAGTATGAAGTGCAATTCAACAGAATTCGTACATATTAATTTCCAATTTTGTGTTTAAATATTGTCTTCAAGGCATTTTTTGTTACTATTCGATACAGAAAGTGGCCCCAGGGATAATCTCAGGATTTATACTGCGTCAGCGTGCAGCTAGTATGTACGCCACGCATTTTTTTATTTTTAGAGTTTTTATTTTTTAGAATTACGCCATGCTTAATTTTTCAGTTCCTTCAGTTTCATTACGTGCAGGCAAGGCTCGAAATTCCGAGCGCGGTTTTACCCTGATAGAGATCATGGTTGTTGTGACCATCATCGCCATTTTGGGCGCATTCATGGTACCTAGACTGGTTGGTTACACCCATGAAGCCAGGGTGACTGCAGCCAAGCAGGATATTTCCACCATCATGGGTGCACTGAAGATGTACAAGTTGCACAATCAGCGTTACCCGACTACTGAACAGGGTTTGCAGGCACTGATAGAAAAACCGACGTCTGGCCCGGCAGCAAACGCGTGGCAGACAGGTGGCTATATAGAAAAACTGCGCAATGACCCATGGGGCAAGCCATATCAATATCTTTCGCCAGGTATCAGGGGCGATATTGATGTATTCTCCCTTGGTGCTGATGGCCAGCCCGGTGGTAGTGGTGAAGATGCAGACATAGGTTCCTGGGATTTATAAGAAGCACGCATGAAGATGAAGCATGGGCAGCGGGGATTTACCTTGCTGGAGCTATTGGTGGTATTAGTCATTTTCGGCATCATTCTGGGTGCCATCAGTATTAATGCCATGCCAGGCGAGCAACAGCGCCTGGAAAATGACGCCAAACGCATTTCCCTGCTTTTGCAACTTGCGCGTGATGAAGCCATTGTGCGCAATCTGCCCGTGGCTTTTGAAGTCGATCAGAATGGTTATCGCTTTCTGGTCAGGGAAGACAGAATCTGGTCCCCTATCAAGGATGACATGCTGCGCGAACGTTTTTTTCAAACTGCGCCAGTAGAATTATCCATGCAACCGCAAGCGGCAGACAGTTCGGTGATCAGAATACTGTTTGGCCGTGAACCCGTCGATAAGCCCTTTGTGCTGACCATCAAGTCCAATGACAAACATGTCAACGTGCGGGCCGACGGTATAGGCCATTTTTCAGTGGAATAAGATGCATAAGATGCCGCGCTTGCGCTCACAATCTGGATTTACCTTGCTGGAAGTACTGGTGGCGCTGGTCATCGTCGGTACTGCCCTGGGTGCCAGCTTGCGTGCAGTGGGTAGCCTGACGCAAAACAGCAGCAGCTTGCGCGCCTCCATGATGGCGACCTGGTCGGCTGAAAATCGTCTTGCACAAATACGCCTGGCGCATGAATGGCCCGCCTTTGGTGAGCGCACCTTTGCCTGCCCGCAGGGCGACTTGCACCTGATGTGCGAAGAGCATGTTATTGCCACTCCCAATCCTTCTTTCAGAAGAGTTGAAGTGTTTGTGTATGAAGCAGACAGCCCTGAACGTCGCATCATCAAGCTGACGCAGGTGGTGCCGAATGCACTTTAAACTTAAATCATCCCGGAAAAACCGAGCGGTCTGTTTGCCGCAGTCCGGTTTTACCCTCATAGAGCTCTTGGTAGCAATTACCATATTGGCGATTATCGCCGTGCTTGGCTGGCGTGGCCTCGATAGTATTGTCCGTGCCCGCACCGTGCTGGCGGAGGAAATGGAGCAGACGCGCGGCATACAACTGGCGTTTGCCCAGTTGGAGAATGATTGCGCGCATATTGTCGATGCCAGTAACTTGCCGGGCCGCGAAGTTTTCAGCGCCCAGGGGCCCAGATTAGCACTGGTGCGCACTGTATTTGAAGAGAATCAACCCACCCGCTTGCAAGTCGTCGTCTATAGCGTGCGTGGTGGGGTACTTGGCCGGCGTGAAATGTTGCCCACCCGTGAACTGGCAGTGCTGGAACATGACTGGCAAGATGCCTTGTCTGAAGCAGAAACCACGCCCTCGATCGCCTTGCAGACTCAGGTGACAGGCTTTGAAATGCGCACCTGGAAAGAAGGCGAGAACGGCTGGCGTGCCGGGGGCAATGAAGCCGCGGCTGCCAATCCAGTACCAGCTGCGCCAGGCATTCCAAGCAGATCCGGTAAATTGACCGGACTGGAAATTGCCGTACAGTTAACAGGCCGTGAACTGCCTGTCACCAAAGTATTCTTGCTGGGTGCGGTATGAGGCCAATAAATACCCGCCAACAGCGTGGCGTAGCTGTGATTACTGCCTTGTTGCTGACGACTCTCGCTATCACCATTGTTGCCAGTCTGTTCTGGCAACAGCAAGTACAGGTCAGGTCGATAGAAAACCAGCGCATGCAATTGCAAAAGAAATGGATTTTGCGCGGGGCGATAGATTGGGCAAGACTGATATTGCGTGAAGACGGCAAGCAGTCTGCCAATGTTGATCACCTGGGGGAGCCGTGGGCAGTCAAGCTGGCAGATACCCGCCTTGATCAATATGTAGAAAATGCCAAAGCTGAAAATGAAGATAGCGATGCCACACTGTCAGGCCAGGTTGTCGATGCGCAAGGCATGTATAACCTGAATAATCTGGCGACAGATGGCAATGTAGATGCGCGTGAAGTGGCCGTGTTTAGCCGCCTACTGGTGAATTTGCGTTTTGATGGGCAACTGGCAAATGCTGTTGCGGACATGGTGGCAAGGACACAAACCCGGGCGATTGCAGCGCCAGGTTCTTCTTCCGCTGAAACAGGAACTGGAAAAAGCACCTCCGATTTCTCGCAACCTGAAGTACAATTCTTGCGCTTTACTCAAGTAGATGATTTGCTGGCAATTAATGGATTTACGCCGGAAATGATGGAGAGGCTAAAGGGCTTTGTCACAGTGTTGCCAGGCAAGACCAGTATTAATGTCAATACGACATTTGCTGAAGTGCTGGCTGCCAGAATTGATGGGCTTAGCGTGGGTGATGCCGCCGCCATGATCGCCAGTCGCGACCGTGCTTACTTTCGCACGGTGGCAGAATTCAAGTCGCGCTTTGAAGACAGACTAAAAACACTGACGGACAAGGATGTAGATGTCGCAACCAAATACTTCATCGTCAATGGCAAGGTCAAAATGAATCGTTCGGCACTGGATGTCAGTGCATTGATAGAACGTGCCGATAATATGGGATCGACGGCAATGACAACAACGGTGCTTTGGGTACGGGAAAATTAAATAAAAATGGCAAGCACACTGTATATCTCTTTGCCCTCCAGAGTGGCGGCACAACACAGGCCAGATTGGTCTGCGCAAGCATTGGCTTTTGCCTTGATATCGGCAGAAGGCCGCTTGCAACAGCAAGGCCATTCGAGCCTCGCCGAATTAAAAGCGCTGGCGATCAGCGCAAAACAGGTGGCTTTTATCCTGGCTGCCAGTGACACCAGCTTGCTGAAGACCAAAGTGCCGCCGATGTCAGCAGCCAAGTTGAAGCAGGCATTGCCGAATTTGCTGGAAGATCAACTGATTACCGATCCCTCAGACCTGGTGCTGGTCGGTGGTGATGTGCAGGATGGGGAAATTACTGTTGCCGTCACGGATAAAGCCTGGCTCGAAGGTTTGGCCAAGCGGGTAAAAGACTGGCCGACCAGGAGATTTTCTGTCTATCCCGCACAATTGTCGCTTGCCTATGATGAGGTCAGCCAGACTGCCTCAGCCCTGATAGAAGAAAAGGATGAGGGGCTGGAGCTGAGCCTGCGTGACGGTGTTCAGCATGGCCTTGGCCTGAGCCTCGAAAGTGCAGGCATGAGTGATGCGCTTTCCATGTTGGCGCAGCTGAGCAACAGCCCTAAAGTTACTGCTTATGTTCCGGCGACTGCAATCGAAGCCTGTCAACTGGCATTGAAGACAGATGGCCTGGAAGACAAGATAGAAATCTTGCCGGTAAGCTGGGTCAACCGGGTGGCAGGTATCAATACCAATACGCCAGACCTGATGACAGGCGTGGCGGCGGAACACATGGCCAGTTTTGACTGGAGCAAATGGCGCTGGCCGCTACGTTTGGCAATAGCCTTGGCGGTAGTCAATTTGCTGGCGCTGAATATTGAATGGTTCAATCTGAAGCGTGAAGAAAAAGATCAGAAGAGTGCCTTGTTGCAGGTATTCCGTAATACCTATCCAAAAGAAACCGTCATTTCTGACCCCTTGAAACAGATGCAGCAAAAAATCAACATATCAAAACGGGCAGCGGGGCAGTTTGCAGTCAACGATTTTGCCGTGGTTGCAGCGCAATTCTCGCAAGTCTGGGACAGGGTTGGTGTGCCCGGCGGTGTGGCGTCCATAGAATATAAAGACAGATCACTATTTGTCAGAATCAAACCGAATGTGCAAGTACCGATGGATGCCTTGCGTTCTGCACTGGCCGAGCAATCCATGAAAATCAGTACCGCGTCAGATGGTGCTTTGCGTGTTTCTACCGGAGGTAAAGAATAATGTTCAGTGCAATCAGAGAACAGTTCAATTTCTTTTGGCAATCCAGGGTAGGGCGCGAGCGCAAAATGCTGATCATTTGTGCCTTGTTCATTATTGCTGCCATAGTCTATGGTTTTTTTCTTGCTCCTGCCTTGAACGGCCGCAAGCAATTGAGTATTGCATTGCCTGTCTTGAATCAGCAATTGGCAGAAATTACCGAGTTAAGCAAACAGCAGGCCGGCTTGACTGCCAATTTGTCTGAATTTGTTGCGCCTGTGAGCCGCGAGCAAATAGAGGCGGTGTTGGGGCGGCGTGGTATCAAGGTGCAAACTGTCGCAGTCAGTGATGATCTGGTACGTTTGCAAATTCCAACCGCTTCTTATGCAAGTTTGATGGAATGTCTGGTTGAAATGCAAAAAGCCTCAAGACTGACAGTGGAAGAAGCAAAGCTGGTGTCCCTGCTCGAAAGTGGTCAGGTAAGTGCGACCCTGACTTTGCGACAGCAAAGAAGTTCTACCTGAGGCCGGAATATAGCAATGTTAATCACCCGGCGTTTGACGTGGATACTGGCAGCACTGATCAGTGTCATTTTGACTGTAGTTGTGTTTTTGCCTGCCAGCTGGCTGGGCTTTGTGCTTGAAAGACAAAGCCAGGGCAGGTTGAGTCTGGGCGATGTGCAAGGCAGTTTCTGGCAAGGCTCGGCATTTGTGGGTGTGGCAGCAGGTAAAGTCGGGCCGGTGACGCCCTTGTTCCCTGGGCGGTTTCAGTGGCGTATTTCGCCTCTGCTGATGTTGGGGCAAATCAAGGTAGAGCTGGAAAATTCTGCGGCCCTGTCTGCTCCGGTCAAGATTGCAGGCAACTTCAGTCAGTGGCAAGTCAGCCCGTCGGTGTTGTTGTTGCCACCAGAGCGGCTGGAAGGTTTGGGGGCTCCTTTGAATACCGTAGGTCCTACAGGTTTATTGCATTTGTCCTGGAATGAGTTACTTTTTTCGCGCAAGAATGCGCAACTGAGTATGACGGGGCATATGCAACTGGAGCTGGCAGAAATGGCATCACGCCTGTCGCCTATCAAGCCTCTGGGTAGTTACCAGATGGCGTTTGATTTGCGCGGAACAGAAGCAGATATGCAGTTGTTGACGATAAAGGGTCCGATGATGCTGGCAGGAAGTGGAAAGATGATAAACGGTCGTTTCCAGTTTTCTGGCAAGGCATGGGCAGAAGCAGGGCAAGAAGCAAGGCTGGCAAATTTATTGAATTTGCTTGGGCAGCGTCGTAATGACGGTGAAAAAGATGTAATTGCGTTAGAGTTCAAATGAAAACATTTCCATTAAAGCACAGGGTCGCCATGACTAGAAATTCGCTACGCCAACCTATCCAGCAATTGTCTGCATTGACTGGTGCGGCAATATTGACCGCCGGTTTCTTGATGGCACCCATGGCCATGGCACAAGACCCGTCAAAAAATACGGTCGATATCAACCTGGTTGGCGCGGACATAGAGTCGGCCATCAAGGCTATAGGTCACTACACTGGGGTCACTTTTATCATTGATCCACGCGTCAAGGGACAGATTAATCTGGTGTCGGAAACACCGCTGACCAAGGACCAGGCGTATAAGTTACTGACTTCCACTTTGCGTCTGCAAGGTTTTTCAGTAGTGACGGCGGACGGTTATTCCAAGGTGGTGCCAGAGTCAGATGCCAAGCTGCAACCAGGCCCTACGCATAATACAAATTCGGAAAGATCCGAGACCGCCAAAGGCGATCAGGTCGTCACCCAGATTTATAAACTGAACTATGAATCATCCGCCAATATCGTCACGATATTGCGTCCGTTGATTTCACCGAATAATACGATCAATGGCAACCCCAGCAATAATACGGTGGTCATTACCGATTACGCAGACAACATCAAGCGCTTGAACAAGATCATCGCTGCCCTGGATGTGCCTGCAACCACAGATATGGATGTGGTCCTGATCAAGCATGCAATCGCTTCTGACATCGCCACCATGGTTTCCAAGGTCGTAGATTCGGGCGGCGGCGGTGCTGATCCTACCAAGCCGGTATTGCTTGCTGACCCGCGTTCGAATGCCATACTGGTGCGTGCTTCTTCCGTGGCCAAGGCAAACCAGATCAAGTCGCTGATCGCCAAGCTTGATCAGCCGACCTCACAGCCTGGCAATGTCCATGTGGTTTATTTAAAGAATGCTGAGGCTGAGAAGCTGGCGCAAACCTTGCGCTCCATTGTTACTGGAGATACTTCTTCTTCGCGTAGTTCAAGCAGCACGATTTCCAATGCAGGCAGCACAGCCAATGGTACCAACAGCCCTGTATCTGCAAATACTACCGGCACTGCGCAAAGCAGCATGCCATCATTCAGTAATAACAGCACAGGCAGCAGTTCTAGTGGCGGCGGTGCAGCTGGATATATCCAGGCTGACGCATCGACCAATACCCTGATCATTACCGCGAGTGAACCTGTCTACCGCAATTTGCGCACGGTGATAGAACAGCTTGATGCCCGCCGTGCCCAGGTTTATGTAGAGGCCCTGATTGTTGAGATCAGTGCAGACAAATCCAATGAGCTGGGGGTGCAATGGCTGGGTTTGTCAGGTGACAGTACCAGTAATTATCGTATAGGCGGCGGCACGTCGTTCTCTACCAAGGGAAATAATATCCTTAACCTTGCTGCAGGCAATGCCACTACTTTAGGCTCGGTGTTGCCGGGCTCAGGCTTGTCCCTGGGCTTGTTCAAGCAAGTCAATGGTCAATTGGGCCTGGGAGCATTGGCGCGCGTGTTGCAGACAGATGGCAATGCCAATGTCTTGTCGATACCAAATATCGTCACGCTGGATAATGAAGAAGCCAATATTATCGTCGGTAAAAATGTCCCACTGATTACTGGTCAATTTACGACTGCATCCAGTGGTACTGCTGGTGTCAATCCTTTCCAGACCATAGACCGCAAACAGGTAGGTTTGAAGTTGAAGATCAAGCCGCAAATCTCTGAAGGCGGCACGGTCAAACTGGCGATCTATCAGGAAGTATCAAGTGTTGATGATACGACCAATGCCGCAGGCATTATTACCAAGGAACGCTCGATCACGACCAATGTGCTGGTCGATGATGGCCAGATTATTGCGCTGGGTGGCCTGATTGAAGACAGCACCACTGATGGTGGCGAAAAAGTACCAGGCCTGGGTGACATTCCGTTTATTGGCAATCTGTTCAAATATCAGACGAGCAAACGTTCCAAGACAAATTTGATGGTGTTCCTGCGTCCTACAGTGATACGCAATGCAGAGCAAAGCAATAATATTTCTGTTGATCGCTATGACTATATGCGTACCCAGATCGTACCTTCCAAGGATGGCGTTGCAGAGAATTTGTGGCCGTCTGCAGAAAAAGGAAAATTACTGACCACCCCTTTGCTGATCTCTCCTGAGAAAACACCGACCACAGGCAAGGAAGGCAAATAAGCCATGCTTGATCATCGTCTATTGCCTTATGGTTTTGCCAGGGATTTCTCTGTGCTGGCTGTCAGGGACAATGCTGTCCTGAATGGCGTCGTAGAAATCCAGATTTCAAAAATGACGCCGTCTGCAGCGATATCTGAAGTCGGGCGCAAGTTTGGCAAGGTCAAACTGGTCGTATTGCCCCATACAGAGTTGTCTGAGGCAATCGCCAAGGCTTATGCCGGTTCTGGTGGCGACGCTGCCGACGTTGTGGGTGAAGTGGAATCTGATCTTGATCTGGCCAAGCTCATGCTGGATATGCCAGCCATCGAAGACTTGCTGGAGTCTGCTGATGATGCGCCAGTGATACGCATGATCAATGCGCTGCTGACGCAGGCTCTGCGTGACGGCGCATCCGACATCCATATCGAGCCGTTTGAGCAGATTTCTGTCGTCCGTTTCCGTGTTGATGGTGCCTTGCGTGACGTGGTGCGCCCGAAGAAGGCAATTCATGCATCGCTGATTTCGCGTATCAAGATCATGGCGCAACTCGATATTGCTGAAAAACGTCTGCCACAAGACGGCCGCATTACCTTGCGCATAGGTGGCAAGCCTGTTGATGTGCGGGTATCCACTTTACCAACCGGCCACGGAGAACGTGCTGTATTGCGCTTGCTGGATAAAGAAGCGGGGCGTCTGGATTTGAGTCATCTGGGCATGAGCGCCGATGTGTTGACGCAATTCGACAAGCTGATTGCTCAGCCGCATGGCATCGTGCTGGTGACCGGGCCAACTGGCTCGGGCAAGACCACCACTTTGTATGCAGCGCTGTCACGGGTAAATGCCGGTACCACCAATATCCTGACGGTAGAAGATCCTATCGAGTATGAATTGGCCGGTGTAGGCCAGACACAGGTCAATGCAAAAATCGAAATGACTTTTGCCAAGGCCTTGCGAGCAATTTTGCGGCAAGATCCTGACGTCATCATGATAGGTGAGATACGCGATCTGGAAACTGCGCAAATTGCCGTGCAGGCTTCTTTGACAGGCCATCTGGTGCTGGCAACCTTGCATACCAATGATTCTGCCGCCGCAGTGACACGTTTGCTGGATATGGGGATAGAACCTTTCCTGTTGTCTTCCTCTTTGCTGGGTGTGGTTGCTCAACGACTGGTGCGCAAATTGTGTACGCATTGCCGTGTTGAAAAAGAAGGTGCCTGGCATGCGGTTGGTTGCGAGCATTGTGGCCATACTGGTTATCAGGGGCGCGTTGGTGTCTATGAGCTATTGCAAACCACGGACGCGATTCGTGCTCAGATACATCATGAGGCGGCAGAAGCAGAAATACGCACGGCTGCCCAGGCAGATGGCATGAGAACCATGCGTGAAGATGGCGATCGCTGGCTGAAAACTGGTGTTACTACGCCAGAAGAGTTGTTGCGCGTGACTAAGGAATAAGTACATGCCAGCATTTCGATATGAGGCTGTTGATACCACGGGCCATACCAGCAAAGGCGTATTAAATGCCGATAGTGCCCGGGCAGCCCGCAGTGACTTGCGAGCGCAGGGTCTGGTGCCGGTTACTGTAGAGGCTATTGCCAATCAAATGGATGCGGGTGGCAAGCGCAAGACCAGCTTCTTTGCTGATCATCTTTCTACCGTAGAAAACGCCTTGTTTACCAGGCAATTGTCCAGCCTGCTGGAGGCTGGCTTACCGCTTGAGCAATCCCTGTCTGCTCTGCTTGAGCAATCAGAGCGCACTTATGTCCGTGACCTGGTTGGTTCTATACGCTCGGAAGTCATGGCCGGTAATTCCCTGTCTGACGCGCTGAAGCAGCATCCCAATGATTTTACCGATATCTATTGCGCACTGGTGGCTTCGGGCGAGCATATCGGCCATTTGTCGCGGGTGTTGTCGCGACTGGCCGATTACATAGAGAGGCGTAATTCGCTGGTGCAGAAAGTCAGGCTGGCATTTACTTATCCGGCAATCGTGACCGTGGTGGCTTTTGCCATCGTGATTTTCTTGCTGACTTATGTGGTGCCCCAAATTGTTTCTGTTTTTGCCAATACCAAACAGAAGCTACCTTTCCTGACACTGGTGATGCTGGCAATTTCAGATTTTGTACGGGCTTATGGCTGGATCGTTGCAATTCTGTTGGTGGCTGCTTTCTCCCTATGGCGGCTGGCTTTGCGCAATCCTGATTTCAAGATGCGCTGGCATCGCTGGTTATTGCACGCGCCTCTGTATGGCAAGTTTGAACGCAGCCTGAATACGGCAAGGTTCGCCAGCACATTGGCGATTACGACAGGCTCAGGTGTACCTATCCTGCGGGCTTTGCAAACCAGCCGTGAAACCTTGTCCAATGTGGCCATGCGGGCACAGGTGGAAGAGGCAACGGCCAGTGTCAGGGAGGGTGTCAGTCTGGCGCGCGCCTTGTCGGCACACAAGCATTTTCCACCTATGCTGATACACATGATCAGAGCTGGTGAGGTGACCGGTGAATTGCCCGCCATGCTGGAGCGTGCGTCAAATACCCAGGAGCAGGACCTTGAGCGCCGGGCAATGACCATGGCTGGCTTTCTGGAGCCGGTATTGATCCTTACCATGGGTGTCGTCGTCTTGCTGATCGTGCTGGCGGTACTGATGCCTATCATAGAAATAAATCAATTGGTACGCTAAAAGGATAAAAATGAAACGCTTGCCTGTCCTTGTGACGTTTATTGTATTTGTCGCACTTTGTGCGTCTCTGAGTTTTTGGGCTCTGCGCTTGTTCAAACCACAGGCCAGAGCTGTCGCCGCTGGATTTCAGCAAAATAGCTATGAGCCTGGTACCGGGCAATGGGGCGGTATTTTTGGTAATAGTCAGGTAGCGCAGGCTGCCGCCACTAACTATCAATTAAAAGGCATAGTGCTGGCAAAGCGGGCTGAAAAGAGCCTTGCCATCATCAGTGCCAATGGCAAGCCTTCGTTGGCCGTGGCCATGAACAAAGAAGTTGCCCCTGGTGTCATTTTGAAAGAAGTGCATGAACAATATGTGATAGTTTCTGAATCAGGCATCATGCGCCGTGTAGAATTGCCGCAAACGCCAGACATGAACCGTGGACCTGCGCAAATTCCACCTTTAAATCAATCGAATTCAGTGCCACCTCAAGTTGCGCCTGTCGCATTTCCTTCAGCAAAGCACAATGATGCACCTGGCGGGCCCATCAGCAGCCCACCACCACCTATGGTGACACCGGGCTTGCCTACGGCTTCTTTGCCATCTGCGATGCCGGGCGGGCAGCAATGAGTTCTTGGCAAGATGTGTGCCCAGAAGATGTACGTCTGGCAATTCAGCAGGCACATTCCTCCTGGAGGCCTGCAATAGAGACGGGATTGCAGCGAGTGCATGATGCCAGCCCCGATTATTTTTCCGGGTTAACGAGATCTGAGTATTTGCCCAATCAAGGCAGGTTATTCGCTGCCTTTTCCATGCCCATGAATGATGTACGATTTATCTTGATGGGTGAAGGGCCTTATCCGCGTGCGGAAAGTGCTACTGGTTATTGTTTTATGGATGGTGCGGTCAAAAGCTTGTGGTCTGATGAAGAGGGGGGGGGCTTATCCAAGAAAGTCAATCGCGCCACGTCCCTGCGAAACTTTATGAAGATGTTGCTGGTTGCTTCTGGTCATTTGGAACAAGAGGCAACTGCTGGTGTCGCCATGGCTGCTGTTGCCACGCTGGCGCGTCTGCCTGAGGGCGGTTTTGTACAGACGCTGGACGATTTACAACACAAGCTCATCGCACGAGGATTTTTACTATTGAATGCCAGCCTGGTATTTCGTGAAGACACAGCTCCGGTAAAAGATGCAAAAGCATGGCAGCCATTTCTGCAAACAGTTTTATCTGCGCTACATCAATATCAAAGTTCGCACAAAAGGCAAAAGGCAGTGTTAGTCTTGTGGGGTAAGATTGCAGAGCAGCTTCGTGTCATACCTGAGACCGCACTGTACGAGCACATCAGTGCTGAGCATCCATATAATTTGAGTTTCATTAATAACAAAACCATGCAGGATTTTTTCCGTCCCATGAATTTATTGGGTAAATTGCCTGAAGGAAAAATTTTGTAATATGCTGCTTTAACTGCTGGCTTGTAGTTGAGCTTTGTAGAATAATTGGGTGACACTCATTGAAGCGTTGTTTGCTTACCCAATTTATAACTTTTCCCTGCCTATGTTGAAGAAAATTGAAGTTGCTCAACTGAGGATTGGCATGTATGTGCAGGAACTTTGCAGTTCCTGGATAGATACACCGTTCTGGCAAAAGTCTTTCTTGCTTGGGGAAGCTGAAGAATTAAAAAAAATCCAGGCAACCAAAATCCGTCACGCCTGGATAGATGTCAGCAAGGGTCTTGATGTTCTGCAAGACGCGGTAGAAAAAAAGGCTACCGAACCTGAGCCAGAGCCGCAGCCTGAACCCACACCAGAACCCCTGCCAGAACCTGCTCCACAGCCACGCCAGATCAGCTCAGTCTCCATGGATGATGAACTTGGGCGTGCTTCTGCCATTGTCAGTAAATCCAAGCAAGCCGTGTTCAGCATGTTTAGTGAGGCGCGCATGGGCAAGGCAGTGGATGTTGGTAATGCCCAGAATATGGTGGAGGAAATTGCTGATTCTGTCATGCGCAATCCTGGTGCCCTGATAGGTCTGGCCAGGCTCAAGACCAAAGATGATTACACTTACATGCACTCGATTGCCGTGTGTGCACTGATGGTGGCATTAGCCAAGCAACTGGGCTTGTCTGAAGAGGCAACCAGAGAGGCCGGCTTGGCTGGCTTGTTGCACGATATAGGCAAGATGATGGTCGATGCTGATATTTTGAATAAGCCAGGAAAATTGACGGATGCTGAATTTGTCTCCGTCAAGGAACATCCGGTGGCTGGCTACAAAATGCTGAAAGAAGCCAAGGGCGTCAGTGCGATTGCCTTGGATGTGTGTCTCCATCATCACGAGAAAATAGATGGCACAGGTTACCCAAGACGCCTGAAAGGGGATGAGATCAGCTTATATGCGCGCATGGGGGCAGTATGCGATGTGTATGATGCGATTACTTCAGACCGGCCTTATAAGCAAGGTTGGTGTCCAGCCGAATCGCTGCGCAAAATGGCGGAGTGGAGCAATGGGCATTTTGATGAGAAAATCTTTCAGGCCTTTGTCAAAAGCATAGGTATTTATCCTGTCGGCACTCTGGTCAAGCTGGAGTCTGGCAGGCTGGCTGTCGTCGTTGAGCAACAAATTGGTAAGTCGCTTTTATTGCCCAAAGTCAGGGTATTCTTCTCTGCCAAATCCATGGCCTATATCGCACCTGAACTGATCGATTTGTCGCGCCCGGGCATGAATGACAAGATCGCTTCACGTGAGGATGCAGCCAAATGGGGCATCAAGGACATCAATCGTTATTGGCTCGGTGAGGCTGCCAACAATCGTTAGCAAGTAATCCTTTTTTGGGGAGGCGGACCTCGCACTGAGGCGAGGTCTTAAGCTTTATTTTTCAGGTTGTATGACTATCTTGCCAGTCACTTTGCGGGCTGCCAGGTCGTTCAAGGCTGCTGGTGTGTCTTTGAGTGCATAGCGGCCAGAGATACGCGGCTTGATTTTTCCTTCGTGCAGCCAGCCCATCAGCTCACGCATGGCAGCCAGATTGGCTTTAGGTTCACGCTTGGCAAACTCACCCCAGAAAACACCAACCAGAGAGGCGCCTTTGAGCAGAGTCAGATTCAGTGGCAGCTTGGGTATTTCGCCGTTGGCAAAACCCACCACCAGGTAGCGGCCTCGCCAGCCTATGGAGCGGAACGCGGGTTCTGCGTAAATGCCACCGACTGGGTCATAAATCACATCCGGCCCTTTGCCATCGGTAGCTGCCTTGATGGCTTCGCGCAAATCCTGATTGCTATAGTTGATCGTGATATCCGCACCATGCTGCTTGCAAATGTCGAGTTTTTCATCGGTCGATGCTGCTGCAATGACACGGGCACCCAGAGCCTTGCCGATTTCTATTGCGGCAAGGCCGACGCCACCGGCAGCGCCCAATACCAACATGGTTTCACCAGCTTTTAACTGGGCACGATCTACCACTGCATGATGGGAGGTACCATAGGTCAGGGTGATCGCTGCTGCAACGTCAAAGTCCATGCCTGGTGGCATGGGCATGACGGCATTGGCAGGGGCAACTACCTGTTGTGCAAACGCACCATTGCCAATAAAGGCAATCACCTTGTCACCAACCTTGACATGGCTGACACCTTCACCAACAGCATAGACTATCCCGGACAATTCGCTGCCCGGCGTAAATGGCAATTCAGGTTTGAACTGGTACTTGTTTTGTATGATCAATACGTCGGGGAAGTTGACGCCTGCTGCCTTGACGTTAATAGCAACCTGGCCGGGTGCAGGCACCAGATCTGCCAAGTCTTCTATCACCAAAGTGTCTGGCAATCCCCACTCCTTGCAAACAACAGCTTTCATTTTGATGTCTCCATAAAATAGTACGACCGTTTGATTTTGTGATTATGCCGTAAAAATCTGTTCTCTGTAGAAATTTATATTTCAGCATCAGGTAGAATACAAAACATGAAAATTCTGATCAGTAATGATGATGGCTATCTCGCTCCTGGCATCGTGGCGCTCGCTGAGGCCATGGCATCAATTGCCGAGATTACCGTGGTGGCTCCCGACAGTAATCGTTCCGGGGCGTCGAATGCCTTGACCCTGGACCGGCCCTTGAGTGTGCAACGTGCCAGTAATGGTTTTTACTTTGTGAATGGTACTCCTTCTGACTGTGTGCACATCGCCCTGACCGCCATCATGAAAGAAAAACCTGACCTGATCGTTTCTGGTATCAATCAGGGACAGAATATGGGGGACGATACTTTGTATTCTGGTACCGTAGCCGCAGCGACTGAAGGGTTTTTGTTTGGCATTCCGGCAATTGCCTTTTCGCAAACTGAAAAAGCCTGGACGCATCTGGATTCAGCGGCACGTATTGCGCTGGATATGGTGAAGCGTGGCTTCACTGGCATGGCTAGCCCATACCTGCTGAATGTAAATATACCGAATTTGCCGTTTGATGAAATCAAGGGAGTGCGCAAGGCGCGTCTGGGTAAACGTCATACCTCTGAACCTGTCATCCACATGACAGACCCGCACGGCAGGGATATCTACTGGATAGGCCCGCCCGGCGCCGCGCGGGATGCTAGTGCAGGAACAGATTTTGATACGACGGCCAGGCATTTTGTGTCGGTGACACCTTTGCAGATAGATTTGACGAATACGCGCCAGCTGGCTGATCTGGATATGGATTTTGCATGACAACCAAGGATAAGCGCTTTCCCTTACCCTTGTCTTCTGTGGTGAACCAAAAAGACAAAGCTGGTAGTGGGGCGGTACGACATACCGCCATGCCGCAAACTGCCATGCGCAATGCAGCACATCATTTAAGTGGTGTGGCTGCAGCAAAGGCCGCAAAATCGCAGCAAATGCATGTGCCGCAGGGTGCTGCGGGCACTTCGGCGGGTTTGTCACCATCCTTATTATCAGGTCCCCTGGTGTCTGAAGGTGTCAGGCGTGCCATGGTCGCACGTGTCGCTCAACAGGGTGTCAAGGATGCGACCGTGCTGGCTGCTTTGCAGGCTGTGCCCAGGCATCTGTTTCTGGAGTCCGGCATGGCCAGCCAGGCCTATGTCGATGCGTCTTTGCCGATAGGTCATCACCAGACCATTTCGCAACCGTATATTGTGGCCCGTATGCTGGAGATCATGCGTAATGGTGGCAAGTTGGAGCGCGTGCTTGAGATTGGTACCGGCTGCGGCTATCAGGCAGCCGTCCTGTCTGTAATGGTCAAGGAAGTGTATTCCATCGAGCGTATCAAGGCCTTGCATGAGCTCGCCAAAAGCAATTTGCGCCCTATGCGTATCGCGAATATCCGGCTTTTATATGGTGATGGCATGCAGGGTTTGCCGGGTGAGGCTCCTTTTGACGGTATCATATTGGCAGCAGCGGGATTGGAAGTGCCTCAGGCCCTGCTAAAACAGTTGCGGGTAGGTGGCAGGCTGGTTGCCCCTGTGGGGGGGCGTAATCAGGTGTTGCAATTGATAGAACGTGTATCCACTTATGAATGGAAGAGTTCTGTGCTCGAATCCTGCCATTTTGTGCCTCTGCATCCCGGTGTAATTTAGCTTTGCCCATGGCAACAATGAATTTGATAGATTAAAACAGAAATGAAGAAAATACAGCGAATAATACAAACTGGTTTGTCCATCACAGTCCTGGCGCTTGTGACTGCGTGTACCACCAATGTTCAGAATAAAGCGCCGGTCGTGGAGCGTGGCTTTGACCCCAGGCCAGTTGATCCTCCTCCTGTGGTTGAACTTATTAAGCCAGTAGTTAAAGTGCCTGATAATACGCGCGGTACCTATGTCGTCAAGCGTGGTGATGGCCTGTATAGAATCGCCCTGGATCATGGGCAAAGTTATAGTGACCTGGTTGCCTGGAACGACCTGAAAAACCCGAATGACATCAAAGTAGGTCAGGTTCTGCGAGTTGCGCCACCGGATGCTGTCCAGGGGGCGCAAACTTCAGTAGTGGCATCGAATGCCGGAATTGAAGTCAAACCCTTGCCAGTGAATGCAGCTACCAACAAAACCAGTCCGCGCGGTGATAAGCGGCCATATTCAGAGGCTAATCTCGCCGAGTTGCAAAAAACGGATTCCACAGTAGTAGCTTCCGTCACACCGACAGTGCCAGTTACCAAGTCCGAAACTCCTGCTACACCAGCCAAAGTCTCAGAATCGACAACTGAGACTGAAAGTGTTGATTGGATGTGGCCTGCTGACGGTAAAGTCCTGGCGACATTTGACGATGTTAAGAACAAGGGTTTTGATATTGCCGGCAAACTGGGGCAGGATGTATTGTCGGCAGGCGCAGGTAAAGTTTTGTATGCAGGTAGCGGCATCCGTGGTTATGGTAATCTGGTGATTATTAAACATACCAGTACTTTGCTGTCAGCCTATGCGCATAACAAGTCCATACTCGTCAAAGAAGGGCAGAGCATCACCAAAGGGCAAAAAATCGCTGAAATGGGAAATTCTGATAGTGATACGGTGAAGCTGCATTTCGAGATCAGGGTGCAGGGGAAACCGGTAGATCCAGCCAGATATCTGCCGGCCCGCTAAGTGGTTTTGTTGTGGAGATGCAGCAAGTATCGATGTTTTGCGCAAATTGACATTTTTTATGTAGGGTAATTCCAAAAAAACTGTATTGGTAAATTAATATTGTTATTTTCAGCAATAATTTGTTTAAGCAGGACTCACTCACCGGATTCCCAAACCAGCTCAGATCATGCATAACAATTTAAGCACCTACAAGTTGGAAAACTCTGCCGCTGGCGATGAGCCGGATATGTCGCCGGACGGCGCTGATGTTGATGCGCACTCCACCTCAGATGCTGCAGATATGGATGATGCGGCGGATCTGACGCAAGAGGGGCAGGAAGAGCAAAGTGAAGATCCTGCGGCGCTCATTGTTGCACCTATTGATGAGTTAAAAAATGTTCTTGCTGCCGAGCTTTCTACCGATACCACGCAATACTATTTGAATCAGATAGGTACCCGGCCCTTATTCGCCTCTGCTGAAGAACTGCATTATGCAACCCTGGCCAAGCAAGGTAATTTTGAAGCCAGGCAAAAAATGATAGAGCATAACCTGCGCCTGGTCGTGTCGATTGCCAAACACTATATCAACCGCGGCGTTGCTTTGCTCGACATGATAGAAGAGGGCAATCTGGGCCTCATGCATGCCATTGACAAGTTTGAGCCTGAGCGTGGTTTTCGCTTTTCAACTTATGCGACGTGGTGGATACGCCAGAGCATAGAGCGCGCCATCATGAACCAGGCTAGGACCATACGTCTGCCTGTGCACATGGTGCGCGAACTGAATCAGATATTGCGGGCCAAGTACCACCTTGAATCGCAAAGGCGCGATGGTAGGGATGCGGCACTTGAAGATATTGCACTGCTGGTCGATAGGCCCGTCGATGAAGTGCAGGATATTCTGACCCTGTCCGAGCACGCAACTTCGCTGGACACACCGCTGGATAATGATCCTCAGTCCAGTCTGATGGACATGTTGCCAGGCGATAGTGATGATGCGCCAGACATTCGCGCCGAGCAGCATGAAATGACGATCCTGGTCAGGGACTGGTTGTCAAAATTGCCTGATAAGCAACGCATCGTCATCGTGCGACGTTTTGGACTTGATAATGATGATCCGGCAACGCTGGAAACCCTGGCCGATGAAATGGGAATCACCCGTGAGCGAGTTCGCCAGATACAGCAAGAAGCCTTGATCAAGCTTAAGCGCTCATTTGCGTCCCGTGGTGTGGGACGCGATTCGGTACTTTAATCCGGATTCGCTGAGCAATTTACATATTTCTTGGGGTGCGCGTCCGCGCATCTCTTATAATTCCGTCTTTTAAATCTCACTTCCCATCGGCGTGATGTGTTTTGCGCCATTAATTTCCATGAATACAATAGAAATTCGCTCTTTAGATATGGACGCGCGCGGCGTCGGTAATTTGCAAAACGAAGATGGCAGCGCTGGCAAGGTGGTTTTTGTCGATGGCGCATTGCCGGGTGAGTTGGTCGAATTTAGCACTTACAAGAAAAAAGCCAGTTGGGAAGCCGCCACCATGATGAGTGTGGTGCGTGAGTCTTCACAAAGAGTGGAGCCTAAATGTGAGTTTTTTGGTACTTGCGGCGGTTGTTCCATGCAGCATCTGGATGCCAATGCCCAGGTTGCCATGAAGCAGCGCGTGCTGGAGGATAATCTTTGGCATATCAGCAAGGTTAAATCCGATATTATGCTGCGTCCCATCATCGGCCCTACCTGGGGTTATCGCTACCGCGCCCGTTTGTCAGTACGTCATGTGATTAAAAAGGACACGGTATTGGTTGGTTTTCATGAAAAAAAATCACGTTATGTCGCCAATATGGAGACCTGTGAGATATTGCCCGAACATGTCTCGGCCATGCTCATGCCTTTGCGTGGCTTGGTAGCTTCACTCTCCATTGTTGAGGCTTTGCCGCAAATCGAGTTGGCGATAGGCGAGGGCGTCACGGCCATGGTGTTGCGCATCATGGCACCTTTGACCAAGGATGATGAAGTCAAACTGAGAGCATTTGCGGATCAGTATCAGGTGCAATGGTGGTTGCAAACCAAGGGTCCCGATACCGCAGAACCTTATTATCCTGCGACCAGTGATTTGCATTATCTGTTGCCAGAGTTTGGTGTCAAAATGCCTTTCAAGCCTACCGACTTTACCCAGGTGAATCATCATATCAACCGTGTTCTGGTGGCACGTGCTTTGCGCATGCTGGATGTGCAAAAAGATGAGCGCATAGCCGATCTGTTCTGTGGGCTGGGTAATTTTACTTTGCCTATCGCTACTCTTGCGAGGGAGGTGGTAGGTATAGAGGGTAGTGACACCCTTACTGAGCGCGCTTTGGAAAATGCCAGGCACAATGGCCTGGCAGATAAAACATCCTTCAGTACCCGCAACCTCTTCGAAGTGACGGCGCAAGACTTCGTCAAGCTGGGCAAATTTGACCGCTTTTTGATTGATCCGCCACGTGATGGTGCCATGGCTGTCTGTCAGGCTTTGATCGATCTAGGTGAAATTGCACCGGAATTAAAACCCAAGCGCCTGGTATATGTCTCATGTAGTCCATCAACCCTGGCCAGGGATGCTGGCATGCTGGTCAATCAGGCCGGCTATCGTCTAAGTAGCGCGGGTGTCGTCAATATGTTCCCGCACACTTCCCACGTGGAATCTATGGCAGTTTTTGATCTGATCTAGATTTTTGCAGAAGCAAATCCATCAATGTAGCTGGCAATTATTGCTGGCAATGAATCGTGGATTTGCTTTGATGCAATGAAATCCCTGTTTTAGATAATTAAAATTTAATTGATCCAGTCTGCGACCAATTGTATTTCTTGAAAGACATATCTGGGATGGTGGTTTCATGTTAAAATCTAAGGTTAGATGAATTATTGAAATTTTTCTTAACCCTTTCTTTTTATTGGAGTTTTTAGATGGCTATCGAACGTACATTGTCTATTATTAAGCCTGATGCAGTTGCAAAAAACGTCATCGGTCAAATTTACAGCCGCTTTGAAGGCGCTGGCCTGAAAGTAGTTGCTGCCCGTATGGCGCAGTTGTCCCGTGCAGAAGCTGAAGGTTTCTACGCTGTTCACAGCGCCCGTCCTTTCTTCAAGGATCTGGTTGATTTCATGATCTCCGGCCCAGTAATGATCCAGGTTCTGGAAGGCGAAGGCGCAATTTTGAAAAACCGTGACCTGATGGGCGCGACAGATCCTAAGAAAGCAGACGCAGGCACAATCCGCGCTGATTTCGCTGACTCTATCGATGCTAACGCTGTTCATGGTTCTGATGCTCCAGAAACAGCTGCTGTGGAAATCGCTTACTACTTCCCAGCGTTGAACGTTTATTCCCGTTAATTCAGACTTTGTCTGCATGTAAGAGAATAAAGAATTAAGATATGCACCTCATACAGTCTGGTGCTGTATGAGGTGTGAAAGAGAAGATCATGACGGTACTCACAAATTTATTGGATCTGGATCCAGCGCAACTCGTCGCATACTGCGGTGACTTGGGTGAGAAGCCGTTTCGTGCCAAGCAATTGCAACGCTGGATACACCAGTTTGGTGCCAGTTCGTTTGATGAAATGACAGACCTCGCGAAATCCCTGCGCGAGAAGCTCGCTACGCGGGCGATGATTGCCGCTCCCGCTGTGATCAGTGACCATACTTCCACGGATGGCACCAGAAAATGGCTGGTTGATGTCGGCCAGGGTAATGCGGTAGAAACTGTATTCATCCCTGAAGAAAACCGTGGCACCCTGTGTATTTCTACCCAGGCTGGCTGTGCAGTGAATTGCCGTTTTTGTTCCACCGGCAAACAGGGTTTTAACCGCAATCTGAGCGTAGGCGAAATCATAGGCCAGCTCTGGATGGCAGAATTTGAATTGCGCAAGACTAAAGGTATTGCTCCTGGCCCCAAGGGTGAACGTCAGATCACCAATGTGGTCATGATGGGTATGGGCGAGCCTTTGCTGAATTTTGAACCAACTGTGACTGCCTTGCGTCTCATGCTTGATGATAATGCCTATGGCTTGTCGCGCCGCCGTGTGACGCTATCTACCAGCGGTGTTGTGCCCATGATAGACAAGCTGTCGCAAGAATGCCCGGTCGCGTTGGCGGTGTCGCTACATGCATCGAATGATGTTTTGCGTGACAGCCTGATACCACTGAATAAGAAGTACCCATTGAAAGAGTTGATGGCGGCTTGTAAGCGTTACCTTGAATTTGCGCCGCGCGACTTTGTCACGTTTGAATATTGCATGCTGGATGGCGTCAATGACACTGATGCCCATGCGCGGGAATTGATAGAGCTGGTGCGTGATGTGCCATGCAAGTTTAATCTGATTCCTTTTAATCCTTTCCCGGAATCTGGCCTGAAACGCTCGGCCAATCCACGTATTAAGGCATTTGCCCAGATTTTGCTGGATGCGGGCCTTGTGACCACCACGCGTAAAACCCGTGGCGATGATATCGATGCAGCTTGCGGTCAATTGGCTGGTGAAGTGCAGGATAGAACACGCGTGCAAGAGCGCATGCAAAAGATGGCGGAATATCAAAAGAAGTTTGGCGAAAATTTTGGCAAGATCGTGGAGATCACTCAGTGAAAATTTCTCAAATGCGTCAATGTTTTTTGAGCGGGGCGTTGGCGGTGCTGGCACTGTCCTTGTCGGCATGTGCATCCAAGAGTCTTGAGGGTGACAGGCCAGATCAAAACATGTCTGCCGAAAAGCAGGATGCGCGAAAACGTGCTTCCATACGCATGGAGTTGGCGGTTGGTTATTATCAACAGGGGCAGCAGAAAGTTGCTCTCGAAGAGATTCGCCAAGCCTTGCTGATTGCTCCTGATCTGGTTGATGCTTTTAGCCTGCGTGCACTTATATTCATGGATATGGGTGAAAAGCAATTGGCGGAAGATAATTTTCAACACGCACTGAAACTCGCACCAGGCAATAGTGATATTGGCAATAATTATGGCTGGTTCTTGTGTATGAATGGTCGCGAAAAGCAGGGGCTGGTGTATCTAGAGAATGCTGTCAAGGATCCCGCCTATAATGCGCCAGCCAAGGCCTTGAATAATGCTGGATTGTGCAGTTTGCGTATGAAGGATACGCTTGCTGCAGAACGTTATTTCATGCAGGGTCTGCGTGAAGATGCAGGTAATCCGCAAATCAATGCGAATCTGGCCGATGTGCTTTACAAGCGCGGCGAATACAAGCAGGCGAAGTTTTATATTGGCCGTGTACTTAAGTTGGACGTGTTGGCAGCGAATGTATTCTGGCTTGCTATCAAAATCGAAAGAAAACTGGGTGATGAGGCTGCGGTAAATAGTCTGGCGACGCAATTGCGTCGCCGTCATCCAAATTCAAATGAATTTTCTCTGTATCAACGTGGAGTGTTTGATGAGTGATGCGGGCGCGAATCTACCTGTAGAACCTTTGGCTTCTGAGATATCTGAGACTAAAGCGGTTTTGTCTGTTGTGCAGACTGCCGGTTCTCAATTGTCTGCTGCGCGCGTTCAACTCGGTTTGACTGTGCAAGAGGTGGCGGATCAACTCAAATTGTCCCAGCGCCAGATACTTGCGCTGGAGAGTAATCAATTTGATGACTTGCCCAAGATGGTGATCGTGCGCGGTTTTGTGCGCTCTTATGCAAAGCTTCTCAAGCTTGATCCGACACCAGTAATTGACTGCCTGCCTGCAGAAAAGGGGTTGTCTGGACTGGATGCAGATTTGCGTCCTACCCTTGCAACACCTTTTATGGAGTCGCGTACGCCTTTCCTTGGACGTCAGGACAGCAACAATAATCGCAAGTACGTGATAGGTGCGATAGTGCTGGCTGCATGTGCCTTGATCTTTGTCGCGGTTCAAAAGCTGGAGCAAAACGATTACATCAAAAGCCTGATCTCAGGGCAGTCTGCAAAAAAAACGACTGAAGCAGAGCCTGAAAAACCTGTCGAAAATCCAGAGTCTGCATCTGGCAAGTCAGAAGCAGACAAGCCTGCGGCATCGACTATTCCTACGGTGCTTGGTACGCTCAATGACGCAAAACCAGAAACCCAGGATGTTGCGCCTCCTAAAGTGAATCAGGATGTGCAAACACCGGTGTCGGCGCAAGCAGTGACACAGCAAAGTGCAATTCCGGTTCCGGCTCCTGCAGCTGCGGTAGTCCCTGGCCCGGTGTCAACTACCGCTGCGCTTGTCGCGCCCGCTGTTGCAGAACCAGGAAATAATCAGCTGAAATTGAAATTCAAGCAGGATTCCTGGATACAGGTCAAACGTGAAAACGGCAGCGTTGTAACTTCTCATTTGGCAAAAGCTGGCACTGAAGAAGTCTTTGACATGAAAGAAGCCTTGCAGTTGAGAATAGGCAATGCTGCCGGTGTAGAAGGCTGGTTGCGCGGCAAGTCTATGGAAATTGCACCGGGCAAGGATAGTAATGTCATTAATTTGAGTGTGAAGTAAAGATGACAGATTTTTTATCAGAAATCGGTTCTGGTCCCAAACTTAGACGTGCATCCCGTTCTGCCAAAGTTGTCTATGGCACTCGCGAAGTTCTGGTGGGTGGCGGTGCGCCTGTCGTAGTGCAGTCCATGACGAATACCGATACGGCCGATGCAATCGGTACGGCAATTCAAATCAAGGAATTGGCGAGGGCAGGTTCAGAGCTGGTGCGTATCACAGTCAATAATGCGGAAGCGGCGGCGGCAGTGCCGGCGATACGTGAGCAGCTGGACAGAATGGGCATAGATGTGCCGCTGGTAGGTGATTTTCACTACAATGGACACACGCTACTGAATGACTTTCCTGATTGTGCAAAAGCTTTATCCAAATACCGGATTAATCCTGGCAATGTAGGCAAGGGTGCCAAACGTGATACCCAGTTTGCCCAGATGATAGAGATGGCATGTCGCTACGATAAGCCTGTACGCATCGGTGTTAACTGGGGCAGTCTGGATCAGGCCTTGCTGGCCCGTATCATGGATGACAATGCAAAACGCCCTGTGCCATTGAGTGTGCAGGCAGTCATGTATCAGGCGCTGATTACGTCTGCGATTGAGAGTGCGCAAAAGGCTGAAGAGTTAGGCCTGGCTGGCGACAAAATTATTTTGTCTTGCAAGGTGTCAGGTGTGCAGGACTTGATCGCTGTTTACCGTGAACTGGCAGCGCGTTGCGATTACCCCTTGCATCTTGGACTGACTGAGGCGGGCATGGGTAGTAAAGGCATCGTGGCCTCAACAGCCGCGCTGTCCGTGCTGATGCAAGAAGGCATAGGCGACACCATACGCATATCCCTGACGCCAGAACCTGGCGGTGATCGCTGCAAAGAGGTCATCGTTGGTCAAGAGATTTTGCAAACCATGGGCTTGCGTAAGTTCACACCCATGGTCATTGCCTGCCCCGGCTGTGGCAGGACTACTTCGACTGTGTTCCAGGAACTGGCTGATGATATCCAGAGTTTCCTGCGCAATCAAATGCCAGTCTGGAAGAGCCAGTATCCCGGCGTAGAAAATATGAATGTCGCCGTCATGGGCTGTATTGTTAATGGCCCAGGTGAATCCAAGCACGCCAACATCGGTATCAGTTTACCCGGTACGGGTGAGTCGCCGGCGGCGCCAGTATTTATCGATGGTGCCAAGGCGCTTACCTTGCGCGGCGACCGTATCGCAGAAGAATTCCAGGAAATCGTACTGGACTATGTCAAGAGTCACTATGCCCCGGTGCATGGCGTAACAAATAATTAAATCAGGTAGCAAGTATGTCGGAAATAAAAAAAGCAGAAAAAATCGCTGGTGTGAAAGGGATGAATGACCTTTTGCCGGATGACGCCCCGTTGTGGGAGTTGTTTGAAAATACTGTGCAATCTGTATTGAAGAGTTATGGCTTCCAGCAAGTCCGTACACCTATCGTTGAGCCCACCAATCTGTTCGCGCGTGGTTTGGGCGAAGTGACGGATGTCGTCGAAAAGGAAATGTATTCCTTTGAAGATTCCATGAATGGTGACAAGCTGACTTTGCGCCCGGAAGGTACCGCAGGTGTCGTACGTTCTGCGATTGAACATAATCTCATTTACGATGGTCCAAGGCGCTTGTGGTATACCGGCCCGATGTTCCGTCATGAGAAACCACAGCGTGGCCGCTACCGTCAATTCCATCAGGTAGGTGCTGAGGCGCTGGGCTTTACTGGCCCGGATATTGATGCCGAACTGATCATGATGTGCCAGCGTTTCTGGGATGACCTGGGGTTGCAAAATGTGCGCCTGGAATTGAATTCCATTGGCGATGCAGAAGAACGCAACCAGCACAAGGCCGCGTTGATCGCTTATTTCGAACAACATCAGGACATTCTTGATGCTGAAGCAAAAAGGCGTTTGTTGACGAATCCTTTGCGTATTCTGGACACCAAGAATCCTGCGATGCAAGAGATGGTTAATGCGGCACCTAAATTGCTCGACTATCTGGGTGCAGAGTCACTGGCCCACTTTGAAGGCGTGCAAAAGATTTTGCGTCACAACAGCATTATATTTACCATCAATCCCCGTCTGGTGCGTGGTCTTGATTACTATAACCGCACTGTGTTTGAATGGGTTACTGATGATCTGGGTTCCCAGGGTACTGTCTGCGCCGGCGGCCGTTATGATGCCTTGTTTGGTATTTTTGGTGGCAAGCCAACACCAGCCTGCGGTTTTGCCATGGGTATAGAGCGCCTGCTGGAATTGATGAAAGCCAATGGCGACGTGCATCAACCTGCAATGTGCGATGCTTATCTGGTACATCAGGGGGCAGAAGCGCAAATGCAGGCAATGGTATTAAGTGAGCGTTTGCGTGATGCAGGCCTGGATGTTGTGTTACATTGCGCAACTGCCAATGGCGTTGGCAGTTTCAAATCCCAGATGAAAAAGGCTGACGGCAGCGGTGCGGCTTATGCTGTCATCATCGGTGAAGATGAGGCAAATAATAATACAGTGAGTATCAAGGAATTGCGCGCGGCCGACGGCGAAAATAATCAGGTTAACGTGCCTTTCGATACTGCTGTGGATTATCTGGTTGATCAAATCGCCGGTAGTGCAGACGCAGATTGCTGTGATGACCCGAATCATCACCATGTACACCATTAATCCATATTAAAAATATTAATAACATTAATAAAATAGATAGATAAAGACACTATGGCATACGATTTAGAAGAACAAGAGCAGTTAGATAACCTCAAGGCAATCTGGAAAAAATACGGCAACATGGCAACCTGGGGATTGATCGTTGCCCTGGTCGCTTATGCTGGCTGGACTGCATGGACATCGCGTCAAAACACCCAGACATTGCAAGCATCACAGTTGTATGAAGAAATGCAGAAATTGGTTGTCGCCAAAGACAATGCGAAGGTGCAGGCGGTGACAGAGGATTTGAAAGCCAAATTTGCCTCTACTTCATATGCACCCATGGCTGCGCTGGTGGCCGCAAAGAGTGCATTTGATGCGAATGATCTGAAGGCAGCCAAGAGTCAGTTGCAATGGGTGGCAGATACTTCCAAGGCAGATGAATACAAGGCCTTGGCAAGAATACGCCTGGCTGGCATCGCTCTGGATGAAAAAGCCTATGACGAAGCCTTGAAGCAACTGTCAGGTACTTTCCCCGCACAGTTCGATGCTGATGTGCTGGATGCCAAAGGCGATGTCTATGTAGCGCAAAACAAAATAGAAGATGCACGTACGGCGTATAAGTCAGCGCTGGAAAAAATGGCAGATAAAAGTCCAGGTCGTCAGGCTTTGCAAATGAAGCTGGATGTCATTGGTGGTGTGGCAGATACTAAAGTTGTCAGTAAATAAGGGGAATCATACATGCAATTTTCTGCCAAACTGCTCGTTGCATCATCTGTACTCATGGCAATGACGGGCTGTTCCACACTGTCTTCGCTGAATCCATTTTCATCTAAATCCGACGCAAAAAATCAGCCAGCAGTTTTGACTGAGATCAAGTCCAGCCTGGCGATTAAACCCAGCTGGACAGTGGCAATTGGTACTGCGGGTAACTATGTTTTCAGTCCTGCTGCCTATGCACAAAATGTTTATGTAGCTGCGGCTGATGGCACGCTGGCACGTATAGAAGTGGCGACAGGCCGCACGGTATGGCGTATCAATGCCGGTACCCGTTTGACGGCAGGTGTGGGCGTTGATGGTACAACTATTGCAGTTGCGGGTGAAAAAGGCCAGGTATTGGCTTTTGACCTCGACGGCAAGCTGCGCTGGAAAACCCAGGGTACAAATGAAATTTTATCTGCTCCGGCTGTTGGTCAGGGTCTGGTTGTGGTTCGTAGTATTGACAACAAGGTCAGTGCTTATGACCTGACTAGCGGGGAACGTAAATGGTCCATAGAGCGCCCATTGCCTCCTTTGACTTTGCGCCTTGCACCTGGCATCGTGATACAGGGGCAGCAGACCATTGTAGCCATGCCTGGTGGCCGCATGTCTTCACTGGCGCTGAATAACGGCGGTTTGCGCTGGGAGGCAACGGTCGGTGAACCTAAAGGTGCTACCGAACTCGAACGTGTCGCAGACGTTTCTGGTGCGCCGGTGATCTTTGGCGGTGATATTTGCGCCAGTTCTTATCAGGGTAGGGTAGCTTGTTTTGATGTGGCTACTGGTGCTTTGCGCTGGGCCAAGCCTTTGTCCAGCGATGTTGGCGTCAGTGTTGATGAGCGCTTCGTGTTCGCATCTGATGTCACCGGCGCTGTGAATGCCTTTGCCCGCAATGGTGGTGCAAGTGCCTGGCGCAATGACAAGCTCAGCTACCGTCGTCTGTCGGCACCAATTTCATATGACCGTGCAGTTGCGGTCGGTGATTTCGCAGGTTATGTCCACTTCCTGTCAAGGGAAGATGGTTCTTTCATCGGACGTATTACTACCGATGGTAGTCAGATTTTAGCAGCGCCTTTGGTGGTCGATGCTAAACTGATCGTTCAAACAAAATCAGGATCAGTGGTTGCTCTTGCAACCGAGTAATAATAATGAAGCCGGTTATCGCACTTATAGGCCGACCTAACGTCGGCAAATCCACGCTGTTCAATCGGCTCACCCGTTCACGCGACGCTTTGGTCGCAGATTTACCTGGCTTGACCAGGGACAGGCATTACGGCGAAGGTCGTGTCGGTGAACGCCCCTTTCTGGTTATTGATACAGGTGGTTTTGAGCCTGTCGCCAAAGAGGGTATCATGCATGAAATGGCCAAACAGACCAAGCAGGCTGTGGCTGAAGCAGATGTCGTTGTATTTATCGTCGATGGCCGCCAGGGCCTGACCCCTCATGACAAAACCATTACAGATTTCCTGCGCAAATCAGGCCGTTCTGTGATGCTGGTGGTAAATAAGGCTGAAGGTATGAAATATACTTCAGTCACTGCAGATTTTTACGAACTGGGCATGGGTGACCCCTACGTGATCTCTGCTGCTCACGGTGATGGTGTGGCAGACCTGGTTGAAGAAATGGTTGATATCGCCTTCGCCCAGCGCCCTGAAGAGGTTGAAGAGCCTGAGTCTCAGGTTCGCGGCATCAAGATTGCCATCGTTGGCCGTCCCAATGTTGGTAAATCGACGCTGGTGAATACTCTGCTGGGTGAAGAAAGGGTGATTGCCTTTGACATGCCCGGCACCACCCGCGATTCCATAGAAATACCATTCGAGCGTGATGGTGTTCACTATTCGTTGATTGATACTGCTGGTATCCGTCGCCGCGGCAAGGTGTTTGAGGCTATAGAAAAATTCTCTGTTGTTAAAACCTTGCAATCGGTGTCGGAAGCCAACGTAGTCTTGTTGTTGCTGGATGCTCAACAGGATATTTCAGAGCAGGATGCCCATATCGCCGGGTTCATTCTGGAGTCTGGCCGTGCCCTGGTCGTAGGTGTCAATAAATGGGATGGTTTGCAAAGCGACAGGCGTGATGAAATCAAGTTGGATATTGAGCGTAAGCTGAATTTCCTGACGTTTGCCAAATTCCACTTTATTTCAGCGCTGAAATCGACAGGTATAGCTCCTTTGATGAAATCCATCGACTCCGCTTATGCTGCGGCGATGGTCAACTTGTCCACGCCTAAACTGACGCGTGCCCTGATTGAAGCAGTGGAGCATCAGCAACCCAAGCGCAAAGGGTCCATACGTCCCAAGTTGCGATATGCCCATCAGGGTGGACAAAATCCGCCTATTATTGTTATTCATGGCAATGCATTGGAAGCAGTGGGCGATGTGTATAAACGCTACCTTGAAAAGCATTTCCGTGAGACTTTCTCGCTGACTGGCACTCCTTTGAGAATAGAAATGCGTTCTGGCAAGAATCCGTTTGACAAGTCATCGAAGTAAGCTCGTTCAGGTAAGCCTGCAGGCAAGTATCAAAATGTAAGAAAATGCTTGGTTGCTCTCCTTTTGCAGTGAAATTTAAGCAAGAGATATGCAATTAAGATGAAAATAGATTACATTACTTTGTAATCAACTTCTGGGAATACTTGTATTCTGATAAGTAGTCCCCAACTCCTAATCACAACAACACAATGGAGCTGTTATGAGCAATAAAGGGCAATTATTACAAGACCCATTTCTGAACGCTTTGCGTAAAGAACATATTCCTGTATCAATTTATCTGGTCAATGGCATCAAATTGCAGGGCCATATCGAATCTTTCGACCAGTATGTGGTTTTGCTGCGTAATACTGTGACGCAAATGGTTTATAAGCATGCTATTTCTACCGTTGTGCCAGCGCGCGCAGTCAGCATTAACACCGAGCCAGAGGCAGAGTAATTTTTGAGTAATGAAATAAAGAAGCCGTCCATGCGCGCCGCTTTGGTCGGCGTCGATTTTGGCAAGGATGACTTTGCCGCCAGCCTGGAAGAACTCTCTTTGCTTTCGCAGTCCGCGGGGGCAGAGCCGGTTACAACCATCACTTGCAAACGATCAAGCCCTGATGCTGCTTTTTTTGTCGGCAGCGGCAAGGCGGATGAGATTGCGCATGGTGTTGCCGATGCTGCGCTGGATATAGTCATTTTTAATCATGCACTCTCTCCGGCGCAACAACGGAATCTGGAACGACACCTGAAGGTCAGGGTGGTAGATCGTACCAGCCTGATCCTGGATATTTTTGCTCAACGCGCCCAAAGCCATGAAGGTAAAGTTCAGGTGGAGTTGGCTCAGTTGCAACATCTGGCCACGCGCTTGATACGTGGCTGGACACATCTGGAAAGACAAAAAGGTGGTATAGGTTTGCGTGGTCCAGGTGAGACGCAGCTTGAGACTGATCGCCGCTTGCTGGGTGAGCGTGTCAAAATGCTCAAGCAGAAGCTCGATAAGCTACATAAGCAAAGGGAAACCCAGAGACGCTCACGTGGCCGTAGCAATACCTTGTCGGTTTCTTTGGTCGGTTATACCAATGCAGGCAAGTCCAGCCTTTTTAACACCATGACCAAGGCAGGTGCTTATGCCGCTAATCAATTATTTGCGACGCTGGATACGACCTCCCGCCGCTTGTACCTTGGTGATGCGGGTAATATTGTTATTTCTGATACGGTTGGTTTCATACGCGAACTGCCGCATCAACTCGTTGCGGCATTTCGCGCAACATTGGAAGAAACCATACATGCCGATTTGCTCTTGCATGTCGTGGATGCAAGTAGTCCTGTAAGGTTTGACCAGATACAACAAGTCAACCAGGTGCTTGAAGAGATCGGCGCGGATCACATACCGCAGATACTCGTGTGGAATAAGATAGATCTTGCTGGCCTGGAGCCTTCGGTCGAGGTGGATGAGTGTGATAAAATCCAGAGGGTTTTTTTGAGTGCCCGCACCGGAGCAGGTATAGGTTTGTTGCGCGAAGCTATTGCCGAATTCGCATTGGTAAAAACGTCTGGTATTGTACAAGTGGCAACGCCAGAGGCGGTTGATGCCCGCTTTGATTTTCAGTAGTCCAACCCACTATTCATTGGATAGCGACAGAATGCTTGTTTCATTTCTCAAAAGAATTGGTGTGACCATGTCCATAAATGATCCGCAATGGGGGCGTGGTTCGCAAAACAATAATCAAAATAATAATAAGCCTGATGGCAAAAAACCACCTGAAGGCCCACCTGATCTTGATCAGTTATGGAAGGACTTTACCCAGAAACTGGGGCGTTTGTTCGGGCAAAATGGTGGTGATAATGGCGGCAATTTTTCACCAGACTCATCTGGCGCTAAAGTTGGTGCATCCCTGATTGTTGCCGTAATTGCGCTGGTATGGTTGTCCAGTGGTTTTTTCATCGTGCAGGAAGGGCAGACTGCTGTCATCACTACCTTTGGTAAATTCAGTCATCAAACTTCTGCCGGTTTTAACTGGCGCTGGCCGTACCCTGTTCAGGGTCACGAGATAGTTAATCTGTCGCAAGTCAGGACTGTAGAGATAGGCTATAAAAAAGGCTCAAAAGAGCGCGAATCCTTGATGTTGACTGATGATGAAAACATCGTCGATATTCAGTTTGCTGTTCAATACACCTTGAACAATGCCGCAGACTGGCTGTATAACAACCGTGATCAGGAAGAGATGATACTTCAGGTCGCAGAAACTGTTGTCCGCGAGGTCGTCGGTAAAAGCTCGATGGATTTTGTATTGTACGAAGGCCGTGAAAAAATAGCACTTGATGTCAGTGCAGGTATGCAAAAAATCCTGAATGCATATGGTTCAGGTGTGCTGGTAGCGCAAGTGACCATGCAAAACGTGCAGGCACCTGAGCAGGTTCAGGCTGTTTTTGAAGATGCGCAAAAAGCAAAGCAGGATAAAGAGCGTCTGAAAAATGAAGGCATAGCATATGCCAACGATGTTATCCCAAAGGCACGCGGTGAAGCGTCGCGCATGATACAAGAGGCAGAAGCATACAAGGGAAGTATTGTTGCCAATGCCCAAGGTAATGCTTCTCGCTTTCAGCAAGTGCTGGTCGAGTATCAAAAAGCGCCTGCTATTACCAGAGACAGGATGTACCTGGAAACCATGCAGCAAATATTTACCAATACCAGCAAAGTGATGATGGATACCAAGACTGGTAATAATGTGATTTATCTGCCTTTGGATAAAATGCAGGGTGACCAGGCGGCGAAAGTTGCGCCAGCGGCTCCTGCTCAGGTAACCATTCCCGCAGCGGATCAGATACCTACTGTGGAAATGCGTTATGGCAAGGATGGAAGATCAAAAGATAACCGTGATACTCGTGAAAGGGAGGGCAGATAATGAATAAGTTAGCTACTTTCCTTATTGCTGTTTGTGGTGCAATTTTAATTGCTTATTTAACTATTTTTGTTGTTGATCAGCGGTCGCATGCGATTGTCTTCGCTTTGGGTGAAGTCAAGTCTGTCATCAGTGAGCCTGGCTTGCACTTCAAGTTGCCACCGCCTTTCCAGAATGTCTTGTTGCTGGACAAGCGTATCCTGACTATCGATACGAATACAGGTGATCGTTTTGTCACTTCGGAAAAGAAAAACATCCTGGTTGATTCGTACGTGAAATGGCGTATCAAAGACCCACGTCTGTATTTCGTCAGCTTCAATGGTGAAGAGCGCAGGGCGCAAAACAGGATGTTGCAAATCATTAAGGCTGCCTTGAATGATGAAATTACCAAACGCAAGGTTGGTGAAGTGATATCTACACAGCGCGGCAAGGTAATGGACGCCATCAAGAAAAAGGTTGCTGACGAGACCAAACAGATAGGTGTGGAGATTATAGATGTGCGCCTCAAGCGTGTAGATTACGTAGAGCAAATCAATAATTCAGTGTATGAACGTATGAAGGCCGAGCGTACCCGTGAGGCAAACGGACTGCGTTCTACCGGTGCCGCTGAAAAAGAAGAGATCAGCGCAGATGCAGACAAGCAGAGGTTGGTGATCAAGGCTGAAGCTTATCGTGAAGCGCAAAAGATACGTGGTGCAGGTGATGCTGAAGCTTCACAGATTTATGCGCAGGCTTTTGGTCAAAATCCAGAATTTTATAAGTTCTATCGCAGCTTGGAGGCGTATACTGCGTCATTCAAGAACAAGAGCGATATCTTAGTAGTGGATCCAAACTCTGAGTTCTTTAAATATTTTAAGAGCCCTTCTTCTGCGGGTGGTAATGCTCCTGCTGCAAAGGGTAAGTAGCACTCGCCACTTTAAATAGTGATTGTAGTGACCGACAGCGATCTGCACAAATTTTGTGCAGATCGCTGTTTGTCGGATAGACTCAACCAATTTCTTGTTTTTTTGATTGTTCTTCATGCCGAATTGGCTTTTACCTGAAAATATCGCTGATATCCTGCCGTCCGAAGCACGCAAGATAGAAGAGTTGCGCCGCGTTCTCCTGGACAATTTCAGACTGTATGGCTACGAGCTGGTCATGCCGCCGATGCTGGAATACATAGAATCCTTGCTGACTGGTGCCGGTCAGGACATGGATTTGCGCACCTTCAAGCTGGTGGATCAAATCTCTGGTCGCACCATGGGTCTGCGTGCTGACATGACCACGCAAGTTGCCCGCATTGATGCGCATCTGTTAAACCGCCGCACCGTTACCCGTCTTTGCTATGCGGGCAGTGTCCTGCATACCAAGCCGTCTGGTCTGCACGCCACGCGCGAGCCTTTGCAAATCGGCGCAGAAATTTATGGTCATGCAGGCCTGGAAGCCGATGCTGAAATTCAAGAGCTGGTATTGGCTTGCCTGGCCCTGGCGCATGTCAAAGATGTGCGGCTCGATATGTGTCACGTCGGGGTTTTGCGCGCCTTATTGGCTGCCGATCCGCTGGCCAAGGCAGAAGAAAATACCCTGTATGCCTTGCTTGAGTCCAAAGACTTGCCTAGCATAGACAAGCTCAGCCAAAATTTTTCGCCCGAAGTGCGTGCCGCATTAATGGCTTTGCCAGTTTTATATGGCGATATTTCCATTATAAAAAAAGCACGTGCAGTATTGCCCGCACTTGAGGGTGTGCAAACAGCGCTGGATGAACTTGAGCATCTGGTGCGTTTGACAGGTGCAGCCCATGTCACGATAGACCTCGCTGATTTGCGTGGCTACCACTATCATAGTGGGGTAATGTTTAACGTATTTGTGCCTGGTTTGCCAAATGCGGTGGCGCGTGGTGGTCGTTACGATCATGTGGGTGAAGCTTTTGGTCGCTCACGCCCTGCCACTGGATTTTCCTTGGATTTGCGTGAACTGGCGCGTCTGCTTCCATCCGCAGAGAGAAAGGATGCGATCCGTGCTCCCTGGGGTAGTGACCCGGCATTGCGGGCAAAGATCGCAGAGCTGCGTGGCGAGGGCGAAATTGTGATTCAAAGCCTGCCAGGGCACGAGAACGAACAAGACGAATTTGATTGCAATCGCGCACTCACTTTCGATGCGGGTAAATGGATTCTTCAAAATGTAGGTTGAGTGATGACACAAACTAAAATTGCAAAAAACGTAGTCGTAATCGGCACCCAGTGGGGCGATGAAGGCAAGGGAAAAATCGTCGATTGGTTGACGGATCACGCCCAGGGCGTTGTCCGTTTTCAAGGTGGCCATAATGCTGGTCATACACTGGTAATCGGTGGCCAAAAAACGGCCTTGCAACTGATACCTTCCGGCATTATGCGCGCTGGAACGGCTTGCTACATCGGTAACGGTGTGGTTTTGTCTGTACCTGACCTCTTGCGCGAAATCGACAAGCTGCAGGCAAATGGCGTTGAAGTTGCTTCCCGTCTCAAGATTTCAGAAGCTTGCCCGGTCATTTTGCCGTATCACACTGCACTTGATGCGGCGCGTGAAATTGCCCGTGGTGCCGCCAAAATTGGCACGACTGGCAAGGGCATAGGCCCAGCCTATGAAGACAAGGTTGCCCGCCGCGCAATCCGTGTAGCTGATTTGCTTAATGAAGAACGCTTTGCTGAGAAACTGCGTGAAAATCTGGATTACCACAATTTTGTGTTGACCAATTATCTCAAGGCGCCTGCAGTTGAGTTCCAAAAAACACTGGATGATACCCTGGCCAATGTGCCGCGTATCCGCCCTATGGTGGCAGACGTATCAAGCGCCTTGTATGCGGCGCATAAAGCCGGTGCCAGCCTGTTGTTTGAAGGTGCGCAAGGCAGTTTGCTGGACGTCGATCATGGAACTTACCCCTTTGTTACCTCCAGCAATTGCGTGGCTGGCAATGCAGCGGCAGGTTCTGGCGTTGGTCCTAACATGTTGCATTACATCCTGGGTATCACCAAGGCTTACACGACACGTGTAGGTTCTGGCCCATTCCCGTCTGAATTGCCAACTGATGCCGGCGTAGGTAAGCACCTGGCCAGCGTTGGCCATGAATTTGGTACGGTGACTGGCCGTGCCCGTCGTTGCGGCTGGTTCGATGCAGCTCTGTTGAAGCGTTCCGTGCAAATTAATGGCGTGTCTGGCATGTGCTTGACCAAGCTGGACGTGCTGGATGGTCTGGAAACATTGAAGCTGTGTACTGGTTACAAAATCGATGGCAAAGTCGTTGATATCTTCCCAGTTGGCGCTGAAGAAGCGGCACGCTGCGAAGCCATTTATGAGGAAATGCCGGGTTGGTCTGAAACGACAGTTGGCGCGCAAAGCATGGATGCTCTGCCAGTCAATGCCCGCAATTACATCATGCGTATTCAGGAGCTGGTTGGTGTTCCTGTCGATATGGTCTCTACCGGACCAGATCGCGAAGAAACCATCGTGTTAAGGCACCCGTTTATTTAAGAAGGAAAAATAAAAATATGAATATGCCTGCATCTACAGACAAGGACTTATGGGTTTCCTGGGAAGCCTATCATCGTTCCATCGAGCAGCTTGCATTGAAAGTGCATGAGTCTGGCTGGAAGTTTGATCAAGTCCTGTGTCTCGCCCGTGGTGGCTTGCGTCCTGGTGATATTTTCTCCAGGATATTTGACGTGCCTCTGGCAATTCTATCTACCAGTTCTTATCGTGAAGAGTCAGGCACAGTGCAGGGCACTCTGGATATAGGAAAGTATATTTCCATGACCAAGGGTGCGTTGCAGGGTAAAGTTTTGGTCGTCGATGATCTGGTCGATTCCGGCGTTACCCTGGAAAAAGTGCTCGTGCATTTGCGCGAGAATTTCCCGGCTGTAACAGAAGTAAAATCAGCCGTGATCTGGTACAAGGCATGTTCATCAGTGGCGCCGGATTATTATCTGGACTATCTGGCGAACAATCCATGGATACATCAGCCTTTTGAAGAGTATGACAGTATCAGGCCTCATCAGTTGAATGCCTGGTTGAAAAAGGGCGCAGCTTAATTGGCAGTCATGAAAACGGAAGCAATTTGCTTCCGTTTTTTTTGATGGCGACACTATGCGATTATCTGGTGCTTTATTTTGATGTGTGTCTTGTGCTCCACGGATGGATGGGGGCTTGTTTGCTCCCGCCAGACTTCGTTTGATTTGAATAATGTAGATATGACTCAGCTTGCGCTAATGACAAAAACAAATGAGGCAAAAGAGGTAAATATGGAATTGAAAAAGCCCGCTGATTTTCATCAGCGGGCTCTCAAATTTGTGGTGCCCACGGAGGGACTCGAACCCCCACATCCGAAGACACATGGACCTGAACCATGCGCGTCTACCAATTCCGCCACGTGGGCAACGGAAGGCGTAATTATAGAGTATTTGACTGGCCTTGGGGAAATATTTCGGAGGAATTTTTGCATTATGATGCAGGAAGGTAGAAAATCGTCGGCAGCTTGGGTGGGAAATGCAGGGCTGATGGATTTCTTGCTTATACTTGCAAAACTGAATGTGTGGAATGTGCCGAATGTAAAATTCGAAGTGGAATTGAAAAAGCCCGCTGATTTTCATCAGCGGGCTCTCAAATTTTGGTGCCCACGGAGGGACTCGAACCCCCACACCCGAAGGCACATGGACCTGAACCATGCGCGTCTACCAATTCCGCCACGTGGGCAACGGAGAACAACATTATAGATTAATTGAAGCATTTGTCAAGGTGAGTCACCTTGCGGATACAAGAATTGTTAGGCGAAAGAGGTTTGCTACAGTAAACTATGGCCTGATAAGATTTTGGCGTGACCCAAATTAACTTTTTTAAGAAAAAATACAAAATTTGAACAAGCATTTATACCCCATCCCCAGTCGCGAAGAGATACTGGGTGTTCTACGTACTAACACGGCAAAAATGACTGCGACTGCAATAGCAGATGCATTGTCAGTAAAACCTGAGGAGTTAGATGGCATGACACGACGATTAAACGCGATGGAAAGAGATGGGCAAGTCAAAGTAGATAAAGGTGGAAATTATTCCATCGCCAATCAAGACAATTTCATCAGCGGCAAAGTCAGCAGTCATCGCGAAGGCTATGGTTTTCTGATCCCGGATGATGGCAGTGAAGACCTGTTTTTGCCTGAGCGCGAAATGCAAAAAGTCTTGCATGGTGACCGCGTCATGGCGCGTGTTGTTGGCACAGACAGGCGTGGCCGCCTTGAAGGGGGCATACTTGAGATACTCGACAGAGCCAATACTCATGTTATAGGCCGCCTCCTCAATGAAAATGGCGTCTGGATAGTCGCGCCTGAAGACAAGCGCTTCAGTCAGGATATTTTATTGACTGGCGCACCAGGCAAAGCCAAGGCTGGTCAGGTCGTCAGCGTCGAGTTGACTGAGCAACCGACCCGTTACGCACAGCCAGTTGGCAAGATCGTTGAAATACTGGGTGATGTCGATGATCCTGGTATGGAAATCGAAATTGCCGTCCGCAAATTTGGTGTACCACATGAGTTTTCTGAAGCGGTAAAAAAAGCCGCTGCCAAATTGCCGTCAGAAGTCAGGGACAGTGATCTCACAGACCGCGTGGATCTGCGTGACATTCCATTGGTGACTATCGATGGCGAAGACGCTCGCGATTTTGATGATGCAGTGTACTGTGAGCCAGTCAAGATAGGCCGCAGCAAAGGTCACAGGCTGATCGTCGCCATAGCCGATGTGAGTCACTACGTCAATCCAAATGATGTGCTTGATGAAGAGGCGCTGTTGCGCAGTACGTCGGTGTATTTCCCGCGCAGGGTTATACCGATGTTGCCAGAGCGCCTGTCGAATGGCCTGTGCTCGCTTAATCCTGATGTCGATCGTTTGACGCTGGTGTGCGATATGGTGATTACGCAAGACGGTGAAGTCACGGCTTACCAGTTTTATCCGGCGGTCATCCATTCTGCCGCGCGCTTTACCTACACTGAAGTGGCAGCTATACTTGGTAATACCAAAGGTCCGGAAGCAGCCAAACGCTTGACCCTGGTACCGCATCTCTTGCATCTGTATGAAGTCTTCCAGTCTTTATTGAAAGCCCGTCAGGTGCGTGGTGCTATCGACTTTGAAACGACTGAGACCTATATCGTTTGCAATCCATCTGGCAAGATAGAAAAGATATTGCCACGCACGCGTAATGATGCGCACAAGCTGATTGAAGAATGCATGCTGGCAGCCAATGTCTGCGCCGCGAATTTGCTGGAAACTTACAAACATCCAGGCACTTATCGTATCCATGCCGGGCCGACCAAAGAGAAACTGACCCAGGTCAGAAATTTCCTGAAGCAAGTTGGTCTGTTCCTTGGTGGTGGCGACAAGCCGGCAGCATCGGACTATGCCGAGTTGATGAAAAAAGTCAAAGGCAGGCCAGACGCAACGCTTTTGCAAACCATGTTGCTGCGCTCCATGCAGCAAGCGGTTTACAGCCCGGACAATATCGGCCATTTTGGTTTGTCTTATGATGCTTATGCCCATTTCACCAGCCCGATACGCCGTTACCCTGACTTGTTGACGCACAGGGCGATCAAGGCGATTTTGCAGGGTCGTAAATATGAACCCAAGGGTATAGACCTGACGCTGTTGAATACTTCTGTATCGAATGCCACCAGAAAACAGCAAATTGCTGACAAGGCAGCCGGCAAGAAGAAGGAAGAAAAAGAACAGACTATCTGGGATGCGTTAGGTGTCCACTGTTCTGCCAATGAACGCCGTGCTGATGAAGCTTCACGTGACGTCGAAGCCTGGCTCAAGTGCTATTTCATACGCAACAAGGTTGGTGAAGAATTCACCGGCATGATCACCGGGGTGACACAGTTTGGTATCTTTGTTCAGCTGGATGAAATTTTTATCGAAGGTCTGGTACATGTCACTGAACTGGGTGCTGATTACTTTCAGTATGACGAGGCGCGCCATGAGTTGCGCGGCGAACGTACCGGCAAACGCTATCAGTTGACAGACAAAGTCACGGTGCAAGTCAGCCGGGTTGATCTGGATGCGCGCAAGATAGACTTGGCCATAGTCCAGCCTGTATCACCACGCTCAGCTGGGCTGGTGGATACACGAGGCACAGCAACGAATGAAAAAAATCGCAAAGGCGCTGCCAGTGCCAAGAAAGCCTTGCTGGTACCTGAAGAAAAAGCCGTGGCAAATTATGGCAGAGGCGGTAAAGCTGCTCCAGCCAAAAAAGTAAAAGAAGAAAGTTTTTCTGGTGGGCGTCGCCAGAAATCTTCACCTGTTGCTGCAAGTGCAAAGAAAAAAGCACCAGCCGCCGCCGGTAAGTCAGCGAAGAAAAGACGTTAGTACCTCAAAGTACCTCAAAGAAATGCATGTAAAGAAAAGAATGAAATGAAAAGTAAAATGATTTTTGGTTTCCATGCGGTGACCTCCCGGATCCGCCATGAAGCCTCTTCCGTCGAAGAAATCTATGTAGATTCTTCTCGCGTTGATGGTCGTATGAAAGACCTCTTGCAAGCAGCAAAATCTGCTGGTGTGCGCATCATCCCGGCAGATGATCAGCGCCTCAGCAATATCGTCGGTACACGCCGCCATCAAGGCGTAGTAGCGAAGGCCAGTGAATTGTCACTGGCACGTAACCTCGATGAATTGCTTGACGCGATTGATGGGCCACCATTGTTGCTGGTGCTGGATGGCATCACGGACCCACATAACCTGGGTGCCTGCCTGCGCGTGGCTGACGGCGCGGGTGCGCATGCAGTTATCGCTCCCAAGGACAGGGCGGTGGGCTTGAATGCCACTGCAGCCAAGGTTGCCAGCGGCGCTGCTGAAACAGTGCCGTACATTACCGTCACTAATCTGGCACGCACCCTGCGTGAATTGAAAGACCGTGATATCTGGCTGGTTGGTACCTCAGATGAAGTCGAAAAAAATATCTACGATGTCGATTTCAAGGTTGGTTGCGCCATCGTCATGGGTTCTGAAGGTGAGGGCATGCGCCGCCTGACGCGCGAAACCTGCGATATGCTGGTCAGTGTCCCCATGTTCGGTTCTGTAGAAAGCCTGAATGTCTCCGTGGCTTCAGGTGTTTGTCTGTACGAAGCCCGCCGTCAGCGTCTGTAAGCCATAGTTTCTGTAAACCTGTACGTCTGGTGCCCATTGATTTAGGTAGCGGACGCAGCTTTTTCAGAAATACGCTACTATCTTATTCCCCTCCGTCATAACCATATAAATTCCATGTTTGACCGCCTGAGAGAAGATATAGCCAGTATTATCAAGAAAGATCCTGCCGCTCGTAATGCCTGGGAGGTGATCACTTGTTATCCTGGCTTTCAGGCCATACTCATGCATGGCTGGGCACAATGGTGCTGGAAGCGTGGCCTGAAATGGCTGGGTCGTTTCATCTCTCATATTGCTCGTGTATTGACAGGTATAGAAATCCACCCTGGTGCGACCATAGGCCGCAGGGTATTCATTGACCATGGTTTTGGTGTGGTCATTGGTGAAACGGCAGAAATCGGTGATGACTGTACTATTTATCAGGGTGTGACTCTGGGCGGTACATCCTTGTCGCGTGGCGCAAAACGTCATCCTACGCTGGAGGCAGGCGTTATCGTCGGTGCCGGTGCCAAAGTGCTGGGTGGTTTTACTATTGGAGCAGGTGCCAAGATAGGGTCTAACTCCGTAGTGCTCAAACCTGTGCCTGCTGGTGGTACTGCTGTGGGTAACCCTGCTCATGTCATCAAAAGAGAAGTCGCCTCGGCAGATTCAGAAACTGCACATTTGTTCACCGCTTATGGCGTGACTCAAAACAGTGACGACCCGATTTCCAAAGTCTTGCACAAGTTGATTGATCATGCTGCTGCACAGCAAGAGCAGATAGAAAAATTGTCCGCTGCCTTGGCGCAATCTGGTATTGCCTGTGATGCCCGCTCTGAAGTGGGCAAACTGATACCGGAACAGATTAATAGCCTGGTTGACTGATTCCTGATCCAGTAGGGAAATGGTGGATAATTTTAGGTTGCAGCGTGATAAGCTAATTGATTGATATGAAGCCTAATCTCTGGCAATAACTCGCTGGCCGTCAAGCCTATAGGCCCAGTTCCATTTTTTACCAGTTCATCGGCTGCATGACCGTGCACCCAGGTAGCCATTCTTGCTGTATCCACGCTATTGCCAAGCTGTGCCAGTAAGGCACCTGCCAAACCTGCCAGTACATCACCAGTGCCACCACTGGCCAGGGCAGGGTTGCCAGTCGTATTGGTAAACAGCTTGCCATCAGGGCCGCAAATAATACTGCCGGAGCCCTTGAGTATCACTACTGCATTGAATCGGCTTGCCAGCTCTTGTGAGGCAGACAGGCGATTATTCTGTATCTCAGCGACGCTCCTGTTCAGCAATCTCGCTGCTTCCAGTGGATGTGGCGTGAGGATGCATGGAGTATTTCTATCGCGTAATAAGGCCTGCAATTTGCTGTCTGCAGCAATCAGGTTCAAGGCGTCTGCATCAATGACCAGTGCTTGCGCGCTTTGAATGGCACTGCTGAGTAAGGTATGTGCAGCATTTGACGTGCCCAGCCCTGGGCCTACGACCACAGTTGCCTCTTCCAGACTGATGTCCCCAGCATGGCGGAACATGATTTCTGGGTGCAGACTATCGTAAGCGGGTGCTTCTGCCAGTATGCTGCAGTAAATCCTCCCGGCACCTGCATACTGTGCAGCCCTGGACGCAAGGATGGCAGCACCGGCCATGCTCCTTGCACCGCCAAGTACGACGACATCACCAAAACTGCCTTTGTGACTGTTTTGTTTGCGAGGCTTTAGAATTTGCAGCAGGGACGTACGTTCATTCAGATAGCTACGGCATGCAGGAAAAAAATCTTCAGAAATATTGAGTTGATTGACAATGACATGACCCGCATAGTCTTTGCCTGATCCTGTATGCAAGCCAGGTTTGTTGGCAATAAAAGTAATAGTATGGCTGGCCTGAATAAGCACGCTGTCTTGACTCACTGGCTGCCCGGTATCGGCATTCAAACCACTGGGGACATCAATCGCTAGTACCGGGATAGTCTTTTCAGACGCGAGTTGGTTGATGAAGTTGATCAGCCTTGCAATGTCAGCTTCCGGTGCCCGTTTCAGACCTATGCCGAATAAACCGTCAATAATCAGCCCCCAGTTTTGTGACGGCGTATCGTGTAATGTGCGAACCTCAGCAAACTCCAGTCCCAAGCCCCGCGCTCTTTGCAGCGCAGCCTGCGCATCTGGAGAGTATTTCTCAAATGCTCCGCACATGAGACAAACAACTCTAAAGCCCTGTCTGGATAAGTGATATCCGGCCTCATAAGCATCTCCCCCGTTATTGCCCGGTCCTGCCAGTATCAATATGGGATATTGCTTGTTCACGCAAATTTTTTCTGCCAGTTCTGCCGTCACCAGCCCGGCTTTTTGCATGAGCGTGATCTCGCCCTGGCCCTCGCCCTGATGTGCGAGTGCACGGGCCTCGATTTCACGTATCTGTTCTACGTTATATAGTCTGGCGTCGCCGGTAAATACCCCGCATGACATGATTTACCTCTTTATCGGGAGCGGCGTACTCTGGCCTAAGGACTGTATCATTTCCAGGCCGCTCTGGAACAGGTTTTGCAGTGGCAGGAGCAGATAAGGCATGATCAGGGCGACCATCAAAAAACCTACACCTATGGTGATAGGAAAGCCTATACCAAACAAATTCAATTGAGGCGCAGCGCGCGTCAATATGCCGAGGGCGACGTTGGTCACCAGCAGGGCAGCAACAATGGGTAGCGAGAGATGCATGCCCACGCTAAAAATTTGCTCCCCCCAGATTGCCAGCTTTTGATAATTGAGACCAGATTGATAGGTGGTTGCAATAGGCATGGTATGAAAGCTCTCAACCAACGCCGCCAGCATGGAGAGATGCACATTCAGCGTCAGCATTAACAAAGTCGATGTCAACACCAGAAATTGCGCAATCGCTGACGATCGTCCCTGGGTCTGTGGATCAAAAAAGGTCGCAAAGCCCAGCCCCATGGTCAAGCCAGAAACCTCACCAGCCATCTCTATGGCAGAAAAGACGATGCGCATGACAAAGCCCATTGCAAATCCTATGATGAGCTGCTGCGCGAGTACCAAAATACCATTCAGTGAAACTGGATCAAGATTAGAAATGGCTGGCAGGGTAGGGGCGACGATCAGCGATAAAACCACACCCAGCGAGATCTTGATTTGAACCGGGACAGTGTTATTGCCAAACGGCGGGGCAACCGCAATCAACCCCAGTATCCTGGTCAGAGGCCAGATAAAGGAATTAATCAGTGCAATCAGTTCATTGCTGGAAAAAGAGATCATGGAATTGCGATGGTACGCAAATCAGGCTGCCATGGTGGCGATGCTGGAAAACATTTGGCGCATGTAATCCATCAGGATGGAAAGCATCCAGGGTCCTGAAATAATGAGCGTGACAAAGATACCTATCAGCTTGGGAATAAAAGACAGGGTGGTTTCATTGATTTGCGTGGCTGCCTGGAAAATACTGACGATCAGACCTATGCCCAGCGCCACCAGTAGCAAGGGGGCAGACACCATTAAGGTGACTTCCATAGCCTGGCGGCCTAATGTCATTACGCTATCGGGTGTCATGGTGAACCTCAGTAAAAACTTTGTGCGAGTGAACCTATCAACAACTGCCAGCCATCAACAAGCACAAAGAGCATGAGCTTGAAAGGTAGCGATACGATGGCAGGTGAAACCATCATCATACCCATGGACATCAGCACACTGGCAACCACCATGTCGATGATGAGGAAGGGGATGAAGATGGCAAAACTGATTTGAAAAGCAGTTTTCAGTTCACTGGTAATAAAGGCGGGGATTAAAATTCGCAAAGGCACGTCTTCCGGCCCTTGCAGCTCGGGAGTATTGGATAATTTCACATACAGGGCAAGGTCAGTCTGCCTGGTTTGCTTCATCATGAATTGTTTCAGCGGGGTTGCTCCCTTATCCAGGGCAACCTGCATGGTGATCTTGTTTTCAGTAAATGGCTGATAAGCTTCAGCATAGATTTTGTCAAACACCGGTCCCATGACGAACAGAGTCAGGAACAAGGATAAGCCCACCATCACCTGATTCGGTGGCGCAGACTGGGTACCCAGCGCTTGCCTGAGTAAAGACAAGACGATGATGATGCGGGTAAAACTGGTCATCATCAGCAAGGCCGCCGGCAAAAAGCTGAGTGCCGTCAGGAATAGCAGCGTCTGTATGCTGAGTGAATAGTTTTGCCCGCCACCAGGTGCGGGCGTGCTGGTGATTGCTTGCAGGCCACCATTGACCTGTGCCACGGCGGCTTCTGGCAGAGCAAGTCCGCACAGCAAAAGTGCCAGCCAGATGAGCGGCAGATGAGCGCGCAAAGTTTTCATGCGATGTAATTACCTGTTCTCAGACTGCTCTGCAGATCGTTCGGTAGTCCGTTTTTCCAGTGTGCGCCTGAGCCATGCAGAAAAAGGATCATTGGCAGTTGTTTGCGCTGACTGATTCAGCAGTTCTTCCTGTTTGGGCATGCTGGCTAGCGTGTTGATATTGCTGGCAGTGACGCCAAGGACCAGCCATTGATCTGCAATCTCGACTACCATTACCCGTTCGCGGTTACCAACATTGATGCCACCAATGATCTTGACGGGGATCTTATTTCCCACGCTCATCATGGGCCCCAGGCGACGCATCAGCCAGGCGGCCATGACAACCAGGCCCAGTACCAGGAGTAATGCTGTGGCAATTTGTATAACGCCGCCACCAGTTGAAACAGGCGCATTCTCGGCAGCGAATACAGTATTGCTCAGGCTTGCCAATGCTGCCAGTGTTACCGCCGCAAAATAAACTGAAGTAGTCCTCATTTGTTGAGCTTGCGTATGCGTTCTGCAGGCGTCACGATATCGGTCAGGCGAATACCAAACTTATCGTTGACTACAACTACCTCACCCTGGGCAATCAGGCAGCCATTGACCAGCACATCCATAGGCTCACCCGCCAGACCATCAAGCTCTACGACAGAACCCTGCGCCAGTTGCAGCAGGTTTTTGATGGCAATCTTGGTTCTGCCCAACTCTACCGTCAGTTGAACCGGGATATCCAGAATAAAGTCGATGTCATTATGGGTTTCAGGTGCGTTACTGCTCTTGCCGCTGAACTCTTTAAAAATGGCAGCACTGGCCGGTGGTGCTTCAGCCTTTTCGGCTGCCGCAGCTTCTGCTCTTTCCTGCTCTGCAATTGCAGCGCCCCAATCATCTTCACTGATGGGTGAATCGCCGTTGTCATCCATGATTTTCTCCTTGTGCTACTTCCTGTACGCTGGAGCTGATCAACTTCTCCACACGCAAGGCATATTGCCCGTTAAACACGCCGTATTTACACTCCATGACTGGAGTGCCATCGACTTTTGCTGAAATAATTTCTGGTACTGAAAGCGGAATGATATCGCCTTCCTTCATATTCAGTATATCGCCCAGAGTGACGCGCGTGGTGCCCAGATCTGCAACTATTTCAACTTCTGCTATCTGTATCTGTTGCGTCATCAGACGTACCCAGCGTTTATCCACCTCCAGGGTTTCGCCTTGCAGGCTACTGGTCAGAATGTCGCGTATGGGCTCTATGGTGGAATATGGCATGCATAAATGCATTTCACCACTGACTGGCCCCAGTTCTATTGTGAAGGTGGTGGATACCACAACTTCATTCGGAGTCGCAATATTGGCAAACTGGGTATTCATTTCTGAGCGTATATATTCAAATTCTATGGGATAGACAGGTTCCCAGGATTTGGAATAGGTTTCAAAAATGATTTCCAGGATGCGGTGAATGATACGTTGCTCAGTCTGGGTAAAATCGCGGCCTTCAACACGGGTGTGGAAGCGGCCATCACCACCAAACAGATTATCCACCAACAAAAACACCAGACCAGGATCAAGCACGATCAGGGAAGTGCCTCGCAAGGGCTTCATGTGCACCAGATTCAGGTTCGTCGGCACCACCAGGTTACGGATGAATTCACTGTACTTTGATACCCTGACGGTACCGACGGAGACCTCTGCACTGCGGCGCAGAAAATTGAACAAACCTATGCGCAACAAGCGGGCAAAACGTTCATTGATAATTTCCAGCGTTGGCATACGGCCGCGGACGATACGCTCTTGCGTGGCAAGATTGTAGGGCCGGACACCTGAGGTATCCTCCAGGGATTGCGAGTCGTCCTGATCTCCCGTGACGCCCTTCAAAAGGGCATCAACTTCTTCCTGGGAGAGAAAATTATCTGACATGATTTTATTGGACTACAAAAGACGTAAAGAAAACACCACTGACTTTTTGTGGCTCTCCCTTGGCGGTAAAAGGCTGGGCAACTTTTTCGATAATGTCATTAACCAGTTTTTCCTTGCCTTCGGACGATAAAATTTCAGACGCATCCTTGCTTGACAGCAGGAGCAATAAGCGGCTGCGCACTTGTGGCATATTTTCCTTGATCAGATTGACCTGTTCTTCATCCTGCACTTGCAGTGTCATGCTGATTTGCAGGTATTTGTCGCCATCGCTTGATTGCAGATTGACTGTAAATGGTTCGAGAGCAAGAAATACCGGGGCTTTGGCTGGTTCTGCCTTATGTTCTTTTTCTTTGTTGGCCGGGGCTTTTTTAGTCAGAAAAAAAGCTGCGCCGCCACCTGCTGCGACCAGTAAGACGACAACCGCGGCGATGATGATCAGGAGCTTTTTTTTCGACTTTCCTGCTGGAGCATCACTTGCTTCCGCTGCTTTGGCTGGTGCTTTCGCCATGGTTTTCCTCTCTGTAGGCAATAAATGCCATGATTTTTACGTATTATGCTTGATGGCAGGCATTTAAGATCCGAGAAAAGAGGGCGTATTTCAGCTTATCTCTGATGTTTGCAAATGAGTGAACTCACTTCATTGCCTGGATCAGCCTGCTCATGACCATTCTACATGTATGTACAAGTTTTTTTCCAGAGAGTAGAAGCTGATCTTGCTGCGTATGAGCAATACTTTTGTGTCAGAGAGTGAAATAAGGGCTGCAACAATGGGCCGGTGTGCAAATCCGGCGACACATTGCAAGGTGTCAGCTCAAGAAATGGTAGTCATGCCAAAAGACTCAGGCAAAGGTATCCACCAAGCCGTTATTTGTCTGTATCCTGGCCGGCGCTGTGCTTGTTGCACTGATCGTATTGTCTGGTAAGTCAACGCCAGTTCTTGTTGAGCCCAGACTGCGTGGCTGTTGTTGTGCGAAATTTTGTCCCTGGCCTGCAGCCTGTGAATTAACAGAGAAACCTGTCAACTGTACACCCGCATCGCTGAGCATTTGTTTTAAGCGCGGCAAGGCCGCTTCCAGTGCTTCCCTGACTTCTGGCTGGGCGGAAGAGAAACTGGCGCTGGCTTGTTCATTACTGACCTTCAGCACGACCTGCAAGGGGCCGAGGTCCGGCGGGTTCAATGTCAGCTCTGCCGATTGCAAGCCTTCACCCACCATCCAGACAACTTTTTGGCCTACTGCTTTATCCCAGCCATTGCTGCCTACACGTGGTGCAATTTGCTCTGCCGCCAGCACTGCGGCATTGAATTGCGTACTACTGACCGCATTGGCTGCCATCGCAGGTGGTGCCATGACTTGCTGGCTGTCTTTGGCAGTTGCACCCGTTTTGACTTCAGATATACGTTCTGCCATTGCATCTTTTGCCTGCGCAATATCAGTGGCAAACGATTTTGGTGTGTCCGCCGCACTTACTACATTGCGGGCATCCCCGGTCTTGTCGTTGGTGGCTTTAGCCAAACTCAGTTCGCTGATCTTGGTATCACTAACAGTTGTTTCGGAAGGCGTGTCTGCGCTGACTGTAGTTGCCCCTTTGCTTGTTTGTGCATCTTTCAGTGCGGGAGAGGTGAGTTCAGCCGCGCGGTTAATGGCATCCGTCAATTTGCCAGCCTCTTTATCAAGAGGTGAAGCTACCGCATTTTGACCATTCTCTGCGAGTCTGGCTGTAGTTTTGCCATCAGCCTTGCTGGCAATCATTTGCGCGGCAATTGCTGCCACATCAGCTTTGCCGACAGGGTCTTCAGGCTTGATTTGTTCCTTGCCCGTTGACTTGCCATCAAGCTGGGTAGCAGCCAAATCCCGATTTTCTGCGCCTGACTTTGTCAGGTTAGCGACCGTATTACTGTCGATCAGATCGCTTGCTGTTGCCGCTGAGTCTGCGCTGGCTATGGCTGCAAGACTATCTTTCTTACCGGTATCAACATCGCTGGCAACGGGCTTTTTGGCTATATCTGCAGCTACAGGTGCAGGGTTGAGGTTGCCTACCAAGGCCAGAATTTGTTCGCTGATGCTGAGTTCATCTTCTTTTTTGACATCAGTCTCGTCTTCTTTGCTGACTGAGCCATCAGTACTTGCCGCGTCTGTTTTTACTGCACCGGCATTGGCAGGTACATTATCGTCATTCTTCGCCAGCTTATTGCCAGCATTGGCCTGGTTATTGGCGTTGCCGTTGTTGTTAACGTTATTGTTGGTGTTGTTATTTGTCGCATTATTGTTGTTCTTGTTGGCCTGGGGAGGCTTGTTAGCGCTGTTGGCACTGGCAAGGCGCGGCGCTTCCATCTCTGGCCTTTTTGATCCTGAGATTTCTTTATTCAGCATTTGATTGAAGCTGTTTTCGGTATTTCCAGACGAGTTGTTTCTGCTCGTTTTAGTGGCCGCAGCAGTTTTGTCTGTCGCTGTCAGTAGTGGATTAGCTTGCATTTGCGGTACCTGTAGATAAATTAGCGCTTATAAAAGAGGGCGCGCGCGGCCATTTCATCGGTTTGCTTCTGATCTCTTTTCGCTTCTTTCTTTTGTTGCACCGTTTGTGCCCGGTTTTGCAAAGTGTCATAAGAAAGGCGTTTTTTTTCGCTTGCCTGCCATTCTGTTTTTGCCATGACGATGCGATGCTCTGCATCCATGACAACTTTCTTTTGTCCTTCTATTGCGGAGTCTAGCTTGGCCAGGAAGGATAAAAAATTCGTATATTGCGACACTGTCAAGCCTTTTGCTGCACCATCCTGCAATCTTTGTGCGTAATCATCGCGGTATTGCTGCAGCAAACTCAGTTTTTTCTCAGTATCTTCATGCGCGCGAATGGCCTTACCCAGAAGTTTGGCGGCATCGTCAACTTCTCTTTCTGTAATTTCTATCAGTGTGCTAATTGGTGATTTCAACGCCATGGTGATTTAAGTATAGTCGCTGGCAGGATTTTCTATCCGTTGAATAGAGCCTGAAGTTGGCTCAAGCTTTCTGGAATGCTGCATTTTTCGGTGATATCTTGTTGTAAAAAGGCAACTATTCGTCCATTCAGGCGAATTGCCTCATCCAGTAAAGGGTCAGAGCCTGGAGAATATGCGCCGACGCTGATCAAATCCCGGCTACGTTCATAGCGTGAATACAATTGTTTCAGCCTTCTGGCCAGAGCCTGATGTTCAGGCGTGGTAATGCCATGCATGGCACGGCTGATCGATTGCTCAATATCAATGGCAGGGTAGTGCCCGCTCTCCGCCAGGGTGCGGTTCAGAACGATATGGCCATCCAGGATAGCCCTGGCAGAATCGGCAATAGGATCTTGCTGGTCATCACCCTCGGTCAGGACCGTGTAAAAGGCAGTAATTGAGCCACCGCCAGATTTGCCGTTACCGGCACGTTCTACCAACACGGGCAATTTGGCAAATACAGACGGTGGGTAACCTTTGGTTGCCGGCGGTTCACCGATTGCCAGGGCAATTTCCCTTTGGGCCATCGCATAACGGGTCAGGGAATCCATGATCAGCAGTACGCTGCGTCCCTGATCGCGGAAATACTCGGCAATGGTGGTTGCATAGGCCGCTCCTTGCAGACGCATGAGGGGAGGAGCATCAGCAGGTGCTGCCACCACGACAGAGCGGGCCAGGCCTTCAGTGCCGAGAATTTGCTCAATAAATTCTTTAACTTCACGTCCCCGCTCACCTATCAGGCCGACGACGATAATGTCGGCGGCAGTATAGCGCGCCATCATGCCCAGCAAGACACTCTTACCGACGCCTGAGCCGGCAAACAGGCCCAGCCTTTGTCCCTTGCCCACGCTCAGCATGCTGTTGATGGCCCGCACACCCACGTCCAGAGTATCGACGATAGGCGCGCGTTCAAGCGGGTTATAGATGCGTGCGCCCAATGGGGCGGATTCATGGGTGCCGAGCGGCCCCAGGGTATCGAGAGGGCGGCCATTACCGTCCAGGACGCGACCCAGTAACTCATAGCCTACTGGCAGATGCCGACTTCTGTCACTGGGACGGCGGCGTGGGTGATTGGCAATTTCATGTGCTTCGGGCTCTGCCGGGAAAACCGGCGAACCAGGCGTCACGCCGTCAAGATCACTGTGCGGCATTAAAAACAGCCTGTCGCCATCAAAGCCGACCACCTCGGCTTCTATTTTTGCACCACTTTGCAGATGAATGCTGCAGGCACTGCCGACTGGCAGGCGCAAGCCTACTGCCTCCATCACCAGGCCAGTGACGCGGGTAACTCTGCCTGACATGGACGTTGTCTGCACATGAGAAACCTGCTCACGACCGAGATTGAGCTTGGATTTCCAGTCGTTGATGAAGGTATCAGACATGTGCTTCAGCCTTCTTTATGATCACTGATTTGCATGCTGTCAAGCAGTTTTTGCCAGCGGCTTGGGTAACTGGCATCGACGAGATTATGCTGGGTTTCCAGTTTGCAGCCACCGCGTGCCATACTGGGATCGACGATGATGCGCCAGCCACCTTCACTCAGTGTTTCACCGAGCTGGTTTTTAACCATGGCTGCGTCTTCAGGGTTCAATAAAATATGGGCTGGTTGTTGTACATTCGCCAGTTGTGCAATAGCATCTTCAACGATAGGTAATATGACGGTCGGGTCGCTATCAAGTTTGGCTTTGAGCATGGTTTTTGCCATGTCCAGCGCAAGATACATTAATTCACTGCCCATTTGCTGGGATGCTGAATGCAATTGCTCGGAGAATGCCTGTGCCAAAAGTTGCAAAGAGTGGATTTCAGTTTGCACTTGCTCCATCGTTTCAGCATACGCGGTTTCCTGGCCATCTTTAAGGCCACGCTCATACGCTTCTTTGTAACCCGCCGCAAAACCTTCCTGCTTCGCTGCTTCCTTTGCTCTGTCGGCTTCCAGCCGGCTTTGGGCAGCCAGATTTGCATTGGCTACCCTGACTTCTTCTACGTGGGCTGGCCGGTTGTCCCCAAAAGATGCCATTTCCCAGCGCTGGAATGCTGTCATGTCAGCTTTGCGGGGCGTATTATTAGACATAGGCATCTTCACCTTTTGCACCTAACATGATCTGGCCTTCGTCGGCCAGGCGCCTGACAATCAGCAGGATTTGTTTTTGTTGCGCTTCCACTTCAGACAGGCGTACCGGACCTTTGGATTCCAGATCCTCGCGCATCATTTCTGCAGCGCGCTGCGACATATTCTTGAAGATTTTTTCGCGCATATCCTGATTTGCACCTTTCAGGGCGACAATCAGCGAATCAGACTGTACTTCGCGCAACAGCAACTGTATGCCCTTGTCATCAATCTCAAGGATGTTATCAAAGACAAACATCTCGTCCATGATTTTTTCTGCCATGTCGCCATCGTATTTGCGCAGGTTATCCATGACTGAAGCTTCATTCTCGCCACTCATGAAGTTCAGAATTTCTGCAGCAGCACGCACACCACCGATGGATTTTTTCTTCAGGCTTTCGTTACCTGTCAGCAGCTTGGTCAGCACATCATTCAGTTCACGCAGGGCGGTAGGCTGGATACCATCAAGCGTCGCGATACGCAGCACGATGTCATTGCGCAGGCGTTCAGTAAACTGGTTCAGGATTTCGCAAGCCTGATCACTTTCCAGATGAACCAGGATGGTGGCGATAATCTGTGGATGCTCATTCTTGATCAGCTCTGCAACGGAGGGCGAATCCATCCATTTCAGGCTTTCTATCCCACTGGCATCTTTGCCACCAAGGATACGGTTCAATAAAGACGCGGCCTTGTCGTCTCCCAGGGCTTTGGTCAGGACATTGCGGATATATTCATCCGAATCCAGACCCACCGATGAACTGAGGTCGGCCGCTGATTTAAATTCTTCCAGAACCTTGGCGATGGCCTCATGCGGGATGGCACCGATGGCAGCCATGGCTGCACCGATTTTTTGTACTTCGCGCGGGCCAAGATATTTCATGACCTCGGCAGCACCATCTTCACCCAGTGCCAACATCAGGGTGGCGGCTTTTTGGACTCCATCTTCACTCATTGCTGACCCATGCCTTTACTACGTTAGCTACAATACGGGGATCGTCTTTTGCCAGTTGTTTTGCCATTTCCAGATTCATTTCATAGCTGGAACCATGTCTGGTATTTTGTAATTCTGCTTCTTTTGACAAATTCACAATGGCAGCTTCTTCTTCCTCTTTTTCTGCTTCTTCCTGAGCGCGTTTCTCTGCTTCGATGGCTTCCAGGGTTTCTTTGTCTTTACCCATCATCTTGAGTAACATGGGTTTCAGAAAGCCAAAAAACAAATATGCAAGGACGATGGCAACGCCTATGTATTTTGCGATTTCCTTAGCCATTTGCAATACATCGGGTTGCTTCCACAGTGGTAAATCTACTATAGGCTCTTTTTCAGGGCTGGCAAAGGGGCTATTGACCACATTCAAGGTATCGCCACGGTCTTTGTTGAAGCCCATGGCTTCTCTGGTCAGATCAGTAATCTGGGTTTTTTCTATATCAGTCAGAGGGCGTGTCGTGGTTTTGCCATTTTTATCTGTTTCTGTTTTGTAATTGATGACTACCGCGACAGACAGACGCTTCACGCCGCCCATAGGTTGCTGCGTATAGCGTATGGTCTTATCGACTTCAAAGTTCATCGTGGAGTCTTTTTGCATCAGGCCAGCGCTGGATGCCGCACTCTGCGTATTGGCTGCACCGCTAGCGACGATAGGTGCTGTTGCCGGAACAGGTGGCTGATTGCTCAATGCCCCGGGGATGCCAGACGGATTGCCAGCTTTATTGTACGACTCGCTGGTTTGCTGGCTGCGTATGGCAGAAGCTTCTGGCGGTGAATTGGGTTTGTACGTTTCAGCAGCCTGTTCTGAGCGTGAGAAGTCGATGTCTGCAGTTGCTTCAGCGCGTACATTATTGGCACCAACGATAGGTGAAATAATCGACTCTATGCGTTTGATAATGTTTTGCTGATATTCCTGTACGTATTTAAGTTGCGAGGGATCAAGACTGTTGTTCGCCATCTGCTTGGTCGGATCTGACAGCAGATTGCCATTTTGATCGACGATAGTGACATTCTTGGCAGATAACTCAGGCACGCTGCTGGCAACCAGATGAATGATGGCACTGACTTGCTGTTGATCCAGCACACGGCTGGGATAAAGATTCAATAAGACCGAGGCAGTCGGTTTTTGCTGGTCGCGGATGAACACCTGTGATTTGGGGATGGCCAGATGTACACGCGCAGTCTGGACTGCGGAGACCGCCTGGATGGAGCGCGCCAGTTCGCCTTCCAGTGCGCGTTGAAAATTCACTTGTTCCAGAAACTGCGAGATGCCCAGCTTCTGGTTTTCCATCAATTCAAAACCGACATTGCCGCCCTTGGGCAGGCCCTGTGAGGCCAGTTTCAGGCGTGCATCATGCACCTGGTTGGCAGGAACGAGAATGGCATTGCCGCCTTCAGAATATTTGTAAGGAATGTTTAACTGTTGCAACGAGGCAACAATGGCCCCGCCATCCCTGTCATTAAAGTTGGAAAACAAGACTTTGTAATCAGGTTGCTGGCTCCATAGCCACACACCCACCATGATGGCAATCGTAATTGCAGCGCCGACTGACAGCATGATGTTGCGCATGGCTGGCGTCTGCGGCAAGCCAAATATGCCCGGCAGGGCCGGTCCAGGCGGGGCAATTGCTATATTTTCTGCGGTTGCCATAGTTCACCTTGTGCTAAGTAATGTGTCAGTGGATTGCATGCTTGCTGTTCCAGATATGGTTTTTTCCTTGATAGCGATTTTCCACTTAATTACCAAAATCAAACGCAGGAAAAACGATGCCTTTACAGTTCTTTTCCAAGCTCCCGTTTGCCATCTGGCTGTTAATGTAGCAAATGTGAAAGTCCACAAAATAGGTGATCAAATGAAAATGGGGGGCATAGACGCAAGCCGCATAGAAGCCATGGTTGCACAGTTAAAAGCCACTGCGGCCAGGATGGAGGCAAGTTCAGGCCTGGGAGTAAGCCAGGCAGATAGCGCAGCACCGCCTGGCAGGCTGGATTTTGCAGAGGCATTAAAGGCGTCACTGGAAAGCGTGAATCAGTCGCAGGTCAGTTCGCAGCAGCTAGGGCAAAAGTTCGCCATGGGCGATGATAAAGTCAGTTTGTCCGATGTCATGATTTCCATGCAAAAAGCCAATATCTCATTCCAGACTACCGTACAGGTCAGGAATAAGCTGGTATCGGCGTATCATGACATCATGAATATGCAGATATAGCTTCCCGGTAAGACTTGCAGCAGACTAGCCCCCTGGCACCTGTATCCCGCCTGGGTTTGAAAAAAATAAAGCCCGATTGATGGAAATCGGGCCTTGTCTTTGGAATTGACTGTTTAGCTTATTTTTTAGCGTATGCCAGTTAACTTGGCATTGCGTTCCCGTTCCAGTTTCATGATATAGCGCTGTATGCTAGCCAGGACGCTATTTGACATGTTAATGAACTGACAGCCGAGGCGACGGTTTGACTTGCCATTTAACAGGACCAGATCCTGAGAATTGCGGATTTGCAGTATCACATCCACCAGGCCTATGGTTGGTAAATCCAGTTTGCAATGCTCATAAATGGTGCCTATGGTGCTATCGAGGACTTTTCTTTCATCCAGTATGGCTATGCCACCACAGCTGATATCCACCAGCGAGAGCTTCAATGTTTCCTGTCTGTTTTCCAGATGTACGGGTATCAGCGCACGGATAGGATTGGATAGAGGGGTATTAATACGATAATATTCACGCCTTTGCAGGCGTATCATATTCGTTGGCATCTCAAACTGCAGTGCAGGGCGATCTTCAAAATCTATGCGTTCAAGATTCGATGCAGAAAACTGTATGCTGATTCTGTCTAGCAGGCCTTCAAACGACACCCTGGGTGCTTCGATGATGCGTTGATTGGCCAATTGACCAGGAGCGCTGTCTATGATCACCAGATTGCTGCTGTCATCGACTTCAAGTATGGAGGTAATGAATACTTCCGAGCCACTATTGATCAACATGCTGATCAATTGCTTGCTTTCTTTCAGGCCGCGCAACAGACCAATGATTTCCCGGCGGGAATCAACTTGAAACGGGCTTTGATTTTCTGTACCCAGACTCGGAGGTGTCGATGGCATATTTTTATAGTGGTATTTAAAATTGGGGCTGCTATTTTATTGTCGCCCTGAAGTCTCCGAAATTGTCTCAGACTTTTCCGTATCAATATGGTAAAGCCAAGCGAGCAGTTCTGCAACTGCCCGATACAGGGCTGGTGGAATATCTCTGTCAAGATCGACCTTCATGAGCAAAGAAACCAGCTCTTTGGACTGATGTACATGGACCCCATGCTCTTTTGCCCTGGCAATGATTTCTTCGGCAATTAATCCTTTGCCCTTGGCAACTACCTTAGGTGCTGAATCACCATTCTGGTAAGCCAGCGCAACGGCATTTTGTACTGGTTTGACAGGTGGATCAGCTGCGCTCATTTTTATTCACCACAAAAGACATCAGTGGTGAACCGGCCACCTGCATCGCAGTTGCCAGTTCACTTGCATGATCCTTCAGGGCGGAGACAGTGCTACTTTGCTCAGCCCGTAAGGACAGGCCCAGATTACTTGACTGCAGATTGATAATGGCCGTGACTGGCCCCAGATTGGGCAAATCAAAGCGAACCACCGATTGCCAGTTTACATTCTCAATTTCCTGCTGATGCTGATTGCCCTGGCTTTCTTTTTTTATTTCCCATTCGATTTTTTGCCCGGGGAAAAGCTCTCCTTGCCATCGTACGACATTTTGCTCCAGAACATTTAATTGCTGGTGAATTATTTGGCCCATTTCTTTATTGACCGGGCCTGAAGCTGTAGCTGAGTTGCCGGCAGTGACGTCTGTAGAGCCAATTTGCGCCTGGGGCTCTGCCTTGATGTCATTAATGAGGCGTTTGCCCTGTGCCCATTCTGCAACATGGGATTCATAAAAAAGTCCGCTGGCGTTGATCTGATGTTGAAGCTTGGTGGCTGTAGCAGCGGTGTCTTTTAAGTCTGCTGGTGCTGCAAGCACAGGTGTCTGGCTTGCAATGCTCAGTTTCTCACCCTGATTTGGGGCGGTTTGCAAAATTTGTGTAATGAATTTGCCTGTGCTGCTTAATGATGTCGGTGCGCTGCTCAGGTGATCAGGTGTCGTATCAATGACATTATTGTTATTGATAATGGACTTGGAATTGACTTCAGCCGATTTGGCTGTGGCTACGTCCTGGATACCGATTTTGGGCGCACTGACACCTGTATCGTTGGTGATTTTCTTGCCTGCATCATTGACTGATAAACTGACTATGCTGGCCGTATCGGCTTTGCTACCGGGTTCGGTGAGGATCGTTCTGTTGGCGGTTTGGGGTGTTGGTGTCTTAACTTCGTCCGTTGCAGCGCCCAGATAATTGTTTGCCGGCAGTTGGGGACGTTTTTCTGTGCCTGCCGCGTAATTTTGCGGGAGAGGTGCAGGGAAGTGGGGATCTGCATCACGTTCCAGAAGGAAGGTCGGACGAGGTTCGGTGGCTATGAGACGCAAAGGAATCTGATCGCCCGTCTTGCTTCCTTCAGGCAGCATCATTTTGGCAGTAATTCCTGCTACCCGCACAGTAAAGCTGCCATCCATCAACTTCGAGAGAATTTCACCCTTAAGTAGCTGCCCCGTGACTAGCTGCGCAAGCTTGGGAGTGATGTCCTGTTTGGTTTCACTAATTGAAAGTGCAGCGGTAGGTGCCTCGATATTGGCGGCTTGTTTTGAAAGACTATCGAGTGGGGTAGCCATAAAAATCAGGCTGAACTACCTGCACCATACGCATTGGATAATTTTCTGTTGGTACTGGAGTTTTTCATCAAATCTGACAACTGCGCCATCCATGGCTCGGTAATGTCGCGAATTTCCTTGTCGTCGGCAAGAATTTTCTTGATGATGCGGACTTTTTTGTCACGCATGTCTGCGGGCAAATCAAAAGGGATTTCGCTTTCACGTATGGTTTGTACGCGGCTGGAGCAGTCATTTTCCAGTTGTTCCAGCAATTCCCAATTTCCTGAGCGCGCAGCTTCCAGCATATTGCCTGTAATTACGGCAACATTTTCATACAATGAGATCAGTTCCAGACTATTCATCTTGATTCAAGCCTCAACAAAGTTGGCAGGACGAGGGGACAATGGGTCGATATTCATTTTGGGTGCTTCCGCAGCAGGCTCGTTGCTGGGGGCAATTGCTTCCCATGAAGATTTTAAATCCCTTAATAGATTTTTTACTTCATTGAGCATCTCATCGTTATTGTCCAGATTGGCGCGAATCAAGCGGGCACTCATATATTCGTAAAGGGCATCAAGATTATTGGCTATTTCACCACCGGCCTTCTTGTCCAGGCTGGCGCGCAGTCCGTTTTCGATAATGGCGATAGCTTTCGAAATTGACTGACCTTTAGAGGCTATTTCACCATTGCTTAAGTGCTGCGATGCATTGGAGATCGCTACGATTGCTCCTTCAAAAAGCATCACGATCAATTTATGGGGGCTGGCAGCAATCACGCCAGTCTCTATGCCTACTTTTGCGTAGGCATTTGCACCACGTACTTGAGATGAGCCAAACATAGCGATTAATCCTCTCTGATATTATTGATACTGTTAACTACATTCACTTCGTACTTGACGTCAGTGCTGCCAGTTGTTGTGTAAGAAATGAACTTGTATTATTCAAACTGCTTACAATAGAGTCCAGGGCTGTAAATTGCGCCCGGTAGCGTGCTTCTGTATCGAACAAGCGGCTATTCAAAATATCTCTTTGTTTGCCTATGTCCTTGATACTGCGGTTGATACCATCTGTAGCACTCGATATCGAGCCGGAAGTGCCAACCACAGTAGATAGCAAAGACGATACCTGTGACGCATAACCCCTGGAAAAATTCACTGTTCCGCGGGCTCCCAGTGAGCCGCCACTGACCAATATTTTCAAGCCCTCGGTATCAGAGCCAGTGGCGCCTGTCAGGAATTGCCCACTGCCAGCCGCTGTAATGCCATTCAGTTTGCCTGCCACATCCACGCCTGCAGTGCCGTTGAGGACGGTGCCGGTAAAACTGGCTGCACCAGTACCGGTGCCATCTGCCAGGCTCACATTCGAAGCACTACCATACTTGGTCGATTGCAATTGCAACTTGCCGCCGCTGTTAATGGTGGCAGTGACAGTTGAGCCATTGTCTTTGAAAGTGGAATTCCCGTTGATCGAGGTTTGCAGCAAGGTTGCCAGTGAAGACGCCGTGTAAGTGCCGGCGGCCAGTGACACTAGGGATGTTTTCCCATCCAGGGTGACATTGATGGCAGTGCTGGCTGCAATGGTGGTGTTGCCAGTGCTCAGGTCCAGATCGCCTTGCAAGCCACCTTGCGTAGCAATGGCAGTGATTTCAAGGCCGTAAGCGCCTTGCTTGGTCGCACTGGTGGAGCTGCTGTAACTGACCAGACTGTCCGTCGCTTTACCAACGGAGGCAAACAAACCGCTGATCTCATTGTAGTTCGTCGATAAGGCAGCACTGAGTTTCGTCGAATCGACCGAAAGTGTGCCATCTTTTTGAAAATTGATACCTATGCTGGCAAGGCTGGTGATATTCCCGCCCAGGCCGTTGACAGCTGTACTGAGTGTCGATCTGACCTGGCTTTGTACGTTCCTGGCGGTAGAATCGCCAATCAGGATGCCACCTTTTTTGGTGCTGGCATCGTAACCGGTCAAGGTTTTTAACGTTGCCTGAAAGTCATTGTAACCTTTGACAAAACCATTAATGGCAGACTGTATGCCACTGGTGTTGGCACTCAGGCCAAGGCTGGTCGTGCCTACTTTACTCAGGTTCAGAGTGGTACCCTGTATGGCACCCGTTACTGCGTTGGACGTACTGGAAATTGCAATACCATTGACTGTCAGTGCCGCATTCTGTGCCGTGGTGGTTTCAGTAAAGTTTTGTGTGCCGGCAGGATCATAATTGACCAGGCTTTGGATGGCGGCATCGCCCGTTGCAGAAATCTTAAGACTAGAGGTCGCTCCAGTTTTGGCAGAAGTGAGCACCAGATGGTAAGGTGTGGCACTACCGTCGCCAACAATGGCGGCAGTCGCACCTACCTTCGCGGCATTAATTGCATCACGGATGCCTTGCAGAGAATTATTGGCACCATCAATAGTGACTGTGCCTATCGATTGCGCGGCATCCTGGGTAAAGGTAGAGCCCGTATAAACGCCATTTGCAGAAGTGCCACCAGTAATAGTGCCAAACTCAAAGGTGATGGTCGTGCTGGTGCCGCTGCCGATACTTGCTGTAGAACTGACTTGACCAGCGCTGGAAATCGTCTGTGCCTGTGCCAGTTTTGTGACATTGACGTTATAGTTGCCTTGGGTAGAAACGCTGGTGGTAGTGGCGGACAGGATGGAGCTGTCGCCTGCCGTAGCAGTTAGCGACTGAAAAGTGCCCAGATTGCTGAGGCCGGTAACATTGGACTGAAAAACGCTGAGCGCGCTGTTAAGCGTGCCATAGGCAGACAGCTTCGCCTGAAAACTGGCTTCTTTCTTCGCCAGCGTAGTCAAAGGCTGACTCTCCACCTGCATTAATTTGGTAATGAGACCGTTGACGTCCAGATTGGCGCCTAAGCCTGTCGATTGTATGCCCACATTGTTCCCCTTGTCAGACCGTACTGTACTAAATTATCGGCAAAGACAAACCAGACTTTAGAGGGGAATTTACATGCCAATTTAAAACTTAGATGCAGGACTGACTATATGATTAGCTAATTACGCTTGTTGTTTGATCAGTAAACCCTGTAGTTTATCCAGAGAACGCGAGATTTCAAGGGCTTCCTCGGACGGGATCTGGCGCAAAACTTCTTTGGTTTGCAGATCAACCACCTTTACGACTACTTTATTACTATGTTCTTCCACACTGAATTCGAGTGATTGTGACAGAGACTGGATTGTCTTGTTGATATCATCGACAGCTTTAGTCACTTTATCGAATTCTGGCGGTGCGGATGCAGAAGGGGCTGCCTTGACGGCATCAATGGTTTGCGTTGACGCTGCTGCAGACCTTGAAACGGGGGCGCTGGTATCGGGGCCTGTTGCACGGTCACTGATCAGTTGTCCTGATGGAGATGTGCTCCCTATCGATCGGATGTCCATGATCTTTTCCTTCAAGAAAAATACCCCTGGTCAAAATCTTGACCAGGGGGACATGCTTTATGCTTTAAGTATAGACCTAATTTACATAAGCCTACTGCTATTAGCCACGCAACAGGGCCAGAACGCCGTTTGGCAAGCCGTTAGCCTGAGCCAAAATCGCTGTACCAGCTTGTTGCAAGACCTGGCCACGTGTCAGAGACGCTGTTTCTTGAGCGAAATCTGCATCACGGATACGGCTGCGGGATGCTGTCAAGTTTTCAGAGTTAGTCTGCAAGCTTTCGATCGCGGAAGAGAAGCGGTTTTGATACGCACCCAGAGAAGCGCGGGAACTATTGATCGATTGCAGGGCCGCATCAATTGTCGTCAACGCGGCGGTGGCCCCGGCAGCGGTACCCAGATTCAGTGAAGATACACCTGCACCGACTGTTACGCTGGCGGAAGTGAAACCACCTGTCAGGTTGGCAGCTGTCAAACCAGTACCAGTACCGTTAGCCAGAGTGATACCTGCAGAGCTGGTCGAAGTCAGGGACAGTGTCGATGTTGCAATGTCAGTTGCACCAGTTGCGGATACAGTGATACCTGTATTGGCAGCAGCACCGGCAGCGTTTGTGCTGGCTGTTACAGTGATGTTACGGCCATCGGCAGCAGCCAGTGCAACTGCACCAGTTGTTGTATTGAATGTTGCAGTAACGCCTGTTTGTGTACTGATTGCATTTACAGCAGCTGCAACTTGAGCACCACGTTGTGCGCCGGAAGTCGAAGCACTCAAGGCACCCAGATTCACGCCGTTAATAGTGATGTCGCCGGAGGCAATCGCTGTTGCGGATGTGCTGGCTGTACCTGCAACTGTAGTGGAACCTACAGTTGCAGTAACGCCTGTGCTACCGCTGATCGCATTGATCGCTGCTGCTTTAGCGATACCGCTGCCTGTGGAATTGGAGAAGGATACGCCGTCAGCTGCAGATGCGCCAACCTGGAAGCCATTGATGGACAAGTCACCAGCAGCCAGGGCTGTAGTAGTAACTGCACCGGCACCGGCTACTGTCGTAGCGTAGCTGGAAGATGCTCCAACACCCAGGGCGCTAGATTTTGCGCTGGAGATGGAAGCGATATTGATTTGATCGTTTGCTGTACCGTTTGCGCCAACTTGGAAAGTCTGTGCGGAGAAGCTACCGTCGAGCAGGTTCACGCCGTTGAAGTTGGTGCTGCTGGCAACGCGGTTGATCTCAGAAATCAGCTGACTTGCTTCGTTGTTCAGAGCGGCACGATCAGAAACGCTGTTGGAGCCGTTGGCAGATTGTACGGCCAGATCACGGATACGTTGCAAGTTGGAACCGATTTGTTGTAATGCGCCCTCAGCGGTTTGCGCCAGAGAGATACCGTCGTTCGCATTACGTGCAGCTTGATTCAAGCCGCCGATTTGAGAAGACAGACGTTCGGAAATAGCCAGACCAGCAGCATCATCTTTAGCGCTATTAATACGCAGACCGGAAGACAGACGTTGCAGGGAAGTGTTCAGAGCAGATTGGGATGTGCTCAGGTTACGTTGTGCATTCAGCGATGCAATATTGGTATTAATAACAGCCATGGTAATTCTCCCTAAGTTATTCAAATTGGCGTAGTAGCCTGAAACTTTGGTCTTTCGTGCTGACTATTGGACCGCCGTTGTAAAGGGTATCGGTAGAGACTAAAAAAGTTTTAGCGTGTTTCTGAAAATAAATCTTATTTTTTTTGCTCAAGTTTTTTAACTCTTTCCGCTTGTCGACGCTTTTTTAAAATACTTTAGGGTCAAATTTGATTTAGTTTTCAGGCTTTATTTAACACATGGAAACAAAATCATTGGCTATAAAATAAGCCTGAGCATGGTGGTTTCTGGTATTTTCCAGTCTGGACATGCAGTTTTAATCATTTTGCTTACTTAATTTGTAAGTCAGATGAGGCAATTGTAAAAAAGTTTAATGAGAAAAAGCTGACCTGGGGACTGGACATGGCAAAAACGAGTTTTGATGCGCGAAAAGCAATGCGCGATGTTCATCGACTTTTCGATGCTGGTTCTATATCCGATGCCAGGCAAGGCTGCCTGACTATCATCAGGCATTTTCCGCGCCACGCGGAAGCTTTATATGCCCTGGCCAGGATGGCTGGTGACGCGGATGAGAGTGACGAAGCCATGGGATATCTGAAATTGGCTTTTGACGTCATGCCTCACTTTCCTGACAACAGGAACATTGCTTTCGGCATATTCAATAAATACTTGCTGGCGAAGCAGTACCCCCAATTGGAAGAGGCCGGCCTCTGGCTATCAACTTATTTGCCACGGGACGGTATCGTTTGGGACTATATAGGTGTAGCCAGGATAGAGCAGGCCAAGTTTCCGCAAGCACTTGAAGTATTAAGCAAGGCTATTACCTTGTTGCCAAATAACCCACACATACTTGCCAATATGGGCAACGTGCTGATTTCTCTAGAGCGTTGTTCTGATGCCATCGTGTATCTGGAAAAAGCACTGGCAATTCAGCCAGAGATGGTTGTTGGCCTCAATAATCTGGGAAATGCACTGCGTTTCATAGGCAAGACAGAGGAGGCGATAGCGAGTATATCGAAGGCAGTTCAATTAGACCCAGGTTTGCCCTATCTGTACAATAATCTCGGCCTCGCTTATCGCGAGCACGGTATGTATAGCGTCGCCATCGCACAATACCGGCACGCGTTACAACTGCAGCCAGAGCTGGTGCAGGTCTATCCTAATCTGATTGATGCACTGCGTCAGAACGGGCAAGTGCAGGAGTCCATAGAGTGCGGGCAGCACGCGCTGACGCTGACCCACGATATTCCTGAAATCTGGGGGGCTTATGGGGACACCTTGCGCGAGGCGAATCACTTGGATGCGGCGATCGAAGCTTATATCAAAGCCCTGTCTTTCAAGCAGGATAGCCTGTCTTCTTTCAACCGGAAAATTTACACGAACCTGTTATTTTGTCTGAATTACCATCCGGATTTAACGCCTGAGGTGATTTATAACGCCTATCATGAATTTGATTTGCGTTTTACTGCGCCGCTCAAGGCAACATGGAAGAAATTTGAAAATGCCCGAGTGCCAGGTAGGCGTCTCAAGGTAGGTTATGTGACGCAAGCTTTTTATAATCATGTTTGCAAGTATTTCCTGCTGCCCCTGATAGAAGCGCATGACAAGGATCAGGTTGAGGTCTATGCCTATGCAAATCCGCCTTTCGAGGATGAGGTGACTGATTATTATAAGAAGCAGGTAGATCACTGGGTGCCAACGCGGGATCTGACGGATGAGGCGCTGGCCGAGCGTATTCGTGCCGACGGCATTGATGTCCTGGTGGATGTAGCAGGCCATACCAATGGCAATCGTTTACCGGTCTTTGCGCGCAAACCAGCCCCTGTTTCCTTGCACTGGCTGGAATATGGTTACACGACGGGTTTAAGTGCCATTGATTATTACTTGACTGACAAGCCCACAATTACGGACAATTGCGCACATTTATTTTCTGAGAAGGTCTGGTGCCTGGATGGCCCTGCCTATGTTTACAGACCGGATACGCGCAGGGCAGAGTTGACACCCTCACCTTTTGAAAAAACGGGTCTGATTACCTTTGGCAGTTTATCGCGTTCAACCAGGATAAATCATAGGGTAGTGCGTGTCTGGGCAACGATACTGGACGCAATGCCAGATTCGCAATTAATAATCAATAGTGGTGACTTTAAAGACCCACAAGTACAGGAAGAAATGGCATCACGCTTCATGCGCTATGGTATAGAACGCTCACGATTACACATAGGATTCAGCACGCCTTCCTGGGAAGTGTTGAAACATATCGATATCAGCCTGGATTGCTTCCCCCATAATTCGGGAACGACTCTGCTGGAATCCTTATATATGGGCATACCATTTATCTCGCTGGCAGACCGACCTTCAGTCGGCCGTATCGGTGCCAGCATATTGACAGCAATCGGGCATGAAGAGTGGCAGGCTTATACAGAAGATGAATATGCGCAAAAAGCGATCATCCTGGCACATGATCTGGATGGTTTGCGTAGCCTGCGGGCTGGTTTGCGTCAGGAAATGGAGCAATCCTTGCTCATGAATGAACCTGCATTCGCACGTTCAGTCGAAAAAGCTTATCGCCAGATGTGGCAAATTTATTGTGAAGGACAGGAAGAGTGAAGGCCGTTATCTTAGCTGGTGGTCTGGGTACCCGTATTTCTGAAGAGACCCACCTTAAGCCCAAACCCATGATAGAGATAGGCGGGCACCCCATACTCTGGCACATCATGAAGTCGTACTCGGCGCATGGTGTGAATGAATTCGTAATCTGCTGTGGCTACAAGGGTTATCTGATCAAGGAATATTTCGCCAATTATTTCCTGCACATGTCAGATGTCACCTTCGATCTGCAGAATAATAGTATGGAGGTGCACGAGCACCATGCCGAACCCTGGAAGGTAACCCTGGTCGATACTGGGGAAGACACCATGACCGGTGGCCGTCTCAAGCGCGTCGCACGTTATTTGCAGGGCGAGGAAGCTTTTTGCTTTACCTACGGTGATGGCGTTGCAGATCTGGATATTGCTGCTTCCATCGCATTCCATAAGCAGCATGGCAAGCTGGCTACGGTTACCGCGGTTCTTCCACCCGGACGATATGGCGCACTGGAACGTGACGGTAATCAGGTCGCCGGTTTTATCGAAAAGCCCCGTGGTGATGGCGGCTGGATCAACGGTGGATATTTCGTGCTGTCTCCTAAAGTACTCGATTTTATCGAAAATGATGGTGTTAGCTGGGAAGCCGCACCACTTGCCGAATTGGCAAAACGCCAGGAATTAATGGCCTTCGAGCACAGTGGATTCTGGCAGCCCATGGATACGCTGCGTGAAAAAAATCTGCTGGAAGATTTGTGGCAATCCGGCAAGGCACCGTGGCGAGTATGGTAAATCACGCCACAAAAACAAGCATCGTTGATCCCACCTTCTGGCGCGGGCGGCGTGTTTTGCTGACCGGGCATACTGGTTTCAAAGGCGCCTGGTTGGCACACTGGCTGTCTGACATGGGTGCCGTAGTACATGGCCTGGCTCTGGCTCCGGTAACCGAGCCTAATTTGTTCGATTTGCTGAAGATTGAAGACAAGGTCAGCAGTCACATTGGCGACATACGCGATATCCATGCCGTGACTGCCGCGATGGATGACTGTCAGCCAGAGTTTGTATTTCATCTGGCGGCGCAGGCCCTGGTGCGCGCGAGTTATCGTGAGCCTCTGTTGACTTTTGCCAGCAATATCATGGGCACGGCCAATTTGCTGGAGGCAATCAGGGGACGCAGCGATGTAAAACTTGCGCTGATCGTGACGACAGATAAAGTTTATCGCAATCTCGAGCAGATCAACCCCTATCCAGAAACCGCCGAATTAGGTGGCCATGATCCGTATAGCGCGAGCAAAGCTGCCGCAGAACTGGTGTTGGCAAGCTATCGCGCTTCATTTCTGGCCGGGCAGGGCACCGGCGTGTTGTCAGCCAGGGCCGGGAATGTGATAGGTGGGGGCGACTGGTCTGAAGACAGATTGTTGCCAGATGCCGTAAGAGCATGGCAAAGCGGCCAGACTTTGCAGATTCGCCGCCCCGACTCAGTTAGACCTTGGCAGCATGTACTGGAACCGCTGTCAGCATATCTGTGTCTTGCCCAATATGCCCATGCAAATTCACAGGCTAGCCATGCCTGGAATATAGGCCCTGATGATGCAGCAAGTGTCAGGACAGTGGTGGAGCTTGCGCAGGCTGCTTACGGCAGTGGGCAGACAGAATTTGCGACTGATATTGTTGGTCCGCATGAAGCGGGCTTATTGGCATTGGATGCCAGCAAATTGAGGCAGACCCTGGGAATTGTCCCGCGCTGGAATCTTGAGCAGGCGGTCAGCCGCAGCATGCACTGGTACCGTGATTTTGCGCGAGGCCAGCCTGCGGCAGAATTGTGTGACCGTGACATTGCTGCTTTCATGGCAGGTAATGCATGATGAAAATCTCAGCCTCAGGCCGCTTTGAAATATTATCGACGCCTTTGGATAGCCTGTACCTGCTGCAAAGAAAAGTGCTGGGTGATCAGCGCGGTTATTTTCAGCGCATGTTTTGTGCGACAGATTTGGCCGGTTTGGGCTGGCATGAACCTATAGCGCAGGTAAATCATACCTATACTTCAGTAAAGGGAACGATACGCGGCATGCACCTGCAATTGCCCCCCAGTGCAGAAATGAAATTAATTACCTGCATGAAAGGTGAGGTCTTGGATGTCGCTGTAGATTTGCGCGCTGACTCAGCCACTTTCTTGCAATGGCATGCTGTCTTGCTGTCACAAGCGAATCAGCGTTCGTTTTTAATACCTGCCGGTTTCGCCCATGGTTTTCAAACCCTGTCGGATGAGGTTGAAATGCTATATTGTCATAGCAAGCCTTATGTACCGGCAGATGAAATGGGATTAAATCCATTTGATGCCCGGTTGGCAATAGAATGGCCTTTGGGGGCAACCGAAATGTCGGATAAGGACCGCAACTGGCCCATGTTAAGCAAAGAATTTCAAGGAGTGATTGTATGAAGTGCCGGCATTGCGCACATGAGTTGACGCAAACCTTTCTCGATCTTGGTTCAGCACCACCATCGAATGCCTATTTAAAACCAGAAGCCCTGAGCCAGGCAGAAATCTGGCTGCCTTTGAAAGTAATGGTTTGTGATGCTTGCTTGCTGGCACAAACCCTGGATTTTACCGGGCGTGAAAATTTATTCGACGCCGACTACGCTTATTTCAGTTCATTTTCTTCCAGCTGGCTGGCTCATGCGAAGAAATTTGTTGAAACGATGCACCGGGATTTGGGCTTGAATTCGCAAAGCCTGGTGATGGAAGTTGCGGCAAATGACGGGTATTTGCTGCAATATGTGCAGGAAGCAGGCATCCCCTGTTTTGGTGTGGAGCCAACTACCAGCACCGCGGCGGCGGCCAGGGAAAAAGGCATCAATGTCATAGAGCGCTTCTTTGGTGTGGAGTTGGCGAAGGAGATACTGGCACGTGGTCAGCGCGTTGATTTGTCGGTGGCAAATAATGTATTGGCGCATGTACCTGACATCAATGATTTTGTCGCTGGCTTTAGCCTGGTCTTAAGCGAGCAAGGTGTCGCCAGTTTTGAATTCCCGCATTTGTTGAATATGGTGGAGCAAAACCAGTTTGATACTGCTTACCATGAACATTATTCTTATCTGTCACTGCATGCTGTAAGGACAGTGTTTGCAAAAAATGGTTTGCATGTATTTGATGTGCAGGAGTGGCCAACGCATGGTGGCAGCCTGCGTGTGCTTGCGCAGAGAATGGATATCAGATATCGCGAAGAAAAAGCCAGTGTCGCGCAAATACTGCAAGCAGAGCAGGAAGCGGGTATTCTCAGTGCAGCCTTTTATGAGGCAGCGCAGGAAAAGGCAGAATCTGCCAAGTTTGCATTGCTGGAGTTTTTGCTCAATGCAAAGCGCAATGGCAAGCGTGTAGCCGCCTACGGCGCTGCCGCCAAGGGCAATACCTTGTTGAACTTTTCTGGAGTCAGGCCTGATCTCTTGCCGTATGTCGTAGATATCAACACCCATAAGCAAGGTAAATTCATGCCTGGCAGCCATATACCTATTGTTGATATTCATCATTTGCTGGCAGATAAGCCGGATTTCATCCTTATTTTGCCCTGGAATTTGCAGGCGGAAATCATGCGGGACCTTGCGCAGACAAAAAACTGGGGCGCGCAATTCGTCGTTGCGATTCCTCAATTAACGGTGTTGTAAGAGTTCAGCATGATAGAGATACATCCAGATGCGCGAATTTCCAAACTGGCTGATATTGAAGATTCAGTCAGAGGGACGCGCATTATCATAGGTGCTTTTTCCAGCATAGACAGCTTTGTCAAATTCAAGCCTGCCGGTGGCGTGGCCGATGTTGTGATTGGTGAACGCAGTGTCATCAATTCTGGTTGCGTCCTGTATACGGGAAACGGCATCGTGATAGGAAATGACGTCGCGATTGCCGCCAATTGTACTTTTGCGCCAGTCAATCATGCCTATCACGACAAAAGCCGGCGCATCAATCAACAAGGGTTCTTGCCTGGCAAAGGTGGCATAGTCATTGAAGACGATGTCTGGATAGGGGCAAATTGCGTGATACTTGATGGTGCCATCTTGAGGCAGGGCTGCGTCATAGGTGCAGGTTCTATCGTCCGCGCTGAGGTTGCTGCGTACTCCATTAATGTTGGCAACCCCTTGCAACAAATTGGGATGCGCAAATGAGCGAGGCTTTGCGCGCAACCCTGATAGGTGGCAAGGGTTTTGTCGGGCGGCATCTGCACCAGGCTTTGCAAGCAAAGGGGTGGGACAGTTATGTCGCAGAACGTGATGATCCGCGGCTGACGACGGATGACCTGGGCCATGTTTTTTATTGCGCTGGCCTGACGGCCGATTTCCGGCAACGCCCCTATGCCACAGTAGATGCTCATGTGCACTTGCTATCAAGTATTTTGCAACAAGCCAAGTTTGCCAGTCTGACTTACTTGTCGAGTACCCGTGTTTATGCTGGTGCTATGAATACGCAAGAAGACGCCGCATTGACCGTCCGCTCTCACTTTTCTGGTGATTTATACAATATTTCCAAGCTTATGGGTGAATGCCTGTGCCTGCATGGTGGTCGCAATGTGCGCGTAGTTCGTTTATCTAATGTGTATGGAGCAGGGATGCCAGAGCAGAATTTCCTGGCAGATATCTTGAGTACCGCAACAAAAACGAAAAGGGTGGTATTTCGCAGCAGCCCTGATTCAGAAAAAGATTACATTTCCATCACAGATGTCGTGCGTTTTTTACCCATAATTGCCACACAAGGTGAGATTGGCATATACAATTTAGCCAGGGGCAGGAATACTACGCATGCCAGAATCGCAGCATTGCTGGAGCAATTAGGTGTCAGTTGTGAATTCGAAAATCATGCGCCTTGCATCAGTTTTCCGCTTATTTCTACATTAAAGCTGGAGTCTTTGTCCGGGCAGCCGGAATTGGATATAACAAGTGAATTACCAGCGCTTTTTAATCATTACACAAAAAAACCATGAATCCGATTAAACAATTTGAAGCAGAACGCGATGCCCGCATAGAGCAATTGGGCAAAGACCTTGAGTTCCAGGCGCAGTCCCGCGATTGGCTGGAACAAAGCATGCGTCGTCAGTATGTGTATAATTTTTCATGGTTGGGGCGACCCATCATACAAAACCCGATAGACATGATGGCGATGCAAGAACTGATCTGGACGGTGCAGCCTGATCTCATCATAGAAACTGGTATTGCTCATGGCGGTTCTATTATTTACTCCGCTTCCTTGCTGGAGTTAAATGCTGCTTGCGGCGGTAATCCTGACGCTAAAGTTATTGGCATCGATATTGATATTCGAGAGCACAATAAGGAAGCAATTCTGCAACACCCTATGTCCAGGCGTATACAGATGCTGCAAGGGTCAAGTGTCGCTACTGAGATTGTGGATCAGGTGAAGGCAATTGCACAAGGCAAGCAAAAAGTCCTGGTATTCCTGGATTCCAACCACACCCACGAACATGTATTGGCTGAGCTGCAGGCTTACGCACCACTGGTAACGAAAGACAGTTATTGCGTCGTATTTGATACTTTTGTAGAAGATGTGCCGGCAGACGTCTTTGATAACCGCCCGTGGCAGCCAGGCAATAGCCCAAAGACTGCTGTTTTCGAATATCTGAAAACCCATCCAGAATTTGTGATAGACAAGGCCATGGATTATAAATTGCAGATTACCGTGGCGCCTGATGGCTTCCTGAAGCGGGTCAGCTAGAAAAAAGCTCAAAAAAAACACGGAGGACATCATTTTGTCCTCCGTGTTTTTTGTATCCGCTTTTACTTTTTAACTGATACTGATCAGCGCTATATTTCTCCTGATCTGCTTATTGCGGATATCTCGATATCAGTCCGCCTTGATGACGCGGTTTTTACCAGACTGTTTTGCCTCGTACATCGCCTTGTCGGCACGCTTGATGGTTTCTTCTTGCAGCTCACGTGGATTGCGCAAGGCAACACCCGCACTGAAAGTAATGAACAAGCGCTGATCATTGGCCGTGAAGAAGTGCTTGGTCAGTTCTCTCTGTACGCGCATCATGGCCTGGGCAGCTTCTTCCAACTGCGTTTCTGGCATGATGATGACAAATTCCTCGCCACCATATCGCGCTACCACGTCTATGGATCTCAGGGTTTGCTTGACGATACGTACCAGGTGAACCAGCGCCTCATCACCGGCGGCGTGGCCGTGGGTGTCGTTGAGCTTTTTGAAGTTATCAAGATCCAGCAGGGCTATGCAAAGTGGGGTGTTGCGACGGTCAGACCTGTCGGCTTCACGTTCAAATACATCGTCCATACCCCTGCGGTTCAGGCTGCCTGTCAGTTGGTCTTCCCTGACCAGTTCGCTCATGTGGGCAAGTTTGTTTTCCAGGTCCTTGATGCGTGCTTCTGCTTCGCTGACCTCTTTTTGGGCGGCGACTATCATGTCACGCGAACGCAGGGTTTCGCTCTGGACTTCCTTGGTTTCGTTGAGGATATTCCTGATCAGATCGCTAACCTCGGCAACATTCTTGGCTGAACTCAGTTGTTGTGAGTAGGTGCCCATTTTGTGCTGATAAGCCCCAGTGCTGTCTGCCATGGCATTCAATCTGTCGATAAATGCCGTCATCATGTTCTTGACTGAGGTTTTTGACTCGTCAATACTGGTTTTCAGCACACCCTGCTTATAGATGACATCTTTCAGGCTGCGCGTGGCTTCTTGCAGGGCGCGGTGATCAATCGGGCCAGCGATGAGATTTTGTACTACCTCGATCTGGCCACGTAACCAATTATCGTTGTCGAGCAGATCGTGGATATTGGTCAGCAGCAGATCAAACAGACGCAGCAGCAATTCCTGTTGTTCAGCGCTGTCACCACTTTGCAGTTCAATCTGGAAGCACAATTGCTTGAGCCTGCCAGCAATCAGGTTCAGCTCACCTTCATTGCCAGCAACCTTGACTGCCGTTCCCAGGCTTTCCGACTCTTCGGCAAGTTGCGGGTTAGGTTTCAACAGCGAGGTGAGGGCAAGTGTTAGGGTGCGGTAGAGCAAGTCCTTAAGTATGCGCAATCTGCCATCTTCAACCGGGCCATCATCAACCAGGGAGATGCTTTTGCTGGCAACAGGCGGTGGGAGCGGATCGACGAGACTGATGTTATTGGACGACGCTGACGGTGGTGCCGTAATACGTTCAGCCAGTTGGGTCAGGCCACGGCCATAATCTTGCCAGTTGCCAGTTTTGATAGCCCGGCTGAAGCGTTGCCCAAAAGTTGACATCTCACCTGTCGAAATCTGCAGGCTGTTGGCAAAATTGGCCAGTAAAATCTCGGCTGGCGGAATGACTGGCGTTGCCTGCACTTCAGGCGGGGCTTCTACCGGAGTATCTGGAATGCCAGCAATGTCGTTGTATAGCTTGCGGTAGGCTTCAGGTGTCGGCGCAATACGCTGTATCGCCAATTGTTTGAATGTCTCGCGTGCAATATCTGTGGGACTTTTAAACTGCGAATTATTTGGAGTTTTCGACATTTTGTTTTGCCAATGACCTTGCTAACAAGAGTATTGCCTACGACATTAATATTGCCGTTTAATCTACAAGCTGATTTTTTATTGCATAGTGCGTTAATTCAGCATTGTGCCGCAATTTCATCTTCAATAGAATTCTCGACCTGTATTCGCTAATGGTTTTTACAGAAAGTGACAATTCTTTTGCGATGTCGCTAACTGACTTGCCTGAGGCGATCAAAGTCATGGTTTGGAATTCACGGTCAGACAGGGTTTTGTGCAGGGCATCTTCATGTTCCTGGTTCAGGTTGTTTGCCAGTTCCTGGGCAAGTTGCGTGCTGATGTATTTCAAGCCACGGGCGACTTGTCGTATGGCTTCCAGGATTTGCACGCTGCTGCATTGCTTGTTCAGAAAACCAGAGGCGCCGGCTTTCAAGGCCCTGACTGCATACTGATCTTCTCTGTGGATGGAGAACATCAGGACTGCGATATGTGGTTTTTCGGACTTGATTTGCTTTAAAACCTCGATGCCATTTCTGTCTGGCAGGGCAATGTCCATCAACAAGACCTCAAAATCTAGCTGACGGCTCAGACGTATCGCCTCCAGGCCTGTTTCTGCCTCTGCGATGATTGCCATATCTGTTGTGGTTGAGATAATGCTCTTTATCCCTTCCCTGACCACGGCATGATCATCGACGACGAGTACATTGATTGCTGCTTTTTCTGTCATGCAAAATCCATTTTCTTATTCAGGCAACCCGGCATTAGCAAACATCCTATCAGTACTGATATTGAATGGTAACGGCAAGCAAACTATTCTTCTATTTTATAAGCTAAGTGTGGGCTTTCGGTGGCACAAAAGAAATTATTTTGATCAACTCCATTACAATGCAGACATGAGCAAAGCATTTATGAAAGAAGCAGACCCTGACGACGAAGAGGAATTCGGTGCGCCAGCTATTCCTGCGGGTGTAAAAAACTATATGACGCCTCAGGGGCATCAGCGTATGAAGGACGAGTTTTTACATCTCATGGACGTGGAGCGGCCCGAGATAGTCAATATCGTGCACTGGGCAGCCTCCAATGGTGACCGGTCTGAGAATGGCGACTACATCTATGGCAAAAAGCGCTTGCGTGAGATAGACAGGCGCATACGGTTTTTAACCAAGCGCCTCGATATTGCAGAAGTCTTCGATCCGCGTATTCATCATGGTTCTGATCAAATCTATTTTGGTGCCACCGTCACCTATGAAAACCAGCATGGTGAAGCGCATACTGTGACGATAGTCGGTGTTGATGAATTTGATCCCCTGCAAGGCAAGATCAGCTGGATTTCCCCTGTGGCCAGAGCACTTATCAAGGCAAGGGTAGATGATACGGTGACATTGCGTACGCCAGGAGGGGTAGAGGAGTTGACCATACTTGAGGTTAATTACCCGGCGTAAGATTTTTAATTTCCCTGTGAATTCACATGTCCCTTGCTTATTCCAAACTCAACCATCCCTTGCGTGTACCGTTGGCAGCGGAGGTACATTCCAGGCCTTCATTACGCTTGCATGCCCCGGAGACGCTGACCCATCTGGCGATTTTTGCCAGGAATGATGCCCATCTGGGTGGTGACAACCTGCTGACGCAACAAGTCATACTGGGTGATTTTTGCCGTCATTTTGCGGTGGCTAGCCCCTCGGGTGATGCCAAGTATTTCTTCCATGATTTTGGCCGTTTCCGCCTTAAATGGGAATGCCATACAGAATTTGCTACCTATACCTTTGTCGAAAGCCAGGCTGAGCCGCAGGACAGCGCTCCGCATAAAACCGAATTGACACAGGTATTTGCCAATGCACCCATCCGCCATTTGCCTCAGCAATGGCTGTTTGAGTTACAAGAGAAGGTCATGGTCGCCACCCACGTGGCCCTTATCCCTGCAACCCAGGAGTTTCATCCACCTTTGCCGGTAAAGCAGATATTTGAGGGTGGGGTGGCGGTAGGTAGTGAAGTCTTGAGTCGCGGTGAGGTGTGGACAGATTTTCTGATACAGGCAGATGGTTTTAGCCGCTTCGTCGTCAAGGATAATGGTTTTCTGGATCAGCAGGCAGGGCGCACGGTACAGCGGCTGCTGGAGATTGAGACCTACAGGATGATGGCACTGCTGGGTTTGCCGCATGCGCAAAATGCTTCTATTGTGTTGAATGATATAGAGAGGGAACTGGTGACCCTGACAGCAGCGATGACCATGGCGGGCAATGGCCAAGGTGAAGCAAATTCGACAGACGCTGAACAAAGCTTGCTGCGGCAAATTATCGACCTGGCTGCCTGCACTGAAAAACTGGCACTGGAAAACAGTTATCGCTTCGCGGCTTCCAAGGCTTATTTTAAGCTGGTGCAGTCGCGTATCGCCGAATTGCGCGAGTTCAGGATAGAGGGGGTGCCAACCATAGGAGAATTCATGGACAGACGTCTGGCACCAGCCATGAACACCTGTGAAGCTATCGTAAGACGGCAGGAAACTTTGGCAGAACGTATCGCCAATACCAATGATCTGTTGCGCACCCGGGTAGGCATCGTACAGGAGCAGCAAAACCGCAAGATATTGCAAAGCATGAATGCCAGGGCGGGCCAGCAATTACGTTTGCAACAAGCTGTCGAGGGTTTGTCAGTCGTGGCAATCAGCTATTACATGACAGGCCTGGTCTATTATGCGGGCAAGGGTCTGAAGGCTATGGGTTTGCCGATTAATCCAGATATGCTGGCTGGCTTATCGCTGCCTGTGATTGCAGGCGTGGTCTGGTGGGGTTTGCGCAATATGCACAAGACCATACATTGACCACTGACAAAGGGTGTTATCCGTGTTCTCTGGTAATGCGGGTAACACCAGTCAAATGCTTGATGTTACGCATGATTTTTGCGAGGTGGGTGCGGTCTTCGATTTGTATCGTGAAGTGAATATTGGTCATGTCATTGGCATCGCCATCTTCCATATTGACATGGCTGATATTCGCATCTGATTCGCCTATCTCTGCGGCGATGCGGGCGAGGGCACCGCGTTCATTGGTCACCGTCACGGCGATGCGGCAGTCAAAGCGGCGGTTCAGGTCTTCACCCCAGTTCACGTCTATCCAGCGGTCAGGCTCCTTGATATGCAGGCGCTTGGCGTGTTCGCAATCGTCTGTATGCACAACCAGGCCCTGGTCGCGCTTGAGCTGACCAACTATGCCATCACCAGGTATGGGCAGGCAACACGGTGCCAATTGCACCGACAAACCTTCACTGCCATAAATAATGACGGGGTCGCGCTTGTTGTTGATCTTGTCGCCAAATTGCTGGAAGGGGATGGACGGTGAATCATCTTCCACCAGGTCCAGTATATGCCTTGCCACCAACGCAGCCATGCGCTTGCCTATGCCAATATCGGTATGAATTTCATCCAGTGATTTGGCGCTGGATTCATTGAGCAATTTATCGACCAGGCTGTCTGGCAGGTCAGGGTTCAGGTTGACTGACACCAGGGCTTGCGCCAACAATTGTTTGCCCAGTTCTGTCGATTCATTCAGGTTGATTGTGCGCAGGTAATGGCGTATTGCTGACCTGGCCTTGCCAGTGCGTACATAAGTCAGCCAGTTTGGCGTAGGGCGCGAATTGGGTGAAGTGATGATTTCGACGATATCACCATTCTTCAATTCAGAACGCAGTGGCACTGGCTCGTGATTAATGCGTGTAGCAATCGCCTGGTCACCAATATCGGTGTGGATGGTGTAAGCAAAGTCCAAAGCTGTTGCTCCGCGGGGCAGGGCAATAATTTTGGATTTTGGCGTGAACACATAAACGGAGTCGGGGAACAAGTCAATTTTGACATGTTCCAAAAATTCCGCAGAGTCACCGGTCTGTTTTTGTATATCCAGCAAAGACTGCAGCCAGGCGTGCGTGCGCTGTTGCAAGTCAGTCAGGCTGCCTTCTTCGTTCTTATATAACCAGTGCGCCGCAACACCAGATTCAGCAACATGATGCATGTCACGCGTGCGTATCTGGAATTCCACCGGCGTACCGTAAGGGCCAATCAGCGTGGTGTGCAGGGATTGATAGCCATTCGTTTTGGGAATGGCAATATAGTCCTTGAACTTGCCCGGCATGGGCTTGTACAGAGCATGCAAACTGCCCAGCGCATAATAACTATCACGGAAATCGCTGACCACGATACGGAAACCATATACATCCAGCACCTGGGAAAAACTCAGGTGTTTGTCGTGCATCTTGCGGTAAATACCGTACAGGGTTTTTTCGCGGCCATACACTTCGGCCTTGAGGCCAGCTTCGGACAGGGCCGTCTTTACCGCATCCATGATCTTGTTGACGACTTCCCGGCGGTTGCCACGCGCTGCCTTGACCGCTTTTGAGAGCGTGCGGTAGCGCATAGGGTAGAGATGCGAAAACGCTAAATCCTGCAACTCGCGATAAATATTATTCAGGCCAAGTCTGTGCGCGATAGGTACATACACATCCATGGTCTCGCGCGAGATACGGCGTTTCTTTTCCGCCGACATGAAGTCCAGGGTGCGCATATTGTGCAGGCGGTCAGCCAGTTTGACCAGAATCACGCGCACGTCTCTTGCCATGGCGAGCAACATCTTGCGGAAGTTTTCTGCCTGTGCCTCGATCTGGCTCTGGAATTCTATTTTTTCCAGCTTGGAGAGGCCATCAACCAAGGTCGCGACTGGAGCACCAAAGCGCTCGATCAACTCGTCTTTTTTAACATCCTGATCTTCCATGACGTCATGCAAGAGTGCAGCCATGATGGCTTGCACATCGAGCTTCCATTCTGCGCAGATTTCTGCAACTGCAATGGGGTGGGAGATATAGGGTTCGCCAGACTTGCGCACCTGTCCCAGATGCATTTCATCAGAAAAGCGATAGGCTTCCTTGACCAGCTTCAATTCGCTGGCCGACATGTATTCGCTGATGCGGTTGGTTAATGCAGTAATGGAGGCGACACCGGTATTCGTTGATGAAGCACGAATGTGGTCTATTTCATCCAGATGGGAGGTATGTTTGTTGATGGTGTTAATGCTGCCAGGGGTATTAACCATAGTCGCAGGGCTGCGTACAGCAGCCAGCGCGACTGAGCTGGAATCGGCCGGTTTGTTTTCCAGAGATGAATGACTATCATTGAGGTTCATTCTGTGATTCCCGGCCGGATAAGGCGTGAAGAAGGAGCGGCTAAGAATGCAGATGCGGCGGTTTACACCGGCACTTTTTTCAACATTTCTATACCGATTTTACCTTCAGCGATTTCACGCAGGGCGATTACCGTAGGCTTATCCTTGGAATCTACCTTAGGCGTGTGACCTTGCAGCAATTGGCGCGCGCGGTAAGTGGCGCACAGTGTCAATTGAAAGCGATTAGGGATTTGTTTCAATGCATCTTCAATGGTAATACGTGCCATATTTTTTCCTTAATACTAAATTTCACTAAATTGGGTTTGCGAATTAATTCGCATTGGCGTGAATGCCAAGTTGGGTGAACAGCTCGTAGTGGCGTGTTGCCTGTTGTGCAAATCGGCAGCGCGTGGCTTTCACAATTGCATTCAATTCTGACAAGGCTGTTGCAAAGTCTTGATTAATAATAACATATTCGAACTCTGGAGAGTGCGCCATTTCACCACCAGCAGCCAAAATGCGCTTGGTAATGACATGGGGTTCATCCTGGCCGCGCTTCTTCAGGCGTTCTTCCAGTGCAGGTATCGATGGCGGCAAGATAAAAATGCCAACAGCGCCAGGAAACTGCTTTCTGACTTGCTGCGCACCTTGCCAGTCTATTTCCAGCAAAACATCTGTACCCGAGCGCATCTGGTCTTCTATGGTGATGCGTGAAGTGCCATAGTAATTACCGAATACTTCTGCGGACTCCAGAAATTCACCCTGCGCTTTACGTGCCAGAAAATCATCTGGCGTCGTGAAGTGGTATTCCCGCCCATCTTGTTCCCCCGGGCGCGGTGCGCGAGTTGTGTAGGAGATTGACAATTTGATGGCGGGTTCCTGCGCCAGCAGGGCGTTTACCAAAGAAGACTTACCCGCACCAGAGGGGGCAGCGACCACAAAAAGACTGCCAGCAGTCGTATTATTGGTATTCATGGTGTTCCTCCGGTAAGGTTAATCAGGGCCTACAACAAGGTAAAGCCAGGCCAGTTACTTTAGCCTACCTTCATCTTGAAACATTTCCCAAGAAAAAGAGTGCGCGAGTATAAGCAAATGCGTCTGTTTATTCAAGGTTTTGCACTTGTTCGCGCATTTGCTCTATGAATAACTTCAATTCCATGGATGCATCCGACAACTCTTTGGATGCTGCTTTAGAGCCCAAAGTATTCGCTTCGCGGTTCAATTCCTGCATCATGAAATCCAGACGTTTGCCAACCTGACCGCCTTTTTTCAAGATATGCCTGGTTTCTGTCAGGTGGGCTGACAGGCGCGCCAGCTCTTCTGCCACATCCACACGTATGCCGTACATGGTCACTTCCTGACGGATACGGTCCAGCGCTTCTTCGCGCGTAATCGTCTGGCCGGCATTGGAACCGCTGGACTGCAAAGCCAGGCCCAAAGCTTCTTCCAGCCGGGTCGTGGCCTTTTGCTGGAATTGCTGAACGATTTGCGGCATCAGTGGCGTGATGCGGGTGACAATTTCTTCCATTGCAGCGATGCGGCTCAGCAGTACCTGTTCCAGTGCCGCACCTTCACGTTCACGGCTGACGATGAATGCATCCAGTGTCTTGTTGATGGTGTCATTGATAGCAGCCTGTAAAGACTCGGCATTGATTTCGCTCTCTTCTATGACGCCTGGCCAGCGTAGAATTTCATTGGTGCTCAGTGCTGCCGCGTCAGGAAACTGCTGTTTCAGATTGACCTGGAAACTGGCGAGCTGCTCAAGCAAGCTGGTGTTGAGGCTTTTATTATGCGTTTCTGTCAGTTTTTTACCAAAGCTGAAGCGGCACTCCACTTTGCCGCGTGCCAGCTTGCGCGTTAATGCTTCGCGAAATTGTGATTCGACTGAGCGAAACTCATCATTAATACGAAATTGCAGGTCCAAAAAGCGGGAATTGACGCTTTTGATCTCTATGGTAATGGTGCCAGCATCTGTTTCATTGGTGCTGCTGGCATAACCTGTCATGCTGAAAATGCTCAAGGTAATTCCTTAAAAAGGCGTGAACTGTGTATTACTGTGCATTGGATTGGCTAAATTGTGCATTAGACACTAGGATATTCTTTACAAATACCGCAATAATCAACACAATCCGTTTTGTATAGTGAATTGGACGATTGATGGCCGCACAAAATAACGCACCTCTGCCAGATGGACTGGAAATTGCCGGATACCGCATTGTAAAGAAAATTGCGTCCGGTGGCTTTAGTATTGTATATCTGGCTTCTGACGAAGATGGCAACGCAGTTGCAATTAAAGAGTATTTACCCAGCTCCCTGGCTTTACGCCAGCAAGGCGAGCTGGTGCCGGCAATCTCGAATGAGAATTTGCCGATTTACCGCATAGGATTGAAGTGCTTTTTTGAAGAGGGTCGCGCCCTGGCGCGCATCTCTCACCCCAATGTGGTCAGCGTTATCAATTTCTTCCGCGCCAATGAGACTGTGTATATGGTCATGGCCTATGAATCTGGCCGCTCGTTGCAAGAACATATATTGCGCCGTCGTGATAAGGGTGAAAAGCCGCTGGTATCAGAGCGCTTCATCCGTCGTATGTTCAACCAGGTCATGAATGGCTTGCGCGAAGTGCATACCAATAAGCTGCTGCATCTGGATTTGAAGCCAGCCAATATCTACCTTCGTTTAGATGGTACGCCTATCTTGCTGGACTTTGGTGCAGCCCGCCAAACCCTCAAAACTGACATACCCAAGCTCTACCCAATGTATACTCCGGGTTTTGCTGCACCAGAGTTGTATTTGAAGAATGGCAATCTGGGGCCATGGACTGACATTTACAGCATCGGCGCCTCGATTTTTGCCTGTATGGTAGGCGCACCGCCGCAGCCGTCAGATCAGCGCAAGACCAGTGACAAGATGGAAGGGCACTACCGCAAGCTGGAGGGTTTATACTCTTCAGAATTGATAGAGGTAGTGCGGTGGTGTCTGCAACTAGATCCGCTGGAGCGGCCACAAAGTGTGTTCGCCCTGCAAAAAGCCCTGGCGATTCAGGCTCAACCGCAGCGCGAACTGACTTTTATGGAAAAAATGACATTGAAGTTCAAGACGCTGATTGCTGGAAGAAGAAAAAAAGTCGAAAGCGACCATACGACCATACAGGAAAGTACCCTGAATTAAGGCTGCATTCAGTTGGTAAGGCTGCATTAAGCTGGTAAGGCTGTTTTGGCTGTGCATGTTCGTCGCTGGCCACGCTCTGGAGCAAATGTATGCGCTCCAGACCTGTTTGTGTTAATAACCATTATAAAGTTTTAAAAATCTCATGCGTTTTTCCGTTTATCAAGAAAGTCATATTGGTGGCCGCAAGGTCAACCAGGATCGTATGGGTTACAGCTTTACCCGCGATTCGATTTTGCTTTTGCTGGCGGACGGCATGGGTGGTCACATCATGGGCGAAATGGCCGCAGCCATAGCCATGCAAACCATAGGTAACCTGTTCCAGCAACAGGCTCACCCTATGATAGGGCGACCTGAACGCTTCATGGAAGACAGCTTCCTGGCGGCCCATCAAGAGATACATCGTTACCGCGCCATTAATAATTTGCCAGAAACACCACGTACGACCATCGTTGCCTGCCTGATACAAAACGGCTATGCCTATTGGGCTCACTGCGGTGATTCACGTTTGTACTGGATGCGTCAGGGGCAGATTTTGTTGCGCACCAAAGATCACTCCCGTCTGGAAACCCTGATTGCCCAGGGCAAGGTCGATCCGGCAGAAAGACATACTCATCCTGACCGCAACAAGCTATTCAACTGCCTGGGCGCACCCAATGCACCTATCGTTGAACTGTCACGCCGTGCGGTGTTGCAGCCTGGCGATTTGCTGTTACTGTGTTCTGATGGCCTGTGGTCTGTCTTGCCCGATCATATGCTGGCGCAGCGCCTGCACGATCACACCATCGTGCGTGCCGTGCCTGAGTTGATACGCTCGGCTGTCGATATCGCTGGCAAGCAAAGTGACAATGTCACGGCGCTGGCCATGATGTGGGAAGGCGATGACCGTATGGATAACTCCACCATCATCTCGACCAATACCTTGCCTATAGGCTCTGTCACGACCACCATACAGGCCCCAGTCGATGCAGAAATTGAAACTACCGATGGCGATGTGTTCAATGACGCTGAAATTGAAAAAGCCATAGCAGAAATTCGCAACGCGATACACAAATCATCACGCATTACTTCTAAGAACTAAATTATGTCAAACTCATTTCGCCCTAGCGGGCGTTCACCGGACGCATTGCGTCCGGTGGTTATCAGCCGCCATTTCACCAAGCATGCAGAAGGTTCTGTCCTCATCGAATTTGGTGATACCCGCGTTATCTGTACTGCCAGCATAGAAGATAAAGTCCCTGGTTTTTTAAAAGGCAAAGGGCAGGGCTGGATGACTGCCGAATATGGCATGTTGCCACGCTCCACCCATAGCCGTATGGACAGGGAAGCCGCCAAGGGCAAGCAATCTGGCCGCACTCAGGAAATCCAGCGCCTCATAGGCCGTTCCCTGCGCTCTGCCTTTGACCTGGAAGCCTTTGGTGAACGTACCCTGCATATCGATTGCGACGTGATCCAGGCGGATGGTGGTACCCGTACCGCTTCCATTACCGGTGCTATGGTCGCTGCTTATGATGCATTTACCAAGCTGGTAGAGCGTGAAGTCATTCCCGCCGTACCACTCCGTCATTTTGTGGCAGCTATCTCGGTTGGTGTGTATCAGTCCCAGCCCGTGCTGGATCTGGATTATCCAGAAGATTCTCAATGCGACACTGACATGAATGTCGTCATGACAGAACATGGGCACTTTGTTGAAGTGCAGGGCACAGCAGAAGGTGAAGCATTTGACCGCATGACCATGAATGCCTTGCTGAATCTGGCACATGACGGTATTGCCGATCTGATCGCCTTGCAAAAAGAAGTATTGGGTTTGCAGATCAGTTGATTGGAAGTATGAGTATGAGCAAAAACCAGAAAATAGTCCTGGCCTCGAATAATCAGGGCAAGCTCAAAGAGTTTTACCAGATACTGTCACCGCTGGGCATAGACCTCAGGGCACAATCTGAATTTGACGTGCCTGAAGCGGAGGAGCCTTATCCCAGCTTCGTCGAAAATGCCCTGACCAAGGCTAGACATGCATCGCGCATGACGGGTTTGCCAGCGCTGGCCGATGATTCCGGTATCTGCGTCAACGCCTTGCAAGGCGCGCCAGGCGTACTGTCGGCCCGTTTTGCAGGTGAGCCCAAGTCTGATGCGCGCAACAACCAAAAACTCATCGCAGATTTGGCTGGCATAGCAGACAAGTCGGCCTATTATTACTGTGTGCTGGTTTTTGTGCGCTCGGAATTTGATCCCCAGCCCGTGATTGCTGACGGTGTCTGGGCAGGGGAAATCATTGCCGATGCCCGTGGTGAAAACGGTTTTGGCTATGACCCGCATTTCTTCATCCACAGTTTGAATAAGACCGTGGCTGAACTTGCAGCAGCAGAAAAGAATCAATTGTCGCACCGTGGGCAAGCCTTGCGCGCCCTTGTAGAAAAACTGAAATGATACCCATCAAGCCCATAGCGGCAAGCCAGCCTGTACAAAAAAAATCACCGGATTTATCGAATATACCCGGTGACGTGGCCAGCCAGTATCTTGCACCAGGCAGCCTCAATCTGACGCAATTACCGCCGCTATCGCTGTACATCCATTTCCCATGGTGCGTACGTAAATGCCCTTATTGCGATTTCAATTCGCATGAAGTCAAAGGCAGCTTTGATGAGTCCGCCTATCTGGATGCCATGCGCGCTGATCTGGAAGCAGCATTGCCACTGATCTGGGGTCGCAAGATATACACCATCTTCATAGGTGGCGGCACACCCAGCCTGATGTCGGCGGCTGGCCTGGACAGATTGCTTTCTGACGTGCGTACGCTGTTGCCACTGGATGGCAATGCAGAAATCACCATGGAAGCCAATCCCGGTACTTTTGAAGCAGAAAAATTTCGCTCTTATCGCCAAAGCGGCATCAACCGCTTGTCGATAGGCATACAAAGTTTCAACTCCAGACACCTGGCAGCCTTGGGCCGTATCCATGATGGTGACGAGGCACGCAGGGCCATAGAGATCGCGCAGGCGAATTTTGATAACTTCAATCTTGACCTGATGTTTGCCTTGCCAGGCCAGACCATGGATGAAGTCAGAGAAGATGTGGAAACAGCCATTTCTTTCGCACTACCACATCTGTCGCTATACCACCTGACGCTGGAACCCAATACCTATTTCGCCAAATTCCCGCCAGCCATACCCGATGACGACCTCAGCGCAGAAATGCAAGACCTTATCCATGGCCGCATGGCGGCAGCAGGCTACGGCAATTATGAAGTCTCGGCCTATGCGCAAGCGGGCAGGGCATCAAAGCACAATCTCAATTACTGGAACTTTGGTGACTATCTCGGCATAGGTGCCGGTGCACATTCAAAAATATCTTTCCCGCACCGGGTAGTACGCCAGGCACGCTACAAGCAACCCAAGGCTTACATGGACGCCATGGCTGCTGGTAATTGCGTGCAAGAGTCGCATGAAATTCCTGTGGACGAAATGGGTTTTGAATTCATGTTGAATGCACTGCGCTTGCAGCAAGGGTTCAAGGTTAATTTGTTCCAGGAGCGCACTGGCATGCTGCTCAACAGTATAGAAAAAGAATTGCTGATTGCTGAGAACAAAGGTCTGCTTTACCGCGACCATGAAATCATTTGCCCCACACCCCTGGGCAAGCAATTTTTGAATGACCTGCAACAGATTTTCCTTGGTGGTGAATAATTTATTTGCCTGATGCGAGTCTGATACGGGCCTGATGTGAACCCAGCAAAGCATGGCATTTTTACCACATACTTTATTGGTGAAATCTAAAATATCTCCTATCCTGATAGCTGAGTATCAGCATCCATATGCCTGTTGAAAAATCAACAGCCAGGCAGTTTTAAGCTGGAATTCTGGTAATTGTGTCAGATTGCACTCATCAAGTATCAAAATACCTCACCTGTTGCTTTAAATTCTGTTGCAATTGGTTAAGTCCCAAACTAATATCTCTACCAATTTTTGTAACATTTGACGTCCTTCTTTATGACTCTGGCTCGTGGAATAGGCACTTTATTGCCCGTGATGAATAGCAAGCAACAGTTGCTTGCACTTCAAGCTGATTTTGGTGCTTTGCCAATCGGCGATGTCATTGCTTTGCTCCAGTTTTTGCATGAAAAGGAAATCTTTTCCAGGCTCTCTGGTATTTCTGTTCTGGTCAAGATTGCAGACCCTCTGCTTGTCCCGGCAGACATCGATACACGCTTGCCACTGGCGCGTATAGTCCTTGGTGTGCCTGCAAAATCTGCAGAAGACAAAGAAGTGCAAACCAGGCTCAAGTATTTCAACTCGCATGGCGCACGCATCATCATTGATGATTTGCAGGCGCACGATAATGCGATATGGGAAGGTGCAAAGAAAATCAGTGTTGATTGCAGCAAGGGTATTCCTTCCCACATCAAACCCTTGTTGTTGCGCCTGCATGGCGGAGATCACCTGGCGCAACAGCTGCCTCATGCAGCCTTGCAAGAGCAGGCACATGAAGCTGGTTTTAAATGGTTCTCTGGTGATTATGCATTTCACCCACCCGTCAGCAACAAGGCAGCGGATGCCACTGCCAGAACGCGCTTGTTGAAATTGCTGGGCCTGGTCGCCCGCGATGCAGAATCGCGCGAACTGGAAGAATTGTTCAAACAAGATGCAACCCTGTCCTTCATGCTGTTCAAGCTCGTCAGTTCTGCCGCCTTTGCGCAAACCGTACGGGTATCCAGCTTTGGTCAGGCCATTAATCTGCTGGGCCGCAGGCAGTTGCAAAGATGGCTGCAATTATTACTGTATGCACGCCAGCAAGATCATAGCGGCAGCTTGAACCCCTTGATGCCGCGCGCCGCATTTCGCGCTAGCTTGATGGAAGCAATTTGCCTCAAGCGTGGCGGCAACAAGGATGAACTGGATTGTGCCTTCATGGTCGGCATGTTTTCTTTGCTCGACAAACTGTTCGGCAATCCCCTGGCGGAGGTGCTGCAACCTTTAAACTTGAATACAGACGTGCTCGATGCCTTGCTGCACAAATCAGGTGCGCTAGGTAAAAGCCTGGATCTGGTAGAAAGGGCAGACCGTCCTCTCAAAGACTTTGATGCTGGCCTGATAGGCGAACTGGGCTTGAGTGCCGACGATTATTACGACTGCATGATCACTGCATATACATGGGTGAATCAGGTTTGCCAGGATATGTAGCCAATGACCAGGCATGTTGCGGTAGACGAACTCGAAGTCGGTGCCAGTCTCGGAGAGGCTGTCTTGTGCCTGCAAGGCCAGGAGCTTGATGCCGCTTTGAATCGCATAGTCAAAGAGGTTTTTCGTGACGCCAATGCGGTATTTCGCCGTGGCAAACTGGATGAGCAAAAAACACAAGCTGATGTGCTCTGCATGGCATCACCAGAAACCTATTACATCCTGTCCGGTAAAAAAGGTCAGATCAACGAAGCCGACCTGGCAAAACTGAATACCCTTGCCAGCCTCACGGCCAAGCTGTTTTCCAAACGCGCAAAACTTGATGAGGAGCTGCAGGCATCTGCCCAGGCACAATGGCAACAGACCCAGATCATCGATCAGATTCATGAGTCTGTTGTTACCATGGATTTGGCAGGTTTCATCCTAAGCTGGAACCGTGGCGCAGAAAAACTCTTTGGCTACGCTGCGCAAGAAGTCATCGGTACCAATATCCTGTTCCTGTATGACGATGAAGATGAGTCAGGCGTTCATCTGTATGACAGTTTTCTGGAGCATGGCGGCCGCGAGATGGAAGTGCGCCGCAAGAAAAAATCGGGTGAAGTATTCTGGGCCAGCCTCAGCCTGTCACCATTATGTGATGCCCAGGGTCTGCCCATAGGTATCATAGGCTATCTCAGCGATATCACTGCCCGCAAGGAAGCAGAACAAAAAATCAATCACCTCGCTTACTACGATGCGCTGACCAATTTGCCCAACCGCAGCCTGTTCCGGCAACTCGTCGATAATGCACTGTTGCACTCACAAAGAAACAGCAGCAGCGCTGCGATTATCTTTCTTGATCTGAACCGTTTCAAACTCATCAATGACACGCTTGGTCACGACATAGGCAATGAGTTATTGCGCCAGGTCGCAGCCCGGTTCTTGTTAACCCTGCGCGAGAATGACATCGTGGCCCGTCTCGGCAGCGACGAATTCGCCATCGCCGTACTCGACATCAACCAGCATTTTCATGCCAGCCTGGTAGTACAAAAACTTTTACAGGCATTGAATGATGCCTTCATCGTCTCTGGTCACGAATTGCGCGTCGGTGCCAGCATAGGCATCAGCGTTTTTCCGCAAGACGGCAATGACGCCAGTGCCTTGCTGCAAAAAGCCGACATCGCCATGTACAAGGCCAAGCGCAGTGCAGGCAATGTGTCCGGCAGTTTTGTGTTTTACAGTGACAGCATGAACCAAAGCATTGCTGGCAGGCTGTATCTTGAATCCAGCATGCGCAAGGCGCTGGAAAACCAGGAATTCTATTTGCAGTACCAACCCAAGGTCGATATCAAAAGCGGCAAAATCATCGGTGCAGAAGCTTTACTACGCTGGCAACACCCAGAAAAAGGCCTGATCTCGCCGGCAGAATTCATTCCCGTCGCAGAAGAAACCGGCCTGATCCTGCAAATCGACGCCTGGGTACTCGAAACCGCCTGCGCCCAGGCCAGGGAATGGCAGGACAGCGGCATAGAGCCGTTCCGTATCGCAGTCAATGTCACAGCGAGAGAATTCACCAACAGCCTGCCACTGCGCGTTAAAGAGGCCCTGCAGCGATACCAGATTTCACCACTATGGCTGGAGCTGGAAATCACCGAGAGCATGCTCATGCACAGCACCGAGAGCGTCATCGCCATCATGGAGCAAATCACCGCCCAGGACGTCGTGCTGGCCCTCGATGATTTTGGCACCGGCTATTCCAGCCTTTCATACCTCAAACGTTTCCCTATCGATACCCTAAAGATAGACCGCTCCTTCATCCTCAACATCCCCACAGACCAGAATGACTGCGCCATCGCCAGCGCCATCATCATGATGGCCAAGCAACTCAAACACAAAGTCATCGCCGAAGGCGTAGAAACCCGCGAACAACTGGCCTTCCTCATCAACGCCGGTTGCGACGAAGTGCAAGGCTATCTCTATTCCCGCCCCATCAGCCCCCAGCAATTGCTCGCTTTGCTGGATAAAAATTTCCATTTCGAAATTTGATCCTTGCCCAAGCCCGCCACTCAGGTTATACTAAGCGGCTCGGAAGCTTGGCAGAGCGGTTGAATGCACCAGTCTTGAAAACTGGCGAGGTGTTATAGCCTTCGTGAGTTCGAATCTCACAGCTTCCGCCAATGAATACGAAAAGGCCCTTGATTAATAATCAAGGGCCTTTTTTTGTGCATTTAGATTGACTTTATTATAAGAAATAAATAAAAATAGCAAAAAACGGGCATGGTTACGAAAGTTGCGTCTGCAACTTGAAAAGCAGCACAAAACTTTGCATCAGTTTGCAGGCAAATTTGCATTTTTTATTTTAACGTGCGAATACGATGGGTTATGCGCATCTACGCGGACTAAAAATCCCATCGCAGCCCTTTATCTTGGGTAAAAATAAGGAATGGCTTCAATACGTATTCAGAATCGATTTCTATCAGCAGTTTGCTGTCGGTCTGAAAAAATGAATTTCAATATCAAGCATGTAGTTTGATTAAGGCAGGAACCGCAGGTTGGTAATGGCGCAAAAAATGAAATAAGCGGTGATGTAGGCCAGATTGTGATGGGTGATTCAAATGTCGGGCCATCTCTCAGCATTGTCATAAATTTGAACCTGAACAATGATGGAGAAAAACTTCTGACCAAAGTGCAGCGCGACGACATCACAAAAAAATAAAAGAATTGTCGGCCGTGTCAGATTTGACTGCGCTCGATATTTACCGCGAATTGCTAAATAAATTTGATACTGACAAAATGGATAATTCTCCACGCAGCAAATTTAATGAAGCTTGCGAGTACATCGACAAGAAGTATGCAGAATGTATTGATGATGATTTGCAGGCAGACACAGCACAAATAGAAGCACCAGTTCAGATCAAAGAAATTCCCTGCAAAAATTGCCAGGCAAACAGCGAACTACTCAAAAAGACTAATTTCAAATTGCATGTGCTTTTTGGCTTGATGGTGTTGATGATAATCACAGAAGCAGTGTTATTAATGTCTGCGTCACCTGCAAAAGCAAGCCAAGAGATATTAAGTAATGAAAGACCTCCAGATGAAAGCCGTCACTTTGACGGCAAGGTTCATTCTATAGGCAGTACTGTACGTATGGCCGACGGGATCATACGGCAATGCATGGATGCGCCCGGTGACGCGCCTTCTTATTGGGAAGTACCAATTAAAAATCGTCATTGATTTAGTGATAAATCAATGAAGGAAAGAAAGACAATGAAAAATTTTGACACTAGAACATAAACGAACAAGAGAAACTTAATGCTAACCATTTTTGTCCCTTCAAAATGCTGGCAGATAATATTGCACACCCTAATAATTCATTTTGGATAGTCATAAAGACGTTATCAGATGCAGAATATCAATGTGTCACTCAACAGTTCTCAGCGAGGTTTCTTTCAAGAAATAGAGTCACTGCGTGGGCTAGCTGCACTAGCGGTTGTAATTGAACATTGCTTTTGGTTTTTCTTTGAAGCCAAGCCAGGCATATTCAATACGTACCCGGGCGTCCAACCAATTACACACTGGCTGATTCATACGGTGTTTAATGGGCGTGCGTCGGTCCTTCTCTTTTTCATCATGAGCGGCTTCGTCCTGGGGCTGCAACTCAAGAACGAGACCGCATCACTCCTGATTGGCTGGCCAGCCTATGTCGTCCGGCGAGTCCTTCGAATCGTACCGGCAATGTGGGTTAGTGTTTTTGTTTCCTATGGCGTTGCTTTGCTAACAGGCAGTCCGTCCAATGCAGACATTGCCATGCTGGTGAGGACACTTTTTTTCTGGGATTTTTTCCTGCAGGCTCCACTGTGGTCCATCAATATCGAGATGGGATGTAGCTTGGTCTTCCCACTGCTTTATTTCATTTCCACTCGAACGGGAAAAATCACCAATCTCGCTATTTTTGTTTTGTTGATGGCGATGATCTTTATCGTGCCCATGCCACCTTGGGACCTGCGCGTCGAGTTCATGCGCTCCCTAGTCTTGTTCCATGCAGGACTAATCGTTGGCGAATATGGAACAACATGGATGACAGCGCTGGGGCGACTGCGGCGGCCGTTGTTCTGGGGCGCGCTATTAGGATTCGGCCTCATTCCCCAGCTGTGGATATTCCAGTCAACATTTATGTTCTATGATGATAGAAGGTGGACACTGCTTGCAGAAATTCCCTTTTGTTTCTTCATTCTTTCGTACGTGGTCCATGAACGCGGCCAACCTGGTACTGCGCTGCTGAGACAAGCCTGGGCCAGATATTTAGGAAAGGTTTCGTATAGCCTTTTCCTGTTCCATTGGCCAGTCTTGGTAATTGTCCAGTTTTACCTGCTCAATGATATGAGTCCTGCACTGTCGGCGATTGTCCAGCGATATCCACTGGCAGTCCAAGGCGTGCTGTTTGCTGTCGTCCTCAGTATTTCGCTTGTAGTTGCGTCTGCAAGCTATCGATGGGTAGAAAAACCATTCATTGAGTTAGGAAGAATATTTGATCGATTCGTGAAAGCGAAAAGTCGTAAAAACCTTATGCCAACTGATGCAGGAATATCGCTTGTAAAAGCGGACTGAAAAGATGCTTAATAGCAAAAACGATGCTGGGCGCTTTGTTTCGAACAACAACTCCATCAGCATCTCACCAAACTTCTTGTATCAGTACCGGCAAGGGGTCTAACATTCATACATTTTCTAAGGGCGCGTGGTCAGGTCTTGCATTCATACATTTTCTTTTGTCTGGAGTTGTCGTAATGTCAGAACCTAACGAAATGCTATGAAATGGAATGATGTGTTTGATTTAAATTGTTTGTAAATCGAAGATTCAGGGAGTAATTCATGTATGTAAAATCCTTAAAACTTGAAAATGTACGTTCATTTAGAAGTTTGAATTTTAACTTTGAACGACCTGATAAATCATTAGCAGGATGGACAGTTTTTTTAGGAGGAAATTCTTCTGGAAAATCAACGCTTTTGAAAGCGATAGCAATTTCTTTAATGGGGCCAGATTCTGGTCGCCAGTTGATTGGTAACAACTTAGGATGGATAAGTCATGGCGAGAAAAAAGCTGAGGCGGAAATATCTATTGCATGGGAGTCTGGTCAAGATTTGGTTAAATCTACCGGGAAACTCCCTCAGGATTCATTTGACGCTGGTGTGAAATGGACGATTGATACAGTTGAATCAAATTCTTCTCCGACTTTTAAACCAATTGAAAGACGTTCAGCGAAAGGTACAAGGCTTCAACCTGCAGAACGTGGTCCTTGGAACCCGAAGGCATATGGGTGGTTTTCGGCAGGATATGGTCCCATGCGTAGGCTATCTGGAAGCTCTTCTGAATCAATGCGATATGCAACTGAAGGGGGATCTGTTGGACGATACGTTACTTTATTCCGGGAAGACGCCGCCTTAAGTGAAAGTGAAGAATGGTTAAGAAAAAATTACTCAAGAACACTTGAGAAGAAAATACCGGACCTCGCTATGCTGCTTGACTCAATTACGGCGCTTCTTGGCGATGGACTGCTTCCATACAATATGAAAATCAGTCGCCTTTCAGTAGACCATGTGTATGTTACTGACACTAGGGGAATTGAATTGCCTATGAGAGATATTAGCGATGGATGCCGTAGTATCTACGCTACTATTTTAGATATCATTCATGGACTTTATGAGGTTTACGGGTATCCCAACCTTTTTAAGACAAATTCAACCGGTGAAATAATTGTCGACCGCCCTGGCGTTGTATTAATTGACGAAATAGAAGCTCATCTACATCCATCCTGGCAAAAAGATATACCAATTTGGTTAAAGAAGCATTTTCCGAAAATTCAATTCTTGGTAACGACACATAGCCCTTTGGTTGCTCAAGCAGCAGATCCAAATGGAATATTCGTACTTCCTTCACTTTTCGATACAGAACGTGAACCCCGTTTATTGAATGAAGATGAATACGAGAAGATTCGTTGGGGGCGAGCAGAAAAGACACTTCTTGGTTCTGCTTTTGGTCTCGATACTACAAGATCAAAATGGGCAAACGATCAAATTGAACGATGGAAAAGATTGACTGCAAAAAAGAAAGCCGTTGGTACACTTCCCAAAACGGAAGAGGAAGAACTCCATAGTCTAAAAGCGCAACTTGAAATTGCGCTGGAGCCTGTATCTGAGTTGGAGGGATAATGCGAAATTTTTTATCTCGACCGACTCTTTCCGATAAGGCATTGACTAAATTGAGTGAAAAAACAACCGAAATTAGTTCGTCTCCCGATCCTAAGAAAAGGGCTGAAGACGTCTACAAAGCGTCTCGCACTACTGTATGGTTTGAGAGGTCGGTGTTGGTTTCTTTAAGGACACTCGCTGGCCCAGGTGAGCGCTGTATGTTTTGCGGTAGCAGTGAAGCTTCACAGGTTGATCACTTTAAGCCAAAGGCAGATTTTCCACATCTTGCAATGGAGTGGGAGAATTATATTTGGATCTGTGGCGTTTGCAATCTGAACAAAGGTGACAATTTCCCAATAGGATCTGGTGGAACGCAACTGCTTATAAACCCTATTGATGAAGACGTTTGGCAGTACTTCTCAATTGATGACACCGGTTACATAATGTGTAATTGGGATGTCGCCAATGATGACTTTGATGCAAGAGCGAAAACCTCGGAAGATATATACAAATTTAATAGACAAGCAATTCAAGAAGCCAGGCAAAAACAAATCAATTCTTTAAAGGAGCAAGTATTAGATTGCATTACTTTGGAGAAATATGGACACATTACCAAAATTCAATTGAAAGAGAAACTACAGCGTTGGATTGAGTTTCCTTTTCACCCCGAAGTTAGTCAGTATTATTTGAAAGGTGCTGGTAAGGTTGAGGGAGCCTGTAAAAAAATCTGTGTAAGTTCTCCCGGAACTATTGGTGAGCGTTGATGCGCTCCCCAAATTCTATATCAAAGCGATTCAATGCCTGTCGCCAGTGTTGTATAGGCATGGTCCATTTCTT